>NZ_BMJB01000003.1 GCF_014642855.1 Edaphobacter acidisoli | reverse complement strand
ATTCGTGCAGGAACGTAGCGAAGAACTGTCGCATGTAGGCAATGGAACTCTGCATCCCCCGGATGGTCTCATTGGAGACCACCTTGCGTCAAGGGGATAATCTTCTTTTGAGTTGCGGCTTGCGCAAGCCTTGTTATGACAGTCTGGAGTCGAGCAATTTGGCCAGGCCATCAATTCTGGATAGTCTTGTTGGTTTGAAGAAACGTTCATATACCCTCTTTTAGTTCACAGCGAGGAATGTGGATGCGCATCTCGCGTACGCCGAAGAGCTTGCCGCACTTTGGGCACGGCTTCAGGTTCTTTGGCTTTGCCGAGCGCCGGCGTTCGCGCAGAATGCGGAACGCTTCGGCAACGATCTCATCTTCTGGGTAGTCGCTCAAGGGCATCTCCCGGCAGTGTAAATGGCGAACGTCGCCAAGGTGGGAACCTTTTCTGTTCAGCGATTCAGATTTCTGGCGGCTGTCCAGCAGATCGTGAGCGCTACCAGGATATAGACCAGAATGAAGTGCGCTGGGGATATCGAGTGGAAGATAGCAAGTACATGCTGATGAATGATTTGCGCCATGATTACGCCTCGTTTACTTTTGCACATTATAATAATGTGTAAGAGTAAACCAAGTTTAGCGCACTCTAATAATGTGTCAAGTAAAATCGTGAGGAATTTGTGTCGATTTCGACCATTACCGTAGGGGGCCAGAGTGTGAGCGTGGTTGCTTTGCCTTCTGCACCTGGCTTGAGGCGTGTGGAGTGGAACTATCTTGACTCCGTAGCACGGGTGCGCAGCGTGTTTACCGGGCAAAGCCAGACGCAGCAATGGTTTGGCGCGGACATGCTGGGGGGTACTGCGGAGCTGCCTCCGCTGACGGTGGCGCAGGCGGACGACTGGGAAGCGTTTCTGATGCAGCTTCGCGGCAGCGCGCTTGCCTTTCAGCTTTCAGATCCGCTGCGACCGACGATTCGAGGCAGCGGCGCGGGCTCGCCCATGGTGGACAACACGCAACCGGGCGGGAATGCCGCGGGGAGCCAGATGCTCGCCACCAAGGGCTGGACGGCGAATGCGGTGAATGTGCTGCGGCGCGGCGACTGGATCGAGGTGCAGTACCGGATGTACCGCGTGCTCGACGACGTCACTGCGGACAGCAATGGAAATGCGATTATTCCCATCTGGCCCTCGCTTCGTGAGCAGCCTGCGGCGACGGGGACTTCGGCCCGCTGGCTGAATGCGGCTGGTTCGATTACGCGGACTTCGACGAGCTCGCTCGGATCGCAGGTTTCGTGGGCGCTGTGGAGTAATTTTGCGCTGCCATCGAACACGCCGCTGCCGCCTGATGCGGTGATTCAGGGCATCTACCCCGTCATCATCGCCAGTGGCGTCAAGGATGGCTGCGATCAATTTCTGGGCTATGGCCCCGGAATCAACTGGAACACGCTTGGCGGAGGCATGGCTGGTGCTTCCTGGTTCAGCCAGCCCTATGGGAACCCCGGAAGCGGGCCAAGCCCTGCCGCCAGCTTCTCCAGTACGGAGTTTTACAGCACGAGCATTGGAACACTACTTTCCGTGCTCAATGGTCAGGAGATAGCAGTCTCCATCAATAGCTCACTGAACCAGACGGGGCTTACCGACAGCATGACGGTGACGGGCGTTGGGTTTGCGGTCTATTACACAAGCGCAACGCCGGCGACGGACACTCTGATGCCAGCTCCATTTACTGTCCCGGGCGGACAGGGCGTTGCATGGGCGCTCCCGTCCACTACGTCGGTATCGGTTTCAGATGGATCAGGCACAGCTACTGCGACGCCGGGAATCGACAATGGTGGCTTGACGTTGAATGGCGCGAAGGGTCTCTTCCGCCTGGCACAGAACAAGCGCTCCTCCAGCGCCGATATCACGCTGCTTTCGAAACTCTCGTTTGCGTTTGAGGAGTACCGCTAATGGGACGCGACCTTGCCAGCCAGCTTGCCTCGGCGCTGAGTGATGGGCTGATTGTTCCAGTCTTTCTGGCGCAACTGACCTTTCGCAGCGCGACGCGGTATGTATGGTCCGGGGTCGGCACCCTGTCCTATGGGGGACAGAACTACGCGGGTGTGGGATCGCTGGCCAGTATCGGCGGCATCTCCGAAGGCATCAGCGTGCAGGCGGACGGCACCTCGGTGACGCTGAGCGGGATAGAAAAGATGCTGGGGCAGTCGCCGGATTTTCTCACCGAGTGTCTTTCGGACATTCGCGCGCAGGCCCCGGCGATTCTATGGTTTGGCCTGATGAGCGGAACCGCTGTGCTGGCGACTTATCAGGTTTTTCGCGGGATCATCGATAAGCCGACACTAAATCTGAGCGCAGACACGATCAGCATCACGCTGGCCCTGGAGAGCCGGCTGCTCGATCTGGGCCGCGCTTCGGGGCGGCGCTACACATCGGCTGACCAGAATGTGAACTATCCGGACGACAGCGGCTTTGACTGGGTGGAGATCGAGAACGATATTGCGGTGATCTGGGGGAACTGATGGAAGAGAAAGCTCTGGCCATGCTGGAAAAGCGGATCGCCCTGGAGCGCTCGCCCATCCACAAGGCCCGTCTGCTGCGCGTGAAATATGGGCTCCCTCCGCTGGAGGACGGGCCGTTGCCTGCTGGTCTGACGTATCACTGTGCGGCGTGCGCGATTGTGGTCCCTGCGGATGCGCCTCGTCCGGAAGGGGGCGACTGCGAATTCGTTGCAACCCACAAGCTTGCGTGGTACAAGCCCGAGGAGACTTTGGCGGGCAAGTTCTGTATGGCTGTGGCCGCGTGGGCGCTGATCTACCATCAGCCGCTCAGGGACAAGGCGCATGCGGAGAGTGTGGAATATCTGCGCCAGTTCAAGCACGAGCGCAAGGCGCATTTTGCAGCGTCGGCGGCGCGGCTGGCGATGCTGCCGGAACACATCGAAGCGGAGCGCCAGCACGGGCGCGATGGATGGTTGTATGCCACTGAAGCGAGTTGACAACTGGGACACGGTCGCGCTGGATCAGTTCTTTGTGGCGCGCCGGACGATGCCGTTTGCATGGGGAAAGAACGATTGCTGTCTCTTCACGGCGGATGCGATTCAGGCTATGACGGGCGTCGACCTGGCTGCGGATTTTCGAGGCAAATATAGCGATGCGAAGAGCGCCTTTGCGCTGATTCATTCGCTAAGCGGCGGCTCGACGGTGGCCGATGCGGCCGCATGGTGCGCGACGAAGTACGGTTTGACGGAGTGGGTGGACAAGGCAGCCAAGCCGCTGCCCCTGATGGCGAAACGCGGCGATCTGATCGTGGTGGAGAACGCCGGTCAGTTGATTGCGGGCATCGTGCACCTGAATGGCCGCGATGTGATTTCGGTGGCAGAGCAAGGTGCGGTGCGGCTGCCCCTGACTGCCGTGCAGCGGGCATGGAAGGTATGACGCAGGTGCAAACCAAACCGGAGCGGGCGCGGGTGATTTTGCTTCCTCCACTGAGCTGCCCTTATTGCGGACGGTTTGTGCATCTCTTCGACGATCACCGCTGCCCGGATGCGGTGACCAGCAAAAAAGCAGCGTAAAGGAAGGCGACGCTTCTCTCTATGTCGAAGGCAATCGAAGGCGCGGCCATGCTTGCGGGTGCAGTCGGGATGGGTGCGGCTGCTTTCTTCGATCCCGCGCTCGTTGGATCGCCGTACTACGACAAGCTGATGGCTTCGCTCGCGATCGGCGGCATCAGCATGGAGGCGGGTGCGATTGCCAGTGCGCTGCTCTCCAACCGCGGGCAGAACATCACGACGCGGCAGCCGGCGGCCTATCGCCAGATTATTCGCGGCACCCAGCGCGTGGGCGGTGTGACGGTCTATCAGAGCACGACGGGCAGCTCGCACGACCAATACAACTTCATCATCGTACTCTCTGGCCATGAGGTCGATGCGCTGGAAAATCTCTATCTGGACGGACGGCAGGTCCACTGGCTGGGCAGCGGGCCCGGCTACAGCGTGCGCAATGGTGTTGGTTTCGGCGGCGTTGCCGACAACAATACCTACACTGGCCCGGACGGACAGCATTACAACTTCGGAGGCACAGGGCACAGCGGCATCTACTGCGAAGCGCGCTGGGGAGACCAGGCCGATGGAGATGTGATCAGCGGCATGACGGCCAATGATCCGCAGTGGGCTGCGGTGGGCTCGCGCTCGCCCTATCTGGGCGGGTGCTGCTACATCTATCTCAAGATTGAATACAACCCCAACGTCTTCCCGTCCGCGCCGGAGATAAGGCTGACGGTACGGGGCAAGAACAACATCTTCGATCCGCGCACCAGCACCTATGCGTTTACGAATAACTGGGCGCTTCAGGTTGCCGACGTCATTGCCGATCCGACGTGGGGGCTTGGTGATGCCACGGTCTATACCGACCCTGGCGCGAACGCCCAGCTCGTTGCCGCCGCGAATATCTGCGATGAGCAGGTAACGCTTGCCGGTGGCGGCACGGAATCGCGCTATTGCTGCGACTATGTCTGCGATGCGGGCATCGGGCCCGGGGACGTGCTCGACACGATGATGCCCGGCGCCGCAGGGCGTCTGAGCAGGATTGGCGGCGGATGGTACATCTGGCCCGCAGCCTGGACCGCGCCGAGCTTCACCTTCGACAAGAGCGCGTTGACGGGGCCGATGACGTGGACGCAGAACCGCAGCCTGCGCGACCTCTACAACCGGGTGCGCGGGACGTATATAGCGCCGAACTACCCCTATAACGTTGCGGGCAATCTCTACGATTCGAATGGCTGGTACAACGGCGGATTGCAGAACAATTTCCCCTTTGCCTTCCAGCCTACGAACTTTCCTGAGTATGCCGAGGACGTGCGCCACGGCTTTGCCAGCGATGCGTGGCTGGAGGACGACAGTGGCGTCGAGGGCGCATGGTCGTCGGCGACGACCTACAGCGTGGGGGACGTGGTCATCTACAGCGGCGGGATATGGAAGTCGCTACAGGCGAGCAATACCAATCAGACCCCCAACGCTGCTGGCTCGACATGGTGGGCCGCAGGCGCGGCCTATTTGCCCAAAGAACTCGCGCTGCGCACGACGCTTTCCGTGAGCCAGGCGCAACGCGTGGCCAAGATCACGCTGCTGCGCAATCGCCAGCAGGGCAGCGGAACGTTTTCCATGAGCCTCGCTGCGTGGCAGATGCAGCCCTGCGACGTGATGAGCTTCAGCTTTCCGGAACTGAATTGGACGAACAAAGCTCTGGAGGTGGTCTCAACCCATTTTCGTGTGGAAGCGGGCGCATCGGAGGGGGAGGCCCCGGCCGTCCGCATCGACCTCGGTGTGCAGGAGACGGATTCCAGTGTCTATACGTGGACGCCTTCGACTGACGAGCTGACTCCCTACGACTTGCCAGCGGGCGCGGGGCCGAGTACATCTCCGCGCGCACCTTCGGACCCTACCAGTCTGACGGTGACTGGAAACGCCTATGTCGTCTCTACCGATGGCGTCACCGTGGTGCCGCGGCTGGCGCTCAGTTGGGGCGCGCCTCCAGACGCGATCACGACCCAGATCCAGATTCAGCATGCGGTCCATGCCTCGGGGAACTGGGTGGACGATGGAACAGTGAGCGTTGCCCAGACGGCTGCATATATCACCAATGGCATCGTCGCAGGGACATATTACGACGTGCGCATCCGCAGCCTTCGCTCGACGACCGGTGCCACGGGCAACTGGGTCGAGGTGGACAACACGCTGGCGGCCGCGCCCAACTCGCTGCAATCGAGCTACAGCATCAATCCGCAGTTCCCGCTGACGCAGCCGACTGCCACTTCCATCGCGGTTGCGTCCACGGCTGCGACGTTTGGTTCGACGACCGTGAATTATGCAGCGCGTACGTTGACGATCCCGACGCCTAGCTCGCCGACGTGGTATTACGTCACGATTGCTGACTCAGCGCAGCAGGGTGAGAGCGGCAGTCCAACGCTGGCGGCGACAGCCAGCACGTCGACTTCGCTGGTTGGGGTACAGGGAAACACTTATCTGGGCGCGATTCTGGCTTTGCCCGGCGGGAGCGCGACGCAGATCCTCGCAGGCGGCTGGCCCGCGCCGCAGACGGTACAGGTGCAATGAGCGAGCCGACGACAGCAATCCTGCTGAATAGAACCGCGCCGGCGGCGCCGACGGGAGATCAGAACGTCGTCTTCCAGAGCGACGATGCGACGCCGCAGCAGTCCATCAGCGCCTATCCCAAGCGCATGGTTGGGGACAGTGGCAGCGGCGGTACGGCAGGAACCGTGCCTCCTCCGGGTTCAGGAGACGCGGCGGCCGGAAAGTTTCTGAAGGCAGATGGGACGTGGGAGGTTCCTAGTTCATTTGCTGACAACGAAATTCTCATTGTGACTTCAGGTCCTACGATTCCAGCTCTGGCGCACACGCCGAATCCGGCTTCGAGTCTGAAGCTTTATTGGCAAGGTGCGCGACAGCGCTACGCCACGGACTTTACCCTCTCCGGGACTGCAATCACCCCGGTAACTTTCACACCCTCTGTAGGAGACAATCTCATTGCAGACTATCGTTACTAAAATCGCATTGGCTTTCCTGCTCTGCCTGCCAGTGTATGCACAGCAGCAGTTCCATGAGTCGCAGGTACAAGGCTTGGTTGCGGATTTGGCGGCTCGCGGCACCATAACGGCTGCGCAGCAGCAGGGTTATATCTATGGAGCCGATACGGGCACCGCAAACGCTTATGCGGTGACTCTCTCGCCAGCGCCGACGATCATAGCGGGCAGCATCGTGGTCATCAAGATTGCGAATGCAAACACTGGTGCTTCTACTCTTGCAGTGAATGGTGGAACAGCTACTTCGATCAAAAAGCAAGGCTCGACCTCACTGGCAAGCGGCGATCTCGCTGCCGGGCAGATTGCGGCCCTCGTCTTCGATGGCACTAATTGGCAATTAGTCGGGATAAGCGGCGGTGGTAGTTCGGGCATCACACAGCTCACTGGAGACGTGAATGCGGGCCCGGGATCGGGCAGTCAGGCGGCAACGCTCGCGAGTTCCGGTGTAACTGCTGGAAGCTACACGAGTGCGAATATCACCGTTGATGCTAAGGGCCGCGTTACTTCCGCATCCAATGGAAGCGCGTCACTCTATTTTGGTCAGGGTGATGCGGTGGCATCTTCTGGCAATAACAAGATCACGCTGGGATCTACTCCGCTGACGGGTTCGTTGTCTGTGTTTGTAAATGGAGACATCCTTCGCCCAAGCACAGCTTATAGTGCCTCTGGCGTCAATGTATCCCTTACGTCTTCATTGTCGACATCTGATGTGGTCGTCGCCAATTGGGCCACCTCGAACAGCACTCCCGGCTCGATATCTCTTTCTACAGTGCTTGCAGCGCCATCTCTCGTCCAGTCCACTGGGGCTGCGAACTCGACCCGCACGAGCCCGTTCAGCATCGCCTTTTCCGCAAATAACACGGCAGGCAATGACATCGTTGTAATGTCCATAGGCGATAATTCTTCGCCCACTGTTACTGACAGCCAAAGCAATACCTACACGAAGGTTTATACAAGCGCATCGTTCAATCTGGATATCTATGTCGCCAAGTCGATTGCAGGCGGCGCGAATACGGTTACGATCACTCCCGGTGGCGGCGGGTTTGTCGAAGCAGCGACGATTCATGAGGTGCACGGAGCAAATGCCACAACACCCTTTGATGTCGCTAATTCGCCTGGAATGACATTCAGGGCGAGTGGATCTTATAGCTCCGGCAACATCACGACAACGGGAACAAATGACCTTTTGATTACGGTGGGATATGGTTCCGGGACAATTGCAGAAGCGAATGGATGGACGCTAATTGCAGGAACTCCGGCATCGTCCGGCTGGGCCGCATGGTCATCTACGCAGGTGACGGGTACTTATTCAGACTCCGTTTCGCAATCTTCAGCAGGAAATCAACAGACAGGTATCGCAGCTTTCAAGCCGTAATGAATTAGCCCACTTCACTGAAAAAGGAAATCTCTCTATGAGAATTGTCCGCAATATTAGCGGCCTCGCGGCCCTGTGTCTTCTCTTCCTTTGGCTGCTGACGCGCAGCGTGTTTGCGTCGGTTTCCTATCCGCACGTGCAGACGACGGGCACCGTTGCTGCCTCGCCCATCTCCCGCTATGTCACGCTGACCGTGCATCTGCGCAACATCGGCGGCATCGCTACGGCCTGCGTCGTGAAGGCGAGCGGCCAGAAACGCGTGACGGGCATCTCCGCTGACGGCGAGGCTGAAGTCACCTTTGCCGCACTCAAGGACTATCACGGCTACACCGTTCACTGCGAAGTGAACTGAGAAAGGAAAAGGGCAATGAACTTGTTTTCTATCCTCCTCTTTGCGTTCATGATGGCGCAGAGTGCTTCCATGCCTGCGCCCGCACCCGTCACCTGGACGGGCATCACTGTCACTGTCAACGGCGTGACCTACAACTGTCCGGCTGCGGGATCGAGCTGCACTGTGGTGAGCGCGCCCAGCTCGTCCGGCACGGTCACGTCTTCGTCCGGATCGTCTTCTGCTTCTTCGAGCTCGTCGTCCTCCAGCTCGACCGCATCTTCGTCTGGCTCTTCGTCATCTTCGAGTGGCGCAACCTCTGGCTCGACGACGCCAGCGGCATGTCCTGCGGGCATTACCTGCTGGTACGTGAGGCCGGATGGAGGCACGCGCTACAGTTCGAATGTGACCAGTGGTCAATGCGACGGCCTCGGCGACGCGCCATATCCCGGTTCAGGCGTGAATCAACACTGCGCGTTCAATGATTATCGCTATCTGTATCAAGATGGCACCTACGCGAATGGTTCGGCTTTCCCGGCGTGGGGATGGATCATCAAGAGCGGCGACTGGGTCATTGTTCGTGGCTCAATAGGGACCGGCGTCAGCTATCGTCTCGGAGCTGCGCCCCCGACCCAGACCACCTATTGCGACTCGACCAATGTGTGTTGGGGACTGGCGGGCGATGCTGCCGATTCCTACAATCCTCCCATCCCTGCCGGGACAGCAGCGAAGCACACACGCATTCTCGGTGAGAACTACGCGGCCTGCTCCAGCCAATCGGCGCGCACGCAGCTTCATGGAGGCACGGGGCTCTATTACCTGCTGAACCTGAAAAGCACCTCCTACGTGGACGTGCAATGCCTGGACCTGACCGACTTCTCCGGCTGCAGCCGCTCCGTAGGTGCCTGTGCGGCGACTGAGGACTATGCAACCAATGGGATCTGGCTCTATACCAACTCCACGAACATCACGCTAGCCGACGTGCGGGTGCATGGGCTTGCTTATTCAGGCATTGGCGGACCGCCGGGCACGGGGTTTGTTGCGACGGACCTTGCGATTCTGGGCAACGGCGGAGCCGGCTGGAACGCCGATCCTGGAGACGGAACGACCGGTGTGGGGACGATGCTGGTTGAAAACTTCAACATCAGTTGGAATGGCTGCGCAGAAGAGTATCCCATCGTCGATGCGGTGCCGTACGACAATTGCCGCGACGATTCGACGGGCGGCTATGGGGATGGATTCGGAACGACGACGGCTGTGAGTCCCGCGCCTGGCTGGCAGATTCACTTCGACAACGGCATTGTGAGCTACAACACGCAGGATGGCCTGGATGCGCTTCACGTGAATGGGCCCGGGACGTCAGTAGCTTATACGCGCGTGCTTGCGTTCGGCAACGAAGGGCAGCAACTGAAGGTGGGCGCAGTCTCGACAATCCAGAACAGCCTCATCGTCGGAAATTGTGCAGCCATCCAGCAGGCGATTCCGGGAAGGCCGGCGACGACCGGCGACAATCTGGCCGATGTTTGCCGAGGTGGAAACGAGGCTGTGGCTGTTGTGACCTGGCCGGGACAGCCGACGGTCTTTCAGAACAACACCCTGATTACGGGAGGATACCTCGGGATCGAGGTGGAATATGCGACTTCGGACACGGGCCCGACGAATACGATGCTCTACAACAACAATGTATTTATCGGCTACCTGAACGTCGCTCATGGCCAAAATCCGGCTGTGCTCTATTCAAACACAGACCTGAAAGCATTGACCAATCCGGGGGCGAGCTGGACGAACAATGCCACCTATGGCGCAAAGACCTCATGCCCTCAGGCTGGAGAGAGCGCAGCAGTCTGTGCTGATCCCGGCTTGATTGACGAGACCCTGCACGCCTATGGCTATGGCAATATGGCTCCCGCCGTCACAAACAATGTGACCGGCAAGGGGATCGCAGTCCCGGGAATTACGGTGGACTTCAATGGCGCGCCACGTCCCAATCCCCCCACAATTGGCGCGATCGAATGATTTTTTCGGGCAAACTTTCAATCAAAAAAACAGGAGTTCATCATGAAAAAACTCGCATTATTCGTCATCTTTCTCGTCCTTCCATTATCAGCTTATGCTGCCACGGAAGTAACCTTCACGTGGATCAACCCAAACACGGTCTGCACAGCTACCGTGACGAAATCCTGCGTCAATAGTGCAACACTGACGGACACAACGCTGAACACTGTCGTCAGTTCAACCATTCCAGCCAGCACCACGACATTCACGTATACCCCAACAGGGGGCATTCCGTTTGGATGGTCGCATAGCTACTCACTAGTGCTAAACGGTGTGGACGCGAATGGAAACGCTGTTACGTCCGATCCGGCTACCGTCACTGTTACCAACTCGACGCTCAGCCCACCGACCGGGTTTACGGCGACATTGCAATGACTCGGCTCTTCATCCTAGGGCTGGCGGTGCTGGGGCTGACGGGATGTCCGTCTTCATCCGCTCCTACACCGCCGCTTGCTCCCACACTGACGTGGACGGGCAACGGCAATCCTGGTGTCCCTGAATGCAGCGCCACGGTGACGACGTGGTGTCTGACTGGATATAAACTCACCGACTCGAATGGATTATCGGTGTCATTGTCGCTGACCCAGATGCAGTATGCTCCCCCAGACATAGCGACGTACCAGCTCTTTGTCACTGCAATTGACGGAGCAGGGAAAGCCGTCGAATCCCCACCTGCCACGGCACCGTAAAAAGAAACCGTTATCCCCTGGACTGCCCAGATTGTTTCAGGACTTAGTCCCTCTGGACAGCGTCAGTCCTTCCTTTTCAGCCAGAGCGCGGAGGCCTTCGCGGGCTAGCTCACTGGTTTTCGTAATCCCTTTTTTCCGTTTCAATTGCTCAATCAGCCGCAGATCCTGCTCGTTCCAGCGAATGGAGGTGGTTCCGGGAGTCTTTCGCATCATGGCGGAAATGTACACCGAAATCCGAATAATGCAAAACTTTAGTAATGAATTGTATTATTTGTGCTACAAATCATGCTTTTGTGCTACGTTCGATATGGCCGGAGGCTTCGGTCTGGATTCTTCTTCGACCAGGCGGGCGAGTGCCAGACGCATGGTATTGGTGCGGTCCAGCAGGAGCTTCTTTCCTAGATCGTCGAGGGCCCGGATCTGGCGAGGCGTGAGCGCGATGTGAATGCGAACGAGGCGGCCGGATGGCATGGCTCAAATGTAAGGGTTTTTGAGGACACATAAAGTGCACCTCCGTGTGCCCTCCGGGCGCGTTTCCCATTTCAGGAAAAATGGGAGTTGTCTATGCAACTTTCGTTTTTTGAGGATGAAGAAAAGGGTGTATCGTGGGCGCGTGTTCACACCAAAGAGGGACACACGCCGGGACACGTTATGTGCACGGCGTGCGCACGGTTGCATATGGGCTCTGCTTTACTTTCACCTGCCTTGGCGTTTGAAGAAGCGTTTGAAATCTGGATTGCACGACGGATTCTGAGACACCGGACGCTGTTGAGCGACGCGCACTATATCAGCGAAAGAACCGAATGGGACTATCGTCAGTATGCGCGCGCCCTGGCAAAGTTTTTCACGGGCATGCCACTTGCCAGCATCCGGAAAGAACATCTCTACGCCTATCAACATGACCGCGCGTTCTGCGAAGACGGTCGATGGGAGCGTCAGGCGGGCGCGAATCGCATTCGCAAGGAAGTAGGCATGCTGTTGCGCATGCTCCGCGAAGCGGGAGTCTGGCAGGAGGGTGATGGCAAGCCGGGCCGGAGGTATCGCGGGGATGATGATTTCCAGCTCGTCTCTGCAGTCGAAAGCGATATTCAGCGTGCGCTGACGCCGGAGGAGCAATATCGCTGGCTGGAGGTGGCAGGAAGCAAAAACCGCTGGCAGTTTATTTATCAGTACAGCATTGTGGCTCTCCAGACGTGTATGTCGACGAACGAGCTGCGCGGGCTGCGGATCGACGATGTGCGGCTGGACCAGCGTGTCGTGCAGGTTCGTTGGGCGTGTGCGAAGAACCGATTTCGCGTGCGCACGATTCCGCTGGAGACAGAGGAGGTTTGCTGGGCGTTTGAATCGCTCATCTATCGCGCACAAAAGCTTGGTGCGGCCGCTCCACACCACTACCTTTTCCCCTTGCGCGAGCGTCAGCACAGCGCGGGTGTCACGCAGTACGAAAACCGCTATTACGATCCAACGCGGCCGATGACGGTCTCAGGGCTGCGCAAACTTTGGGACGAGGTGCGCGATGAGACCGGGCTGAATTGGTTCGTTCCTTACGATACGAGGCATAGTGGTTTGACTCGCCTGGCCGAGGCGGGTATTCCAATTGGAATTATTCGCAGCTACTCTGGCCACATGACCCGTAAGATGGAGCAGCACTACACGCAGATATCGATGATGTCGAAGAGGAAGGCGGCGGCGTCGACATGGAGCGGATCGGTGCCGCGACCTGCATTGGTCAGTGTGGAATCGCGCGACCTTCGCGCGGGCTGAACCATAATGGACAACATTTCCACACGCATGTGGAAAATAAAAAGATTGACAGAAGGCGCAAGATGCCTCCATGATGGCGACTGTTTGCATTGCTTCGAGAGTGCTCAACTCTTCGAACGATGGTCTGGGACCGTTCAAACTCAAGGGTTTCCAACTCTTCTTAGAGCGACGGTCTGAGGCATGAGAGCGACGGACTCATAACCCGTAGGTCGACAGTTCGATTCTGTCCACCGCCACCAAAGTGTTAGCTCTGGACACGGGCCAATTCTCGCAAGAGAGTATCATTTTACTGACGGGATACGTCTAAGAGGCAGGGTGGGTTGCGCCCGCTGCGACGCCCGTGGAGACTGTTCGCTACGATGCCTAAGATTTCGAAGATCCTTCTGCTTGCTGCTTCAGTCGTGCTGGTGCTGGGTGTTTTCCTTGGCGTGAATTCGCCAGGCGTGAATGCCGCGTCGGAGTCGCAGGACGGCGCCTATAAGCAGATCAATGTGTACAGCGAAGTACTGCGGCACATCCAGACAGACTATGTGACAGAGCCAAACATGGCGGACGTGACGAATGGCGCGTTGCGTGGGCTGCTGGAGTCTCTGGACGTGGACTCGAGCTATCTGAGCCCAACAGACTATAAGGCATATAAAGCGGATAAGCCCGGCAAGGCGCAGGTAGGCATCAATGTCTCGAAGCGCTATGGCTATGCGACGGTGGTTTCGGTGGTTCCGGGAAGCCCGGCAGACAAGGCCAGTCTGACCGATGGCGACATTATTGAAGCAATCGGCGGCAAGGACACACGCGATATTTCGCTGGCGATGATTCGGCTGATGCTCGAGGGAGACCCTGGCAGCCAGTTGACCGTTGCGGTGGTGCGTGCCGCGAGCCCAGTGCCGGACAAGATTACGATGACGCGGACGGCAATTCAGGTACCTGCGGTTTCGGAGACGATGTACGAGAACTCGTCGATTCTCTATATCAAGCCCGATGTGCTGGACCGCGAGCATGTGCAGCAGGTGGAATCCAAGCTGAAGGCGATGCCGAAGGAAGGCAATAAGAAGATTCTGCTCGACCTGCGCGATGTGGCTTCGGGCGACATGGCCGAGGCGACGCGGCTGGCGAACTTCTTCCTGAAGTCGGGCACGATCACGATGCTTGAAGGCCAGACCGTAGCGAAGCAGACATTTACAGCAGACCCGTCGAAGGCGATCAACGCGACGGCCCCGATGGTGGTGCTCGTGAATCGCGGTACCGCCGGACCGGCTGAAGTGGTGGCTGCGGCCCTGCTCGACAACAATCGCGCAGAGCTGGTGGGCGAGAAGACATTCGGCGAGGGCGCGCAGCAGAAGACGTTCGAGCTGCCGGACGGCGCAGCGCTGATTCTCTCGGTAGCGAAGTACGAGTCGCCCTCGGGCAAGAAGATTCAGGACGAGGCGGTGACGCCGGAGGTGCTGGTCGCGTCCGATTCGGATGACTCGGATAACGCGCAGCAGAAGCAGAGTGTGTCGGTGGATGCGCAGCTGAACAAGGCACTCGACATTTTGAAGAGCAAGGCTTCTTAACAAACACGGAACAGGCACTTCATATCTGACGCGTAGCGTGCGGCTCTGCGTGCTATCGTGAAGATGTTGTGTTCAGCGAATACACGCGCCAGGAGAAGTCATCTGAGGTAGAGACTGAGCCGCGCTGGAGGCAGCTTGTCCGCCGTCTGGTGAACGGGCCGGACTACCCCAGCAGACGAACTGCGCGCCGCATCACCTTCTATACATTGCTGGGGCTCTCGGCGGTATTTGGGGCGCTGTGTGGCCTGATGCTGGTCTACTCGGTCGACTTGCCGCAGATGGACGATCTGGCGAGGTATCGACCCAGCACGACGACCGAGCTGCTGGATATTCATGGGCGAGTGATCGGCTCCTTCGCGCTGGAGCGGCGCGTGGTGGAACCGTACGATGCGTTTCCGCCAGTGCTGCGAAATGCGATCATCTCAATCGAAGACAAGAGCTTTGAGAGCAACTGGGGCGTGAACCTGATTCGCGCGGTGGGCGCTGCGTATCGCGATCTGCACTCGGACGAGAAGGCGCAGGGCGCATCGACGATCACGATGCAGCTGGCGCGCAATCTCTTTCTGTCTTCGGAGAAGACCTACAGCCGCAAGTTTCAGGAGATTCTGCTGACAATGCAGATCGAGCGGCGATTTACCAAGCCGCAGATCTTCACGATGTATGCGAACCAGATTTATCTGGGGCGCGGAACGTATGGGTTTGAGGCGGGAGCGGAGTACTACTTCAGCAAGCACGCTAAGGACCTGACGTTGCCTGAGGCCGCGCTGCTTGCGGCGCTGCCCAAAGGGCCGGAGTACTACTCGCCGGTGCGCTATCCGGACCGCGCACTCAAGCGGCGCAACCTGGTGCTGAGCGAGATGCTCTCTGACGGGAAGATCACCCAGGCGCAGGCTGATGCAGCGAAGGCCGCTCCGCTGGGGTTGCATATTGAGCCGCCTCCGAACAGCGTGGCTCCGTATTTCGTCGAGGAGGTGCGCAAGCAGCTTGAAAAAGAGTATGGCGTGGAAGAGGTGCATGGTGCGGGGTTGCGCGTGTACACGACGCTTGATCTCGACCTGCAATTGGCCGCGAATAAAGCGGTGCTGGATGGCACAGCGACCTATGAGCGACGGCGAGGATGGCAGGGCAAGCTGGAGAACGTTGTGCTGGAGGGAATGGATCCTGCCGAATATAAGAATCCTGACTGGTCACAGACGATTGGCGTGGGCAGCTATGTTCATGGGTTAGTGACGCAGGTTTCGCCAAAGATCGTTGTCGTCAAACTGGGTAAGCAACTTGCGATGCTGACTCCGCCTGACTGGAAGTGGACGGGAAATGTGGATGGCGACAGCTTTCTGCGCAGCGGCGATATTGTCTACGTGAAGGTGACGGGAGTTGCGGCGGATGGCACGCTGCGCGCTTCGCTCGAACAGGACTCTGGCGCGCAGGCTGCGCTGATGGCGGTGGATAACGCAACGGGCGAGGTGCTGGCAATGGTCGGCGGACGCGACTTTGCGCTCTCGCAGTTCAATCGCGCGACGCAGGCCGAGCGGCAGGTGGGGTCGTCATTTAAGCCGTATGTGTATACCACGGCGTTCGAAGCAGGCGCGAAGCCGTCCGACATTATTGTGGATGGTCCCGTGACGTTTCCGACGCCCGGTGGGCCTTACACACCGCACAACTATGAAGGCAACTACAAAGGAGCGATGACGTTGACGAACGCATTCGCCGAGTCGCGGAACATTCCAGCGCTGAAGCTGGCCTATCGTTACGGCATTCGCAAGGTGATTGCTACGGCGCAGCGGTTCGGAATTACCAGCGACATGCCTCCGTTTCTTCCGGTGGCGATCGGGGCTGCGGACATCTCGTTGTATGAGCAGGTGGCGGCGTACAGCGTGTTCCCGAATGACGGCATTCGCATTGAGCCGCACTATATCCGCAAGGTTGTGGAGGCGGATGGGATGCCGTTTGATGACAAGCCGGCTGCGGTGACTGACGTGATCTCGACCGATATTGCGCGCGAGATGATGCAGCTGTTCGAAGCCGTGGTACAGCATGGGACGGCCTACTCTGCTTCGCAGTTGAAGCATCCGCTGGGCGGCAAGACGGGCACAACGAATAACTACACCGATGCGTGGTTCGTCGGCTTCTCGCCTTCAGTAACGTGCGGGACGTGGATTGGCTTCGACAGCCGCGAGTCGCTTGGCGACAAAGAGACGGGCGCGCGTGCGGCCCTGCCAATCTGGATGGACTTCATGCGCGCGGCCATTGCGAACAAGCCGAATGAGCATTTTGCCGGTGAGGAAGCTGCGAAGCCCCAGGTAGTCGCGACCAGGCCGGCTGCGCCCGAAAAGGTTGTCGTGCCAACGACTCCTGATGGCGGCTCGGTTCGATAAGCTATGTTTTTCCAGCGACGCTGTGCAGCGAGTGGCAGAGGCTGAAGTACCGGCGAGCTTTTTGCACGTCGCGTCCGATCTGTTCGCGGAGCGCTTCGGGTGAGGGCCAGTGGATCTCGGGACGCAGGCGGTGGAGAAACGCGAGCGTGAGCGGTGTCTGCTCTGTCAACGCGATGGGATGAAAGTTGAGCAGGTGCGATTCAACTGTGAGCGCATCGGCGCCGAACGTCGGGCGCATGCCAATGTTGGTCACGGCTTCGAACGTTTCGGCCACCGGGCCTTCGCCAACAGTGAGCGTGGTGATGTAGACGCCGTTTGCCGGGAGCAGTTCATCATACGGTGCGAGGTTGATAGTCGGGACAGCGTAGCGCGTGCCGTAGCCTCTGCCTGATGCTGGCGTGCTGGTGATGCTGAAGGGGCGGCCCAGAAGCGCGCGCGCCTGGCTGACGCTTCCCTCGGCGACGAGCGTGCGGATGGTTGTAGAGGAGATAGCATGATGGCGCAGGTTGCGCGGCGTGTAGACGCGGACGGTAAAGCCGAGCTCGCGCCCCAGTGCCGAGAGGCTGTTGACTCCTGCTTCTGCTTGATAGCCGAAGCGAAAGTTTTCGCCTTCGTGCAGTTCCTGAACATGCAGTCTGTCACACAGAACGGTGGCGGCGAACTCGCGCGCGGTGTTGCGGGCCAGCTCTGTGGTGAAGGGAAGGACTACGAGTGTGTCGATGCCGGTTGCGGAGAGCAGGCGAATCTTTTCAGCGAGCGGCGTGATGAGCGGCTGGCGCGATTCGGGACGAATGACGCGGGCGGGATGCGGGTCGAAGGTGATGGCAACCGAGGCGATGCCTAGTTCGCGAGCGCGCGCGACGACTTCGGAGATGACCCACTGATGGCCGCGATGGACGCCGTCGAAGTTGCCGATGGTGGCGACGGATGGGCCGAAGTTGGCGGGCACGTCTCGGAGTTGGCGATAGATCTGCATCAGGCGATCTCGAATTGGAGTTGCAGGCCGTCGTAAGCGAGACGGATGTGCGCGGGTAGTGTGGCTTCGGTGGCGGCGTGGTCGAGGTCGTGGCTCATGTGCGTGAAGTAGGCGCGGCGTGGCTTGAGTTTCTCAACGAAGCCGATGGATTTTTCCAGATGCGAATGGCTGAAGTGCGGGTCGCGGCGCAGTGCATCGAGAATGAGCACGTCGAGGTCTTCGAGCAGTGGCAGGCTTTCTTCAGGCAGGTCGCTCATGTCGGTCAGGTAGGCGGCGGAGCCGAAGCGGTAGCCGGTAATCTGCTGGATGCCGTGTGTGACCGGGATGCGGCGGAAGGTTGCGCCGAAGACATCGATGCTTGCTCCGGGTGTGGAGTCGATGCGGTGAATCTCGACGCGTGCGCTGGTGGGGTAGCGGTTTTCGGCGCGGAAGGTGTAGCTGAAGATGCGCTCGATAGCGCTGGCGGTTTCATCGTCGGCGTAGATGGGCAGCTTGCCGGGCGCGTGGAAGCTGAGCGGGCGCAGGTCGTCGAAGCCCATGACGTGGTCGGCGTGCGCGTGTGTGTAGAGCACGGCGTCGACGCGGCGGATGTTCTCGCGGACTGCCTGCGCGTGGAAGTCCGGGCCGGTGTCGATCAGGACGACGCGATCGTTGTAGGCGAGGCGGATGGATGGGCGCGTGCGGCGGTTGCGCGGATCTCCGTCCGGCGTGGTGGCCGAGCGGCAGACGGCACAGTCGCAGCCGAGCGTGGGCACGCCCATCGAGGTGCCCGATCCGAGAAAGGTGAGGGTCGCCTGCATCTGTCTATTGGTTAGCGGACGATTTGAGGACCACGCGGGCCAGTTGGACCAGCAGGGCCACCAGCCGGATTGCCTTGCGCGGCCTTGGCTGCGGCTGAGCGGGCGATTGCCTGGGTGATCTCAAGGAAGGCCATGCGCAGCTCGAAGAGGGCGCTTTCGAGCAGGCGGGACTCGTCTTCGGTTAGGTTGCGCTTGGTCTTTTCGGCAAGCACGGCGAGCATGTCGATGCTCTGGCGCGCGCCGAGGATGTCGACCTGCGGCGGCTGGCCTTCGGGCGTGGCCCCGCCGAGTTGCATGATCGCGGTCATGTAGACGGATTGGACGAGGCTGTCGAAGCTCACCGCTGGTGGATGGTCTGCTCCGGGATTCGTGGCGCGGACGGCAGTGTCGAGTCGCTCGGTCGTCGCTTCATAGGCGCGGCGAGACTGTTCGGCCTGCTCTGCAGTCGGGCCGGGAGGCAGATCGTCGATTGGAGGTTGAGCAGTCTCTTCAGCCGTGATCTCGGGCTTGACGCTTGGTTCGGGTGGCGCGGCCTCGACCGGAGCGGGCTTGCTCTCTTTTTCGGGCGATGGATCGGCGTCAGGACGTAGCTCGCCATCGAGTGTGAACTTGCGGCGGTCGGTGACGACAAATGGCTTGTTCTGTTCAGACATGTTCTGACTCTTTTCGCGAAATTTAAGATGCTGCCTGCGGCGTGTTGGGTGCCGATAATCCGGATGCTCTGTAAGGTGTGGCTATAGGAGAGGCTATTCCACCGGGATAGCTGATGCCAATGCCGCGTTCGAGCGCTTCGCGGCGGATGTAGCCGAGGCCAAGTTGTACTGAACCCTCAGGCAGCGGGATGGCGGCAACGCTGGTGAGTTCGCCGACGGGTTTGCCTTCGGCTTCGAGCGCCGCACCCGCTGCCGGAAGCTCGCCTTCGAGCTGAAACGCTGTGAAGGTGCGATGGACATTGCCGCGCGAGCGGATGCGCTCGACGATCTCCTGGCCGAGATAGCAGCCTTTATTGAAGTGCAGCGCGCGGGCCTGCGCGGTCTCCTGCGGTAGGTCGCGGTCGCGGATGTCAGTGCCATAAAGTGGCGTGCCTTCGAGGATGCGGAGCCATTCGCGGCTTTGCGCATCGCAAGGCACGGCTCCTGCGGCGAGCAGCGCTTGCGTGAGGTTTTCAATTGTCTCGGCGCTTGCCCAGATCTCGAAGTGCGGGACCAGCGGGCTGTATGCATGCATGACTGAGACCTCAGCAGAGTTCCACGTTGTCGCCTGCATCTCAAGCTCTTGGAGCCGCGCGACGAGTAGGCCAACTTTTTCGAGCGTCGCCGAAGCTTCCGGGCCTGTGACGGCGATGCCGGCGCGGCTGCTGGTGACGTCGGCTAACTCAACGTCGTCCATGATGATGAAGCGGTCGAGCAGGGGCGTGAGCGTTGGAAGCTGCGTTTGCGAGGTCTCCAACAGCAGTGCGTCCGGCTCGGCAAAGATGGTTGCGTCGCCCTGGATGCGGCCTTGTGCGTTCAAAAAGAAGTTGTAGTTGCCTTCACCGGGCTTGAGCTGCTGGATGGAGTTGGTGGCCATGCCGTTCAGCCAGCGAACACGGTCCGATCCTGTGATGCGGAGCCAGCCTGTATTGTCGAGCGGGGAGATTCCTGTGCCGCGGAGCAGGGTGGCTAGCTGGGTGGCCGAAGATGTCTCGGTGCCGGGATGTGTCAGGGAGGCCATGGCGGGCGGAAGCGCGAAACTCTGCGTACACTTGATTATAGCGGTGGAATGCGAGGTTGATCTTGCGGCGATGGGTTTGGATGCGTGATGGACGCTTGATGGTGCTGGCGATTGCGATGTTGTTGGTCGCGGGCAGCGTGGCCTGTGTGGGACAAACCGCGACCGCTCCATCAGACAGTCAAACTCCTGCGGCGAAGGCGGAGAGCGACAAGCCGATGACGAAGGAGCAGGCGAAGGAGCTCTTCAAGTCGGTCGATGACATTCTCAACTTTGTCAGCACGGACTCGAAGCTGCCTATCGAGCACAGCGTCAAGCGCAAGCTGATCACGCGCGATGAGGTCAATCGCTACCTGACGAAGAAGTTCAATGATGACAAGAGCGCCAAGCATATGGAGCGCGACGAGATCGTGCTTAAGAAGTTTGGCCTGCTCGACCAGGACTTTCAGTTGCGGCCTTTCCTGCTCAGCCTGCTGACCGAGCAGATCGCCGGCTTCTACGACAACAAGACCAAAACGGTGAACCTGCTGGACTGGATCAAGCCTGACGACCAGAAGCCTGTGCTGGCGCATGAGCTGACGCACGCCCTGCAGGACCAGAAGGTAGACCTGACCAAGTGGTCAGATGTGGGCGAGGACAACATTGCGCGCAATGTGAAGGAAGATAACCAGCATCTGCAGACGGACGAGGCCGAGACTGCGCGGAGCGCTGTCGCTGAAGGCCAGGCCATGGCTGTGTTTGTGGATTATTCGTTGCGGCCTACAGGAAAGACAATTGCCGACACGCCAGGTATCGGTGAGAGGCTGAAGGATCTGGCTGCTGATACAAGCGGCTCGCCGATCATGGCTCGCGCTCCGCTGCTGTTGCAGCAGTCGTTGATCTTTCCCTACAGCGACGGGCTGGCGTTTGAGCAGGCGATTATGGTGAAGAAGGGAAGAGAGGCGGCGTTCGCCGGAACGTTAGCCAATCCGCCGTCGTCGAGCTTCGAGATCATGAACCCCGCGGCGTATATGGCGCACACGCCGGTGCCGGTGCTTCGCATGCCGGACATTCATCCGTTGATTGACGCAGAGTACACGCCGTACGACGTGGGCGTGATGGGCGAGCTGGATGTGCGCATCCTCACGGAGCTTTTTGGTGGCAAGGAAGTGTCGGATGCGCTAACCCCGGAGTGGGACGGCGGCCTTTACTATGCGGCGCAGCGCAAATCGGCGATGACTGACGGGCAGAAAGACTCGACTGCGTCGCTGGCGCTTCTGTACTACTCGCAGTGGAAGAGTGAAGACGCTGCGAGAGCATTTCTGCGTGTCTATACTCGCGAACTTCCGCGCAAATACACGCGTGTCGAGCTGAGCAAGAAGGATGCACAGAGCGCGGATGAGCAGGTTTACTCGACCAATGAAGGCGATGTGCTGCTCTCGGTCTCGGGCAAGGACGTCTTTATCAGCGAAGGCTTCGAACTTCCGCTGGCGCGCAAGCTCCGCGATGCGATTCAGAGTGTGCAGGGCACCGGGCCGTTGCAGGTTGCGGGAGTGAGGATGCATGAGCCGTCGTTGTCGATGGCCGAGATGCTTGGGTCGTTCGGCATGATGCGTGTGGGGCTCGAACGATATACTTTGAAAGGCGCAGGGGCCGGTTCGGGTATAACCAGCGTTTACTAATAAGGGAGACAACCGATTTGAGCAAGGCAGAGATTGGCATCATTGGAGGCAGCGGCCTGTACGCCATGCCGGGGCTTTCCAACATTCGCGAAGAGCGCGTGACCACGCCGTTTGGCGAGCCCTCTGACGCGTTCATCCTAGGCGATCTCGAAGGGCGCAAGGTCGCATTTCTTGCCCGCCACGGGCGCGGCCACAGGATTCTGCCGAGCGAGTTGAACTTCCGCGCGAACATCTACGCGATGAAAGCTCTCGGCGTCGAGCGCATTCTCTCTGTCTCCGCTGTCGGCTCGCTCAAGGAAGAGCACAAGCCAACGGATTTCGTGGTTCCCGACCAATTTATTGACCGCACGTTCGCGCGTGTCAGCACGTTCTTCGGCGAAGGCATCGTAGCGCACGTCGCGTTTGGCGATCCGGTTTGCGCCACCGTTGCGGACACCTTCACGAGCGCCTGCAAGGCGGTTGGTGTCGTGGGCAAAGCGGGCGGAACGTATGTCTGCATGGAGGGTCCGCAGTTTTCCACGCGCGCAGAGTCGAATCTCTATCGCAGCTGGGGCGCGGATGTGATCGGCATGACGAACCTGCAGGAGGCCAAGCTGGCTCGCGAAGCGGAGATCTGCTACGCGACGATGGCGATGGTGACTGACTACGACTGCTGGCACGAAGGCCACGATGACGTGACCATCGACCAGATTGTGGCCGTCCTGCACCAGAATGCTGAGAATGCGGCGAAGGTTGTGCGCGCTGCCGTTGCCGCGATGCCTGAAACGCGCACCTGCGGCTGCGGAGAAGCGCTGAAGTTCGCTATTCTGACTGACCGCAAAGCGATTCCGGCAGAGGCACGGAAGAAGCTCGCATTGTTGCTCGATAAATATTTGTAAATATCGCGGCAGGCTGATGCCCGATGTCCGTAAGGCGCAACATTTTCTGAACAGGAGTTCTGATGGCAATTCTCGTTGTAGGTTCGGTGGCGTTCGACAGCATTGAGACGCCGCATGGCAAGGTGGACCATTGTCTTGGCGGTGCGGCAACGCACTTCTCGCTGGCTGCAAGCTACTTTACCGATGTGCGCGTGATCGCGGTTGTTGGCAAAGATTTCAGCGCTGAGAACGAAGCTGTGATGACACGGCGCGGTATCGACACGCGCGGGCTTGAGCGCGCGGATGGCCTGAGCTTCCACTGGACCGGCGCCTACTCGGGCAATATGGACGAAGCCAAGACGCTGGGCACTGACCTGAATGTGTTTGCGAACTTCGAGCCGAAGATTCCCGAGGCATATAAGGACACCGAGTATCTCTTTCTTGCCAACATCGACCCAGTGTTGCAGGCGCGTGTTCGCAGCCAGATGCCGAAGGTGAAGATGGTGTGCGGCGACACGATGAATTACTGGATCGCCGATCATCGCGCGAACCTTGAAAAGGTCATGCGCGAGCTGAACGTTCTGCTGATCAATGATGGCGAGGTGCGGATGCTCGCCGGTGAGAAGAACCTGGTCGTCGCCGCAGAGAAGGTCCTGGCGATGGGGCCGAAGACTCTGGTGGTTAAGCACGGCGAGTACGGCGCGACGGCGTTCTTCAGCGAGCGTTCTTTCGGTGGCGGCCTGAAGGCCAGGCATCCGTTCCGCGCGCCTGCGCTGCCTCTGGCCGAGGTGGTGGATCCGACCGGCGCTGGCGACTCGTTTGCCGGAGGGTTCTACGGCTATCTCGCCTCGCAGCCGGAGCTCACGCCGGCAGTCTTCCGCAAGGCGATGTTCTACGGCGGAGTGATGGGATCGTTCGCTGTGGAGCGGTTCGGTACGGAGCGTCTGCAGAATGTGACGCGCGAAGAGATTGACGCACGTTTCAAGCTGTTTCAGGAGATCTCGCACCTTGACTACACGGGGGCGTAAAGCGGCAAAGAGCGAACCGGCGAAGCTCAATCCGGTCGTGCTCAACGGCACTGGCGACGGGGAGGTACGTCCGGCCACGCGGGAGGAGACCTTTCCTGTCGCCATGGCCGCGCTGGTGCTGGGCTTTCTCGCGCTCGTGGTCTGCATCCAGAAAGGTTATCTGCTGCTCTACGGCGATGCGGTAGCGCATCTGGGCATTGCGCGCCGCATCCTCGACTCGCGTAATCCCGGTCTCGTGCAGCTCGGTGGCGTGTGGCTGCCGTTGCCTCATCTGCTGATGGCTCCGTTCGCCCAGAAGATGGAGTGGTGGCAGAACGGTCTTGCCGGCGCATGGCCGTCGCTGGTGAGTTACATCTTCGCAGTAGCCGGCATCTACAGGCTCTCGCGCCGCATGATGACGGCTGCCTGGGCCTTTGCCGCTGCGGGGTTCTTCGCGTTGAACGCTAACCTGTTGTATCTCTCGACCACCGCGATGACGGAGCCACTGTTTCTGGCCATCGTCATCTGGATGGTGCTGCTGACGATGGAGTGCGTTGACGCCATCAATGTGGCGGAGACAGCGCTGGTCTCTCGGCGCCTCATCTTTATCTCATTGCTGATTCTCGCTGCGGTCTTCACTCGATACGATGGATGGATTCTGGGAGCGGCTGTGTGGTGCGTGCTGACGTGGCAGCTTGCGCAGAGACGCGACGTCTGGCGCAGCGTATCCACATCGTTCGTGGTCTTCACGCTGCTGACGGTTGCCGGACCGGTGGGCTGGTTTGCTTACAATCAGCACTTCTTCCACGACTGGCTGGACTTCATGCGCGGGCCTTATTCCGCGGCTGCGATTGATAAGCGGACGACTCCGCCGGGCGCAGGGCACTATCGCGGATGGCACAATCCGCTCTGGGCGCTGGTGCTCTACACGCGCTCGGCACAGGTGGACGCAGCCGCGTGGGAGACTGGCTTTGGCGTCATGGCGGCCGCGCTTGCGGGACTGGTACTGGCAATCCGCCGCAGAGTTGCGCTGGCGTCACTGCTGCTGTGGGTGCCGCTCCCGTTTTATATCTACGCGGTGGCGTACGGTTCGGTGCCCATCTTCATCCCGCAGCTTTATCCGCACTCGTACTACAACTCGCGCTACGGCATGGAGATGCTGCCGGCATTTGCCGTGTTCACCTTCTTTGCGGCGGCGTGGGCGCAGGAGTGGGTGAATAAACGGCAACCGCTGGCCGCGCGCCTGATGCAACCCATAGCGATTCTGCTGATTGTGCTAAGCACGATTGCCATGATGTACAAGGTGCCGTTGGTGCTCAAGGAGGCAGAGGTCAACTCCACCACGCGCGTGGCGTTTGAGAAGTCGCTTGCGCAGGTACTCGACTCATTCCCGCCTGGCTCGCCCATCCTGATGTACAACTCCAGCTTTATCGGCGCACTTCAGGATGCGGGGATTCCGTTGCGCCAGACGATCAACGAGGAAGACCAGCAGAGTTGGCAGATTGCGCTGAATGCGCCTGCCGAGCATGCCGCGTATGTCGTCGCCATTGCCGGCGATGCCGTGTCCGATGCAGTTCAGAAGCATCCGGATGGCCTGACCGAGCTGACGATTCTTTGCACGACCGGCCAGCCCTGCGCGCGGATCTATCAGTCGAACAAGTTCGGAAACGCCCCGTCTTCAACGCACCCTTAACCTCTGCTGTTCTTGGTAAAAGTCTTGGCTTTTTGCGATGTTGATGCAGAATAGGAAGAATGGTTCCTTTTGTAAAAGCACACGCCTGTGGCAACGACTTCTTGGTGATTGAAGAGCATCTGGCTCAACGGCGACACGCCGATCTGGCGCGAAAGTTGTGTGCGCGCAACACCAGCGTAGGCGCAGACGGCATCGAGTTTCTTGAACGTAAGTCCAACGGCGAGCTCTTTCTTCGACTGTTCAATGCTGATGGCAGCGAGGCTGAGCTCTCAGGCAATGGCACGCGTTGCGTGGCGGCATGGCTGGCGAAGAACGAAGGGCGGAACGAGGTGGCGCTGGGCACGCATGGCGGCGTGAGGACCTGCCGCGTCGTCGAAGCCAAAGACCCGCTCTATCTGATCGAAAGTGGAATGGGCATTCCGCGCGTCATGCAGCGGACGATCGAAGTTCCGGGTGTCGGCAACGTGGCCGGCGCGATGGTGAATGTAGGGAATCCACACTTCGTCATCTTCGTTGACTCGGAAGATTTCAGCACGCACGGGCTCGCATGGCAGCAGCTCGGAGCACGCATCAGCACCAGCCCGTTGTTCCCGCATGGCACGAACGTCGAGTTCGTGCGTGTGCTCGCGAAGGACGAGATTGCGTTCCGCATCTACGAGCGTGGCTGCGGGCCGACGACTTCGTCAGGCACAGGTACATGCGCCTCGTCGGCTGCGTCGATGGCGTTGCGCGGAGTCGAGCGCGAGCTGACGGCCGTAGCTGAAGGCGGCTCGCAGCGCACAGTTTGGCCAACGGCCGAAGCAGAGATGCGGCTGACGGGACCGGCAGAGATTATCTGCATCGGTGAGGTTGTGGGCCTGTGAGCGCATCTCTGGTGAAGCCTCCGGCGTTGCGTCCTGGCGCGATGCTGGCCGTGCTCTCGCCTGCGAGCGCGGCGAAGCGCGACCGCGTGCTTCGCGGCATAAACCAATTGCACTCGCTTGGATATCGCACGGTGATGGGCGCACATGCGCTCGATAGCGGCCCGCTCTATTACGCAGGCACACGCGACCAGCGGCTGGAGGACTTTCACGCTGCGTTTGCCGATCCGGAGGTGGATGCGGTCATCTGCACGCGCGGCGGGTGGGGCTCGGCGGAGCTGCTGCCGTATCTCGATGCCGAATTGATTCGTACCAATCCCAAACCGTTCATCGGCTACAGCGACCACACATCGCTACACATCTGGCTTCAGCGCCAAGCAGGGTTGGTCACGTACTACGCGCCGATGGTTGCAGCGGACTTCGCGCGAGATGGTGGAGTCGATCTCGCAAGCTGGCGCAGCTGCTTCGAGGGCTCGGCTTCGTGGACGCTTGGAGCGACGGAGGGGCTGCGTGTTCTTCGCGGCGGAAGCGCCGAGGGGCGGCTGACCGGCGGCTGCATCTCGATCTTTGCCGAAGCACTGGGTACTCCTTATGCTCCGGAGGTCTCCGAGGACAGCATCCTCTTCCTTGAGGACATCGGAACCAAGCCGTACCAGTGGGACCGGATGCTACTGCATCTGCGTTATGCAGGATTGCTGGAGCGGGTGCGCGGAATTGTCTTCGGAGATATGCGGCAGTGCATTACGGCTGAGGAACAGGACCTGCTGGAGCGGGCGATTCTGCACTCGCTCGGCAGCTTCGATGGGCCCATTGCGATTGGGCTGCGCTCGGGACATGTGGATGGTGCGAACGTCACACTCCCGCTCGGCATTCGCGTTGCGCTTGACCTGACCGACGCGGGGAATCCGCGGATGCACTTTCTGGAGACCGCAGTCCGGGTCTAGTTTCTAATCTGGCACAACATGCAAAGTTCAAAACATATCTATCTGATTGGTATCTGCGGCACGGCCATGGCGTCGCTCGCCGGGATGTTGCAGGTTGCGGGACATCGCGTGACGGGCTCGGACGCTGCGGCGTATCCGCCGATGAGCGACCAACTGGCTGCGCTGGGGATTGCGGTGCACCAGCCGTACGCGGAAACGAACCTGAACCCGCGTCCTGACCTGGTGGTCGTTGGCAATGCGATCTCGCGCGGCAATGTGGAGCTGGAGCGGGTGCTCGACGAGCGCATCCCGTTCTGTTCGATGGCGGCGATTCTGCACGATGAGTTCCTTGTTGGCCGCGAGCCGCTGGTGGTCGCGGGAACGCACGGCAAGACAACGACGACAAGCATGCTCGCGTGGATCTACGAGGTAGCTTCGCGGACGAACCCCGCGCTTGCGCCGTCGTTCCTCATCGGCGGTGTTGCGGAGAACTTCGCAACGAGCTTCAAGGTGCGGCCCACGCGTCCTTTTCTGTTGGAAGGCGATGAGTATGACACGGCATTTTTCGACAAAGGCCCGAAGTTTCTCCACTACTTTCCGGATGCAATAATTCTGACGCACGTTGAGTATGACCACGCGGACATTTATCCGGACCTTGAAGCGGTGAAGACGGCCTTCAAGCGCCTGGTCAATCTGGTGCCGCGCCGGGGCCGTGTGGTTGCGTTCGATGGCAGCGCGAATGTTACCGAGTGCGTGGCGCGGGCGTTCTGCCCGGTCGAGCGATACGGTTTTGCCGAGGGTTCGCATTGGCGCGTGACAAGCCTTCGCCACGAAGGAGGCGTCTCGCATTGGACATTGCTGCGAAGCGGCGAACGATTTGCTGAGCTGAGCCTACCGGTTGCAGGTGAGCACAATGTGCTGAATGCAACGGCGGCGGCTGCGCTTGCTGCGGGGCAGGGCATTTCGGTTGCGGCGATTGCCGAGGCGCTCGCGTCGTTCCGAAGCGTGAAGCGGCGGCTGGAGGTGCGGGCCGTTGTTGGTGGCGTAACGATCATCGACGACTTTGCTCATCACCCAACGGCGGTGCGCGAGACGCTGCGTGCGTTGCGTGGAGCGTATCCCGGCTCGCGGCTGATTGCCGTGCTGGAGCCGCGGTCGAACACGCTGCGGCGGAATGTATTTGAGGCCGATCTGGTGGAGAGCCTCGCGCTTGCAGACCGCGTAGCCCTGGCGGCGGTGTTCAAGTCGGAGAGCATTCCTGAAGCGGAGCGGCTGGCTCCGGAGAACGTCATTGCCGCGCTGAATGCTCGCGGCATTCCCGCGGCTGTCCTGCCTGATGCGGACGCGATTGTGGCTGCGCTTGCTCCTGAGCTTCGCGAGAGTGACGTGGTGGCGATCCTGTCGAATGGCGGCTTCGGCGACATCTACCACAAGTTGCCGGAGGCGTTGACTCTTTCTTCTCGGTCTCTTCTCTAAATCCTTTGATCCAGATGGGTTGGACTTTGGTGGTTGGTGGTGCGCAAAACTGCGGCGACAAAACAACCGACCTGTAATGACAAAAACAACGACGACAGGAGTTGGCTGAGATACGTTTGTGCCCACTTGTAATCGGTCATGCTTAATTTTTCAGAAAGTAAACCGGCCAAGGGAACTGTTGTGCGTGAGCTTTCGTATTGGAAGAGGTACGAAAAGCGAGATTGTCATGAAGAGCAGTTTTGTTGTTGCCGTTGCCGCGGTTGCTTTCGCGCTGACGAGTGCTCATGCGCAGGTTCCGTGTCATGGCACGCGTATCTCCGGCATGGTACAGGACAGCACGATGGCTACGATTCCTGGTGCGCAGTTGGAGCTGGACCATAGCGCCGCGGAGACGAGCGGAGGCGATGGGCGTTTTGTCTTTCCGTGCGTTGCCGCCGGTAAACACGAGCTAATCGTGACGATGGACGGATTTGCGAATCGCTCGGTCACGTTCACGGCTCCGCATGGTTCCCCGCTCGATGTCGTGCTGAAAGTGGCGACTGTGGAGACGCAGGTGGATGTGTCGGGCACGGATTCGGCAGCGACCGATACGAACTCCAGCGGGCCGACGCAGACGATCTCCGGCTCGCGTCTGGCGTCGCTGGCAGATGATCCCGATGATCTGCAGCGTGAGCTACAACAGCTTGCGGCAGCGCTTGGAGGAAATCCGGCAAACACAACGATTGCAGTGGATGGTTTTCAGGACTCGAGTGCACTGCCGCCGAAGAGTTCGATCGCCTACATCCAGGTGAACCCCGACCAGTTCTCCGCGCAATATCGCGAGCCTCCGTTTGAGGGAGGACGTGTGGAGGTTTACACCAAGCCGGGACAAAAGGCTTATCACGGCGCGCTGTTCATGACGAATGGAAGTCCATGGGAGAATGCGCGCGATCCGTTTTCGGTGAGTAAAGCTCCGCTGGGCAAGCAGCGATACGGATTTGAACTGACAGGTCCGGTGCGCAAGACGGGAAGCGACTTCGCGTTGACACTGGAGCATCGCAGCATCGACAACTTTGCGGTAGTAAATGCAGTTACGGGGTTCGATGCTGAGGGAAATGCCGTGAGTACGATTGCGAATGTCGCAAGCCCACAGCGATTGTGGCTGGCGACAGCACGACTGGACTGGCAGCTCGGTGCGAAGAATACGTTCATTACGAGTTACAGCGCGAACGTGAATCACCTCGTCAACGTGGGCGTGGGCGGGCTTTCACTTGCAGAGAATGGCTACGACGCGCAGAAATATGAGCACATGTTTCGCGTGAGCGATGTGACGACGGCTTCGGCACACCTGATGCACGAGGCGCGCGTGAGTTTTCGCTGGGACGGCGAGACGGACACGCCGAACTCAACGGCAACTCAGGTGCAGGTTGCAGGAGCATTCACCGGAGGTGGAGCGACGATCGGCGCGCAGCGGCTGAGCGAGTTCCAGATTGAAGCAGACGATGATGCGATCCTGACGATGAAGAACCACACACTGAAGGCGGGCGTGCAGTTCTTTATGAATGACGAGCACCAGAAGCTGACTTCAAACTTCAATGGCACATATATCTTCGGATCGTTGCAGGACTATATCGCGGGGACGCCTACCGCGTTTACGAACGTGGCAGGAACGCCCGATGTGAGCTTCACCCTGGTACGCGATGCGCTGTTTGTGCAGGATGACTGGAAGTTGCAGCACGGAGTTCAAATCTCGGCGGGACTTCGGTATTACTTGCAGAACAATCCTGCATTGTATAACTCGATCACGCCGCGGCTGGGTATTTTGTGGTCTCCGACGAAGAAGGGCACGTGGACGCTGCATGCACATGCGGGCATGTTCGCGGGACAATATAGCCCTGGCACGTATGCAGAGATGTTGCGCGAGGACGGTATCCACCGCATCACCAGTACGGTGTACAACCCGGTGTATGGAGATCCGTTCCTGGGTGCAACTCCGATTCATAGCCTTCGCGTGTTTTCGCCGCATATCACGAACCTGACGTGGGCCGCAGAAAACATCGGAGGGACGCGTACGCTGCCGCATGGGTTCAATGTCTCTGCCGACTATTACATTGGGCGCATCTGGAACTACACCCGCTCGAACAATATCAATGCGCCTTTGAACGGTGATCCATTTGGCCCGCGGCCTGGCGTTGCGAACGTGAATATTCTTCAAATGCAGAACAGCGGCCAGGGGCGCGTGAATGCTGAGTTCTTCGGGATTGAGCAGCACACGCTGAAGCATGTGCAGTTCTTTATGGGCGCGGTGCGGGTGGACCTGATCGACGATACGGACGATAACGAGTTTTTCACGCCGCAGAATGCGTACTCGAATGCGGGGGAGTTGGCGCATCGTTCCGGGCAGAATGAGTGGAACTTTTTCGGCAATGCGACATTCAAGTTGCCGGAAAAAATAGAACTCAGCACAAATGTGAATGGCGGCGCCGAAGGGCGCTACAACATCACGACCGGCTTCGATAACAATGGCGATGGCAACTTCAACGATCGGCCGGAGTACGCTGCGCCAGGAACTCCAGGGGCGATTTCGACGCCGTATGGACTGCTGGTGGCCAGCGGCGGCATCGGTGTCTTCCCGCGCAATGAGGGTGTAATGCCGACCAGGGTTTACCTGGACATGAATGTGCAGCGTGCGTTCCCGCTGACTCGCAAACAGAAGGCGGAGCACAAGCAGACGCTCACAGCGAATGTTCGCTCGTCGAACGTACTGAACCACATGAATGTAACGGGTGTGGGCGGTGTGCTGGGTTCGCCGCTGTTCGGGCGGCCGTATGCTGCAGATAACGGCAGACGTGTTGAGGCGGGACTGCGCTATAGCTTCTGAGAGAGCGGCGCTGCGTGCTGTATTCTCAAAAGGTATGTTCGCGACGCTGAAGCTGTTGTTTGTGTACATCACCTTCGGGTCGATTGCCGGGATCGTGGGAATCCCGATCAGCTTTCTCATCCAGGACATCGGGCCGCTCTACTGGGTCGCGATGTGGATCGTCAAGACCGGAGTCAAAGCGGCTGGCATTCGCGTCGAGGTCGAGGGGCTCGAGCATATTCCCACGGACCAAAGCTGCATTCTGATGTGCAATCACGTCTCGAACCTGGACCCGACAGTCGTATTGCCGGCGATGCCAATGCGCTGCTCGGTGCTGCTGAAGAAAGAGCTGATGAGCATCCCGATTCTGGGTACTGCGATGCGAATGGGCAAGTTTGTCCCCGTGGAGCGTGGAGGCAAGCGCGATGCCGCGCAGGCTAGTGTGAAGGCAGCAGCCGAGGCGTTACAGTCCGGGTTAAGCATCGTCGTCTTCCCGGAGGGGACGAGGTCCAGAGATGGGCGGTTGGGCACATTCAAGAAGGGTCCGTTCTTCCTTGCACAGCAGACGCAGGCCCCGATCGTGCCGATTGTTCTTTCGGGAACGCAGACGATGATGAAGAAGGGAAGTGCTGCGATTCTGCCTGGAGTGGCAAAGCTTCGGCTGCTGCCTCCGATCGAGCCTTCAGCGTTCGCAAACCGCGAAGAGACTCTGCGTGCAGTCAGAGCAGCGATTGCCGAGGCGCTTCCGGAGGAGATGCGGCCCATTGAATAGCAAGGCGGCGAAGCTGAATCGGATGGCAATGCAAGAGCCCCATGCATGCGCGATCTGCTGCGTCATGCATGGGGCTCGATTGCGTTGTTGTTCAGTTAGCTGATGGAGCCGAGGGCCTTCTGTGCATCCTTGGCGGTCTGCGAGTTTTGTGGTGCAAGCGACTCCGCCTTTTTGAGCTCAGCCGTTGCATCGGAGCTGCGTGACAACTTGGCGTAGGTCATGCCCAGGTGATAGTGGATCGTAGCGTCGTTGGGCTCGTTTTTGGTTGCGTCTTCGAGCAGGTCGCGGGCCGACTCATAGTTGCCCTTTTGGTAGTAAACCCAGGCGAGCGTGTCGGCAGTGTTGGGCGAGGTAGGTAGAGCGCGACGCGCCGCCTGAGCGTAAGAGAGCGCAACGTCTAGGTTTTGACCGGTCTCGATCATCAGGTTGGCGAGATTGTTGTTGGCCATGGCCTGGTCGGGTTGGATGCCAATGGCCGACTTATACGAAGCGATTGCGCCATTGCGGTCTCCCTGTGCTTCCTGCAGCGAACCCAGAATGGTGAAGCCCCGTGCGTCACCCGGATGGCTCTGTGTCCACTGTTTCCACTTCTCGACAGCCTGTGCGGTATTGCCCTGAGCAATCTCGGCGCGGCTGTATGCCATGGTTGCGCCGGAGTCGTTAGGATTGAGTTGAAGGGCCTTCTGTGCGCTGGAGAGGCTTCCGGCTGCGTCGCCTGAGGCGAGTTGCAGATTAGCGAGCATGCTATACATCTCTGCGTTGTTCGGCGCTTTGGTGATCTGCTGCTGAACGCGAGCGATAATGTCCTTGATAGGCTGCTTCTGAGCGGACATGGCCGTGACAATCAGACCGAGTGCGCGTGCATTGTTTGGATTATCAGCGAGCGATTGTTCCAGCAGCTTCTGTGCTTCGGGAAGCTTATGCTGGATCAGGCGAAGTTGTCCGAGCTGGGCTGTAGCTTCCCAGTCCTTCGGGTTGAGTTTGAGCGCCTGGTTGAAGTCAGCCTCAGCGCGGTCATAGTACTTCTGGTTCGCCTCTGCGATGCCTTGCCAGACGTATGGTGTCGACGCGGTGGGATTTGCGGCCATGGCGCTCTTGGCCACATCCGCGAGTGTGGAGTAGTCGTGGTTCTGCATCGCGACGCTGGCCAGCGCTGCCTGCGCTTCCATATTCTTCGGGTTCATATGAACCGCGTCGGAGAAGCTCTGCTGCGCGGTGTTCATATCGCCTTTGGCCATGGCGGCACGGCCGAGCCAGAATTTGATGGCGAAGCTGTCGGGGTTGGCCTTAGCCGCTTTTTGCAACAGCGTGAAGGCATCGTTGGACTTCCCATCGTTCAGCAGCAGCATGCCGTTGAGTACAGCGACCTCAGGCAGCGAGCTGTCGGTCTTGGCAAGATCGTCGCCGACCTGCTTAGCCTTGGAGATGTCGTGGTTCAGAACAAGAATGCGCGCGTAGGCCAACTTCAGGGGCACACTCTTCGGGTGTTTCGAGACCATGTCGGCATAGTCAGACTCGGCGCGAGGTAGCTGATTGGTACGGATGTAATAGCTGGCGAGCAATCCGGCACCGGCATCGGTGTCATTGAGGTCTTCCGTGGCTTGTCGCAGTGTCTGCTCAGCCTGTGCGGTATTGTTCTGTCGGAGATAGACGTCGGCGAGCGCCGAGCGAACGACTACGTTCTTCGGTGTTGCTGCTTCGGCAGCCTGAAGCTGTTGTTGTGCTCCGGGAAGGTCTCCTTTGCGCTCGAGCATGGAAGCAAGCGCAAGCGCAGCGGTCGCGTCTTTGCTGTCGAGCGAGACGGCTTTCTTGAGCTGGTCTTCGCCAGCAGTGGCCGTGGACGGGTCTGATGCCTGAAGTAGGCCAAGCGTGGTGTGAAACTGCGCGTTGTCGGGTTTCAAAGAAATTGCATGTTGAATTTGTTGGATGGCTGTAGCGTGATCGCCCTTGTATGCAGAGACACCAGCTTGAAGCGAATAGGCAGATGCATTATTCGGATCGAGTTTCAAGACAGCGTCGGCTTGTTCGAGAGCCTTGTCAGCCTGGTGGCCGGCAAGCAGCAGATTGCCGAGGTCAATCCGAGCCTGGACGTTGTTGGGCTCCAGATCGACAGTGTGCAGCAACTCGGCATAAGCGGGGATGTAGCTGCCCTCTTTCAGGTAAACCTTGGCGAGCTGATAGTGAGCGTCGCCGAAGTTATGGTCGATCTTGAGGGCGTTAGCGAACTGAATGGAGGCTTCCTTTAGTTTGCCCTCGTTCGCGTAGCGCATACCGCTCTGCAGGTAACTCTGCTTGACCTTATTGGGGTCGCGATGGCAACCGAGAGTCGTGCCAAGGACAAGCGATAAAGACAAGGCAGTAAGAATGCGGAACGCTTTAGAGGCTGGTGAAGTTCTCATCTCAAATGTTCTCCGTTGATCTGTTTGAACGAAAAAATAGACGCTCAGTTGGGAATAAACCTGGGCAGAGAAGGAAGCATCATGCCGGTGAAACTCAGGGCTCGCGCCCGGGCTGATGCGAGAGTTTCGCCCGAAAGCACGGGCGTGATGACGCGGACGAGCGCACCGTCGGTACGGTTCATGCGGATAGCATCGGCCACCATGTAAGCTTTGGCCACGTATTCATTGGGAATGCTGCGCCCATGCGCCTGATACCAGTAGATGACGAACTGGCGTTGCTCGCCGTTGCTGATGACATATTCGCCGACGTCGTAATTCTTGCCGTTGACGTCCTGAATGGTGGTGTATTTGTGTGAATCGAAGACCCAGCCGGCGCCAGGCAGGCAGTGCTGCGGTGAGTGCATCGTCTGGCCGGTGCGCTGTGTGGCGAAGTATCCGATGAAGAGACTGACGGGCAGCGAGGTATCGTAATTCGCTGCGATCGGATCGCTGTTCTGATCGCCAGCCGGAAGCGGACGAGTATAGACACGGTTGAGGAAGTCGCCTTTGCCAAGCACAGCGAGCGTATCCGCATCGAGCGGAACATCCGTTGCCTGCCAGCTCCCGACGGTTGCTGGAAACCGGCTGAGCGGCTCGCTGTACGGGACGTTGTCAGCATCGCCGCGGTGGTTGAGCACGAAGATCGCGCCCACAAGAAGAACAAGGACGGTCCAGAACTTTGCTGATTTCATGCCGTCTGTCTCCTGCGCGGAATGAGCTCGATAAGGCGATGAACGAAATAGAGGAAGACCAGCGAGACGACGAAGATGACCCAGCCGGAAAATTCATGGAAGAAGCCGAGCGCCTTGTCCGGGTCCCAGTACTGAACGCAGAGGCCCGTGCCGACGATGCGGATTGCGTTGGCCGCAACCGCGATGGGGATGGCGGCGATGGCAAGAATGACGCGGCGGGTAGTGGACTTCTCAAGAAAGTAGCCATAGAAGATGGCCAGGGTGAAAAGGCTCATCAGTGAACGGATGCCGCTACAGGCTTCGGCGACTTCGAGTTTCATGATGGGCAACTGAATCACATTGCCTTCCTGCAGCGTGGGCACGCCGATCATTGGCAGAATGTCGCTGGCCAGTCGTGAGGCCAGAAGCTGCAACGGAAAGGTGATCTTGTTGAAGATGATCTCAGGGAACGGAATGGCCAGCAAAAGCACCAGCAGCGGAAAACGCAGCTCGCGCAGCATTCGGCTACCGAAGAAGGTCCAGATAAGGCCGCCCATCAGCAGCACAAACGAGATGCGCGAGGTGAACAGATCGACGCCATAGACGCCGAGAATCAGGACTGCGATCGCGAAGACAACAAGCGATATTCCCGCCCATGACTGACGGACAGGTATGGCGCGAAGAACCTTTCGGCGGTCCCAGACGAGGAACAATGAAAAAAGCGGGACGAGAAAGCCGTGTGAGTAATCCGGGATGGTGGCCCAGTCATGGACCAGCTTGAGTCCGATCCGGTAATAGACGACACAGAGCAGCAGCGCAATGATGCCGTAGGGCAACCAGGCACGGAAAGAACCGGCCTGAGCGTCACTTGGAGTCTCCTGCTGCGCAGTCTCTGGTGGAGGCGTAAGTTGTGCGGTTTCTGCGCTGTCACTCATCATTTTGTTTAGCCGTTATACTGCACGCACAAACTGTTAGCAATTACCCTTCCAGGGTGTGATGCGTCAAATTTCATGAAATTTCCGCGATAGGCGGCAACAGTCTACGAAAGTGGTAGGCAATGACCCCTCGAGGAGGAAAAGTTTTTCCCACCAATGCTGCTATTCTGCACCATAACAAGGTCTCGAGGGCAATCGAAAGCCCATAATCAAGTGTCGTGGAAAGGAATTTCAGCCGCTTGGACAATAGAAACGCCCGTAAGAGATGAATTTTGAGGTTCTTGGGCTAAAAATTATGGGTTGGTAACGTGTTTGGCAATCATACTGCATACAGTAGGGCTGGGTAGATAGACCGGCTTGAAAAGAAAAGGACACTGCCGAATTGGTGGTTATCTGTTCATGAGGTCATCCTCAATGTATTGATGGTGATACCGCTGGAGCGGGTCAGGATGCATCAGAGTAGATATAAACCAGATGTAATGTCCACCAGCAATGGGAGTTATCAAATGAAGTTGGCTTATGCAGTATTAGCTGTCATGGCGTCGTTGCCGTTTGTGGCGATGGCCCAGAAGCAGAATCAGGCGGCAACAGGCGCATCGGCCCCGTCCGCGGCTGCGGCCTCGGCAGCTTCGCCGACGGTGAATCCGGACACGTATGTAATCGGCGCAGACGACTCGCTGTCTGTGACCGTGTGGAAGGAGCCATCGTTCTCCGGCACGTTTCCAGTGCGCCCAGACGGCAAAATCTCGATGGTGATGCTGGGCGATATCCGCGCTGCCGGCAGAACCCCAACTCAGTTAAGCGGCGACATTACGGAGAGACTCAAAAAGTACATCCAGGATCCTGTAGTCTCCGTTGTCGTCATGTCAGTCAACAGCCAGAAGATCTTCCTGATTGGCGAAGTTAATCACACCGGCCCCACGATGCTGACTCCAGGCATGACGCCGCTCCAGGCAATTGCCGCGGCCGGCGGTTTGACGATGTTCGCCAACCAGAAGCACATCTATATCCTTCGCGGGGTTCAGGGTAAACAACAGAAAATCCCGTTCAATTACAAGAAAGCGCTCAAGGGCGATAACAGTCAGGACATCTCGCTCCAACCGGGCGACACGATTGTGGTTCCATGAGGCGCGATATGAGAACAGCGATATCAATATTGGCCCTGCTGGCAGTGCCTGGAATCGCCGCCTACGGTCAGGCAACACCCACGGCGACCAGTTCTGCCTCGTCCACGCCCGCTTCGATTGCGGGCACAAGTTCCGGCTTTCACCTTCCGTCCTCGGATGGCCTTTGGCACTATGCCATTGGGGCTTCGCAGATCGAACAGTACGGCTACTTCGGACCAAGCAATTGGACTGGTACTGGCTCGATCAACGGAGACCTAAGCTACGGGTCGGGGAGTGCGAGAGCTCCATTCAACATGGTCTATGGCGGCGGTGTCTTGTTTGCCGAGTCATCGAATGAGAACACTTCCACTTATCAAAACCTGGCGGTATCGCAAGGCTTGATGGCGGGCAAGTGGTCCTTTGGGTTGACGGATTCAGTGAGTTATCTGCCTCAGTCGCCGATTGCTGGATTCTCCGGCATTCCTGGCGTCGGCGATGTGGGTACGACTCCGGTTGGAAGCTCTCCACTGGGTCCTGCAGGCGGGTTGTTGACCTATTCGGGCAACCGCGTAGGCAACACTGTGTCTGGCAGCGCTGAGAGGTTGATTACGGGCAAGACATCGGTGAGCGCGATGGGTGACTGGAGCATCCTGCACTTTCTCGATGGCAACGCCGATGGATATGACACCTCCGATGCCTCGGGCGAAGCAGCCTTGAACCACAGGATCGATGCTCGTGACACGGTGGCGGTTAACGCTGTGTATTCGCTGTTTACCTTTGGCAAGGCTGAAGGCGGAATCAACTTCGTCACCCGCGGCGTCAACGGAGTTTATACACGGCTCCTGACCCACTCAATTGGGCTGGACATCTCGGCGGGTCCGCAGTGGTTGACGAGCTCCGACAAGACCCTCATTCCCAATAGCCTGAATGCGGCGGTCAGCGTCGGTCTTTCCTACGCTCGCGGCTTGTCGAACGCGCAGCTCGGTTACTCACGCGGCGTCAACAGCGGCTACGGCGTGCAATATGGCGGCCTCAGTGACACGGTCACGGCCGCGGTTGGACACGGGTTCGGGCGCCGGTGGCAGGCAGGTATCAATGCAGCCTACATGCATACCCAGTCAATTACCCAGAGCGGAGTGACTCCGCCGCCAGGACTGACGATCCCCTTGGGCGGATCATTCGACACGGTCTTCGGCGGGTTCCAGGTTACGCACCAGTTGAGCCGGAGCCTCTCTATCTACGGTAGCTATGCTGCGCAGCACCAGACCTACAGCGCCAACTACACCGGGACGAATGCATTCAATGGAACGTCCCAAACGCTTGCGATCGGGATTACGTATGCGCCGCGTGCGCTGCGTCTCGGTCAGTTTTAAGGAGTCATCATGCTTGGTCATCGTCCACTAACGCCGGAAGACTGGGGCACGATTTTAAAGAGACGATGGTGGGTCATTGCTATTCCCGCCGTATTGTTTCCAATCATCGCGTACGCTGTCAGCTACTTCGTCCCGCCCCAGTATCTTTCGCAGACGTTGGTCCTGGTCGAGCAGCAGAAGGTGCCGGAATCGTACGTGAAGCCCGTCGTGACTGAAGACCTCGATTCGCGGCTCGCGACGATGAAGGAACAGATTCTCAGCCGTTCGCGGCTGGCTCCGATCATCGAGCGTTTCAACCTGTATGCGAACAAGAATATGTCGATGGACGACCGCATCGATCTGGCGCGCAAGAACATCGGGATCAAGCCGATTCAGTCGGACCTGACCAGAGGGCTTCCAGGCTTCTTTATCACCTTCACGGCGAGCGACCCACGAACCGCGCAGCTTGTATGCGGCGAGATTACATCGCTGTTTGTCAGCGAGAATCTCCACGCGCGCGAGACCTCTGCCGAAGGCACAACGGCGTTTCTTAAAGGGCAGTTAGACGACGCCAAGGCCAAGCTGGACGAGCAGGCTGCAAAGCTGGCCCAGTTCCAGCAGCAGTATGCAGGCAGGTTGCCGGACGAGACCCAGACCAACCTGAGCATGATGGGCACGGTCAACACCCAGCTGGATGCTGCGACGCAGCAACTGTCCCGTATGGAGCAGGACCGGAGCTATGCCGAAACGCTTCTGTCGCAGCAGGTGGCGCAGCAGCAGGCCGCACAGTCCACCGGTGGCTCGGCGTCAGCTCCTGCCGCGCAAGAGGCACAGCTTGAAAAGCTGGAAGATACCCTGACGCAATTGCAGACGCGTTATACCGACGACTATCCAGATGTGATTGCGGCCAAGCGGAAGATTGCAGAGCTGCAGGCCCAGATGGCCAAGGCTCCTGCGGCGCCGGTGGTGAAGACGCCACCGAGTACGGCGCCCAGCCGCAACGACTCGCCGGCGATTCAGCAACTGCGTGCGCAGATCCATGCAATGGACATAGGCATCGCGCAGAAGAAGTCTGAGCAGGGCAGGCTGGAGGGGCAGGCGCGCGTATTTCAGGACCGCATCTCGTCCAGCCCGCAGGTGCAGGAAGAGTACAAGAACATCACGCGTGACACGCAGACGGCTCAGCAGTTCTATGACGACCTGCTCAACAAGATGAATCAGTCGGAGATGGCAACAGACCTCGAGCGCCGCCAGCAGGGCGAGCAGTTCACAGTCATGGATGAGCCGAACCTGCCTGAGTCGCCAGAGTTCCCAAAACGTGGCGTATTTTTTGCCGGCGGTCTTGCCGGAGGTATCGCGCTGGGACTGCTGTTGTCGGCACTGTTTGAGTACAAGGACACAGCTGTACGTTCGGAGCGCGACATCTGGGCTTTCACCAAGCTGCCAACCCTGGCCGTCATAGAATTCGACCAGGACCTGGGGCGGCCTCTGGCGAGCAATCGGGGATGGTTCAAACGCAAAAAACCTGACGTGACAGCGGGAGACAAAACGCTGATGAATGTGGGCGGGTGACGATGTATAACAGCTTCTTCAAACTGCAAGCCAGTCCGTTCGGGACAAGTCCCGACCCGAGGTTTCTGTACATGATGCCGCATACGCGCGAGGCGCTGGCGTGCCTCGAGTACGGCATCTCGGCGCGCAAAGGCTTTACAGTCCTCACGGGCGAAGTAGGTACGGGCAAGACGACTCTGCTGCGCCGTGCGCTCAGCTCGTTCAACGGGCGTCGCGTTTCGACGGCATTTGTCTTCAATCCGCGGCTGGACGCACTGGACTTTCTTGAGTTCGTGCTGACCGACTTCGGCATCGTCCCGCAGACCCGGACCAAGTCCGGAATGCTGCTGCAGCTCAACCGCTGGCTGATTGAACGCTTTCGCATGGAAGAGACCTGCGTAGTCGTCGTCGATGAAGCGCAGAATCTCTCGTGGGACCTCCTCGAAGAGATTCGCCTGCTGACCAATCTTGAAACCTCGTCGGAGAAGCTCTTGCAGATCGTCCTCTCCGGCCAGCCAGAGCTTGAAGAGAAGCTGCGCCATCCAAGTGTGCGTCAGCTGCGGCAAAGAGTTGCGCTCTGGTGTAGAACGCAATCGCTCAGCGAGAGTCAGACTCACGCCTATGTCGGCGAACGTCTGCGCATCGCCGGCGCGACGCGGCCACTGTTCTCGCTGGATGCGCTGGACCTGGTTCATCGCTACAGTCGCGGCATCCCCAGAATCATCAATCTGCTGTGCGAGCATGCGCTGATCGTGGCGTATGTCGAGCAAATCGAGCAGGTGTCAGCGGCAATGGTGGAGGGAGTAGCACAGGAGCTGGAGCTGGAGACGCAGCCATTTTTGATCTCGGCAGCCGCAATGGGCGGCTCGTCACGTGGAGTCATAGACGAACCCCACAACCTTAGAAATCCTTTTGATGCAGAAACGACTGGAAGGCGAGACCGATGAGCCGCATTTACGAAGCACTGCAAAAGGCTGAAGAAGAACGAAAGCTGGAGCGGGGCCAGGAGCAGAACCAGCTTCGCGAACAGGACTTGAACCACGAGCCGCGCGAGCGTGATCCATTCGTGCCTTCACCTTTCAACGGAGACCATCAAACCGCAGTTGCCGAGACGATGGATCGGGGACCGGTGGTGCTCCCCTTTCAGGAGACGTCCTCCGCGACGGCGGCCCCGATAACAATAGAGCCCCCGTCAGGCCTGGACGAGGTTGTGCGGCGGCGCTGGTCGCCTTCTCTGGTACAGTTGCCTGCGCTGCTGCAGCGTGGCCCAGCGGTCGAGCAGTTCCGCAGCCTGCGCTCGCGTATCTATGAACTGCGCGATATCAAGCCGCTCAAGTCGATTCTGATTACCAGCGGCCTCCCTCAGGAAGGCAAGAGCTTCATCTCGATCAACCTCGCCATGAGCCTGGCCCGGCACAAAAACTCCCGAGTGCTCCTCATCGACGGCGACATGCGCCGCTTCACGCTGCACCAGATTCTCGGTTGCGAGTCGCATCCCGGATTAGCCGAGTATCTTGGCGGCAAGGCCAGTTTGTTGGACGTGATGCAGCGCGCAGAGACTCCGCCCTCGGGCCATGTCACGCTGCCGAACTTGACGTTCATCGCCGGTGGCAACGGAGGGGATAAGGCTGCCGACCTCTCGGGCAGTGCGCGATTCGGCGAGCTTCTGCGCACGGTCGGGCCATACTTCGATTGGGTCATTATCGACTCATCGCCTGTGCTGCCCGTCTCCGACGCGGTGAACATGGCGCGGTCATGCGATGGCGTGCTGTTGGTTGCGCGCTCGGGAATCACGAAGTTCCCTGTAGCACAGCGAGCGCAGAGCGAGCTGAAGGCCTCGAACGTTCTGGGTTTTGTCCTCAATGCCGTTCAAGAGGCTCCCCAGGTTGGCGACTATTACGGCTACGACGCCAGCCAGGACTAGCGAGGGCGTTCAGAAAGATGATTCGCCTATTCAACGTGTACTACCCGACGCGCAGCATTGTTCTTCTGCTGTGCGAGGCGCTCATTGTCAGCGGTTCGTTTTTGCTGGCCACGCTCTTGATCGTCGGGCCAGACTCGTACCTGGTTCTGAATTATGAGTACGGCTGGATTAAGATCGCAGCCCTCACCGTTCTGACGCTGCTTTGCTCGTACTACTTCGATCTGTATGAGCCGCAGCGCATGTCGGCCAAGTGGGAGATCTACTTCCGTCTGCTGCTGGTGCTGGGCTTTCTGTCGTTCCTGCTCTCAGCCATCGTCTACCTCTATCCACAGGCAGACATCGCGCGCTACGTTCTATTGGTCGGGCTGATGTTCCTGACCGTAGCGCTCGTCCTCTGGCGCGGCGCGTACTCGTGGCTTTTGGGGAAGAAGATTTTTCGCGAGCGGGTGTATGTGCTTGGCGGAGGAGAGCGTGCCCAGATGGTGGCGCAGATTCTCCGCACGCGCAGGGACGCTGGAATGGAAGTCGTCGCCTGGGATGAAACGCCAGTTGCCGAGGCTGATCGTAAGGAGGTCTTCCGCGCCGCGCTTGAGCGGTTTCGCGGAGACACGCCTGGCGTCGACCGCGTGATTGTAGCGCTCGAAGACCGTCGTGGCGGCCTGCCCATGCGCGAGCTCTTGAATCTGCGTTTCGACGGCGTCGTGATTGAAGAAGCCGGTACGTTGCTGGAGCGGCTAACGGGCAAGCTCTACCTGGATGGCCTCAGGCCCAGTAGCTTCATCTACAGTGAAGGCTTCAAGGTGAAGCCCTCGCAGCAGATTATGCGCCGCGTCGTCTCCACGCTTGCAGCGGCGATCGGGCTGCTGATATTTCTGCCCTTCTTTCCATTCGTAGTGTTATTGGTCAAGCTGTCATCGCCGGGGCCTGTCTTCTTCCGCCAGACACGCGTAGGCATGGGTGGTCACAACTTCACCGTCTACAAGTTCCGCACCATGAGGACCGATGCCGAAGCAGGCGGCGCCAAGTGGGCAAGCAAAAACGATCCACGCGTCACACGGTTTGGCATGTTCATGCGCAAGACGCGCATCGACGAGGTGCCACAGCTCTGGAACGTACTCAAGGGCGACATGGGCTTTGTCGGCCCCAGGCCGGAGCGGCCGGAGTTCGTGCCCTGGCTCGCCGAACAGATTCCATACTTCGAGCTGCGCCACATGATCCGTCCCGGCCTGACTGGATGGGCGCAGGTACGCTACGGCTACGGCGCAACTCTGGCTGAAGCGCGCGAAAAGCTCGAGTTCGACCTCTACTACATCAAGCACATGTCGCTTGGGCTCGATCTGCTGATTATGTTCGAGACCATCAAGACAATCGTCCGCCGCCGGGGATCGCAGTAAAGGGCCAGGAGACGGAAAGAAAATCTCAGCACATGCGAAGGCCCTCCTTTTGTGGAGGGCCTTCGTATGTGCATGTCGGATGCAGTTTAGAAGATGCGGGTACGCGAAGAGAGCGCTGGCTTGAGCGTACGCTCGGAGCTCTTCTTGATCAGGTGGGGAATGCGCAGTGGACGCGGCGGAACTTCAGGCATCCCAGCCTCGCTGAGCTTATAGAGCAGCGAGCGATAGCTGATCTGGAGCCATTTTGCCGTCTTCTGCCGATTCCAGCTATTTTCCTGAAGCACCTTCAGAATGATCTGCCGCTCAAGATCCTGCGTCGCCTTCTTGGTAATGTTCTTCAGCGAAACCGGTGCGCTCAGGTCGATGTCCGTGACGATCCCGTTGCGCGGCTGCTCGGGCACCATCTCGGCCACCAGGGCCTCTTCGCTGCCGATCAGCACATAGCTGCGGATAAGGTTCTCAAGCTGGCGGATATTGCCCGGCCAGTGGTAATTCTGCATCAGCCGGACGGCGCTCTTCGAGAGCAGCTCAGGCGTGGTGTGGAAGACCTTGGCGTAGTGCTCGATGAAGTAGTCGATCAGGACCGGCAGGTCAGCAATGCGCTGGCGCAGCGGCGGCAGGTTGATCGTGACCGCGTTGATGCGGAAGAGGAAGTCCAGCCGGAAGGTGCCATCCTCGACCTGGTTGCGCAAGTCGGTATTTGAGGCCGAGACCAGCCGGGTAGCAATGCTGCGCGGCTCATGGCCGCCAACCCGCACGAAGGTACCGTCCTGCAGGACTTGCAGCAGCTTCGACTGGACACCCAGGTCCAGGCTGCCAACCTCGTCCAGGAAGAGGGTGCCATTGTGGGCCTGTTCGACGCGGCCCAGCTTGGTGGTCATGGCTCCGGTGAAGGCGCCCTTTTCATAGCCGAACAGCTCGGTTTCGAGCAGCGAGTTCGGGATGGCAGGACAGCTTACTTTGACCAGCGAACCGCGGTTGCGCAGGGAAAGCGCATGCAACAGACGGACGCAGATCTCTTTCCCGGTGCCACTATCGCCTTGGATAAGGACGGGGACATCGGTCTCTGCTACCCGCTCTAGTTTATTCCGAACCGCCTGCATGGCGGCCGTCTTCCCAAAGATGATATCGAGCGGGGGCAGATTCAGTGAGGCAGCGGATTCAGGGTTATAGACCAAGGTCATTTCTTCCTATCGGCAGTAGAGCACAAACTACAACTCTGCAATACTCTTCACATTGCACGTTGGCTGCCATTCTTTTATGTCGTCAATCGTTTTTTGGAGGAAATCAGAGGCGCGGCTTCCCCGGAGGTGACATACTGTAGTCCCGAGAGCCGCGATAAGAGCCTATTTATGAGAAATTTTCGGGTAATGGGCTTAGAATTGACCAAGGTAATGTGGTGAAAAAAAGCTGATTTTTTTTGGCCCTGACACCGATGTGGAATGTAAGCTTGCCCCACAAAGGGATGGAAGTGGAAAACCTTTATCTCTTTTGTCGGCAAAATTCTTAACATTTTTCTGTTATTGTCGTCATGGTCGTTCTAAAATCCGCAGAGTAAGGGCACGTGGAGCCTCCCCATCCACCGGGCCTGAAGAACGAGGGCAAATATTTTCAGACTCGAAGTTGCATTCGAGTTCACATTGATTTCGGCTTGAGCATAGGATTCACGCCGAATAATCTCTCAGGGGTTGATATGTCAGCATCTTTGTCGTATTCGGTCACTGCCTTCAAACCCAGTTCGAAGTTGCAACCGAGGATTCACATTCTTGAGCCGGATCTGGCGGTCCTCGATTACCTGCGCCTGACGCTGGGGGACAAGTACGTTCTGAGCCTCTTCTCCGAGGAACAGACGCTGATGGACCGTCTGGAGAACAAGGACGCTCCAGATCTGTTGCTGCTGGCTCTGCACTCCAACCGCGACTCGATGCCGCTGTTGACGCACATCCGCTGCACCAGGCCCAACCTTCCAGTCATTGTGTTGTCATGCTCTGCCGATCTGCGTGATCTCGAGATGGTTATCCGGCTCGGCGTGCGCGCAATCGTGATGAAGCCCTTTGTCGGCAGCGATGTCGAGCAGGCGATTGAAGAGCACCTCGCCGCTGTTGAAAAGCAGGTTCCCGCCGCAGATGCGCTGAAGGAAATTCCTCTGAACGAGTCCCACTCGTTTGTGCGATCCAGCAAGCGGATGCGCGAACTGGAGTCGCAGGCCTCGCTGGTAGCCCGCGCCGACATCCCTTTGCTGATTCTTGGCGAGAGCGGTACCGGCAAGGAGATCCTTGCTCTCTATACCCATAAGATGTCTGCACGCAGCCAGAACATCTTCTTAAAGGTGAACTGCGCTGCCGTGCCGGCTGACCTGCTCGAAAGTGAGCTGTTCGGCTACGAGCAGGGCGCATTTACCGGCGCGGTCAAGACAAAACCCGGTAAGTTCGAGGTCTGCTCCGGCGGAACGATCTTCCTGGACGAGATCGGCGAGATGCCCGCCATGCTTCAGGCGAAGCTGCTGCAAGTGTTGCAGGACGGAACATTCTCCCGCCTCGGCAGCCGCTCGCCGATGAAGGTGGACGTCCGCGTGATCGCCGCCACCAATATCAATATGAAGGAGGCCATGGCGAACAAGACCTTCAGGGAAGATCTTTACTACCGGTTGAACGGATTTACCCTCAGCATCCCTGCGCTGCGGGACCGGAAGGACGAGATTCCTGTGCTGGCCGAGTACTTCATGCGCAAGAGCTCGAAGAAGTATGGACGCGACCCGCTGCCGTTTTCGACAGCGCTGTTGAACGGACTGATGGAGCATTCATGGCCGGGCAATCTGCGCGAGCTGGAAAATGTTGTGAACCGATACCTTGTGCTGGGCGAAGAAAGGGCTATTCTGGAGGAACTCGCTCCTTCGGTTGCGTACCAGGGCGCAGGCGTCCCGGTAGTTGCTGATGCCGTGCCAACTGGAGCGGGACTCAAGTCGATGGTGCGGAACCTTAAGGGCGACGCCGAATCGGCTGCAATTGCACGGGTATTGGAGGGCGTTGGATGGAATCGGAAGGCCGCGGCAAACGATCTGCAGATCAGCTACAAGGCGCTACTGTACAAGATCAAGCAGTACGATCTTCAGCCGGCACCCAGGGATCGCGCATAGCGGCAAAAGACGGTCACCCCGACGCGGATGAGTTTTATAAAGTTGTCGTGCGGTATGAAAACCACGCTGTGCGTGGTTTTGCAGAGGTCAGCAGGCTGGGTTCGATTGAGCAGCTTCTGCGCAACGAAGCCCTGCATCCCATCGACACCATCCCGCTCAAGATACTCGATTCAAATGACGTGCAACAGGTACCGACGAAGGACGCCAAGGCGGTCTTCTTCGTCAAAACCTTCGATGGTGACCTGCGCCATCGTGCTCTGCACTTCCACGAGCACGCGCCGACAGTGCCGGGGCTTTGGGTGCGAGTCTTCTTCTACGACAACGAAATGATCGAAGGTATCATCGGCAACTCCAAAGATTTTGTTCTGGGCGACGGGTTCTTTCTGCGTCCGACGGACCCGAACGGCAACAACACGCTGGTGTATGTGCTCAAGAGCGGGCTCAAGGACTTCCACATACTCGGCATGCGGAACTTCTCAAAGAACCTGATTCCGGGTGCAGGCGAAAAATAGCACGCTTCGCCGCATAGCCAGATAAATCGTTTGATCCAGTGTGTTCCGTCCGCTGCTCTGTGGTAAGTTGGGCAGCGGAGAAAATCACATGCATCCTTGGGCTCTGAAGGTTTCCTTAACAGGACTGGTAGCTGGCCTTATGTTGACAACCGCCGGTTATGCAGCGAATCCGCTCGTCGTAAAGACAGACAAAGGCAAAGTTGAAGGCGCATACACCACGGATCAGCAGGTGCGCGCATTCAAGGGCATTCCTTACGCCGCGCCTCCGGTGGGCGATCTGCGCTGGCAGCCACCTCAGCCTGCGGCGAAGTGGAAGGGCGTCCGCACGGCGACCGAATTTGGCTCACACTGCATTCAAACAATCGGCTATCCCGACATGATCTTCCACGATCCGGGCCCAAGCGAGGACTGCCTCACGCTGAATGTGTGGACGCCTTCGAAGTCGAAGAAGGACAAGCTACCGGTGATGGTGTGGATCTACGGTGGCGGTTACACCGCTGGCGGAACATCTGAGGGCCGCCAGGACGGGCAGTATCTCGCACACCGCGGCGTCGTCGTTGTCTCAATGAACTACCGGCTCGGCATCTTCGGCTTCTTCTCGCTGCCTGCGTTGACAGCAGAGTCGCCGCACCACGCCTCGGGCAACTACGGCCTGATGGACCAGACCGCGGCGCTCCAGTGGGTAAAGCGTAACATTGCAGCCTTTGGCGGCGATCCCAGCAACATCACCCTCTTCGGTGAGTCGGCTGGAGCGTTTTCTGTGAGCGCGCAGATGGCCTCGCCGCTCGCGAAGGACCTGATCACGAAGGCGATTGGCGAAAGCGGTGGCGCATTGGTCAGTGCAGAACTCACGTTCCCCATGCGTGAAGAGCAGGAGAAACGCGACGAAGCGTTTGCGCAGAGTACCTTTGGTACCACCAGCCTTGCAGACCTCCGCAAACTCTCGGTCGACGAGATTCTGAAGGGCGTCAGAGCGCATACTGGCACACACATTCGATTCGGTCCCAATATTGACGGCTACTTCCTGCCCGAGCCGGTTGCGCAGATTTACGCTGAAGGCAAACAAGCGCATATTCCCATGATCGCTGGCTGGAACAAGGACGAGGCGCGCGCAGCCGTAACTCTCGCCAAGGTGCAGCCCACAGCCGAGAGCTTTCGTGCTGATGAAGAGAAGGAGTTTGGCGCCACGGCCGACGAGTTCCTGAAGCTCTATCCGTCTTCGACAGATGCCGAGGCAGTCGAATCGGCGGGCGACTTAGTCAGCGACCGCTTCATCATCTACTCGACCTGGAGTTGGCTGGAGGCGCAGGTCGCGACGGGCGGCTCTCCCGTGTATCGCTATCGCTTCGACCTGGGTTCCCCAGGCGACAAGTTCCACCTGGCAGCCATGGGCGCCTTCCACTCCGACGACATCGAGTACGTCTTCGGCACGCTCGACTCGCGCCAGCAGGCCGTGTGGCGGCCCGAGGACCGCAAGCTGTCCGACGAAATCCAGCAGTACTGGACAAACTTCGCCAAGACCGGCGACCCGAACGGCGGCAACCTGCCGAAGTGGCCGACGTATCATCCAACTGACTGGATGGTGATGCATCTCGATGCAGACTCCGAAGCTAAGCCCGACGCTCACCGCGCTCGCTATCTCTTCCTCGATTCAGTATGGGGAAAGCGGTCGAAAACAGAACAGCAGGTTGCGCAGTGATGGAGTCGTAGTAGAAACCAGTTGCCTTGTATAAATCTCCCATCCATGCAAAACAGAAAGCCTGCATGGATGGGAGATTGTTATTGGACGGGGTCCATCTCGACGTCCACATCCATGTGGCGTGTGCTGCCCGGGATATCGAGCGAACCAAGGATCAGTGGCTTTCCAGAAGTCAGGAATGCCGAGCCTTCCAGAACGGTTTGCCGGATGATCGGGTCCTGCAGCGTTGTATTGGAGGTCTGTTCGGCAACGCTCGATTCCTCAACTTTGGAGCGCAGTCGAACGCCATTGGCAAACTCGTCGAGCGTCACGTCAAAGTTCATTCCCAGATCGACGTAGGTGATCTGCGTCTGCGACGAAGCATCACTTAATTTGTAGGTCCCCGTCGCAATGGGGACCTTACTGCCTTGCTTGAGCGTAGTTCTTTCTCCGGAGACGACGATGAGGCTGTAGTGCTGTGTGCCGACGCGCTTGCCGTTGTCCATCTCAGTAAGGGTGTAGGTGAGGCGGTAAGTCTTATTCGGGCGGTCGAGGTCGTTGATGAGCTTTTGAGCAAGGACAAGCTGGTCTGGCGTGGAACGTACGATAATGGCGTTCTGAGTGGGGACGGAGTATATCTTCGACTGCGGTGTGATCAGATTCCTGAGAGCGGTAACGATCTCATTGCCTTCGCGTGTATTGCTCACATTACTCAGATAGAACGTCTGGGTAGTCTCATTTTCGTGGCTGACCGCCGCCCTGGACTCCTGGGCACGCAAACGAGCTGTGCCGAAGGCCAGGGCCACGGCGATGCCGAGAACCCCGGCTATGAACTTCATCTTTCCTCCGATGCTGCGCTTCATTGAGCTTCTCCTGTTGGTGCGGCTTTTGGTGGTGCAAAGAATCTGTCGAACTGGGCCTTGCCTTTCGCAAACTGTTCAGCCCACACTTTGTGGTCGAGCGCGGCCAGCTCCACTGGGTCTCTGGCATGGACAAGACGCAGCAGCAACTCCTCCTGATCGGTCAGCGGCATAGGCGGAGCAGGCATACTGGGCGCGCGCATCTCGATCTCGGCAAGATCGTCGCTGGTCTTCACAACCTCTGCTTTGTTCGCACGATGCGCTACCGCCCTGCGCACAATAGGCCGGGAGACCGGAACCGGCGCATCGGTCACATCGTTTGTCATTGCCAAAGGAGATGGCGCAGCAGGAACGATCGTGCGAGCAGCAGGCGCGGGCACGCGGCCCTGGCGACGAATTGCAGGAGCGACCAACACCGCAACAAGCACCGCCGCAACCCCGCAGGCAGCAGAGATCATCACCGCACGAGCATGCGCTCCGAGCCAGCCTGGAAGCAGCCGATCCCACACCGTCGTCGGTGGTGTCGAGGCGCGAGCCTGCAACGCCGCAAGGACACGGCGCTCCATCTCCGCCGGCGCCTCCGCATTCCGCAGGCCCGACAATACTCTTTCAATGGATCGGTCCAAGTCTTTCATCTGTGACCTCCTTTTTCGAGCCGTCTTCGCAACCGCATGCGTGCGCGGAAGAGCAAAGCACGGACGGCAGATTCACTTCGCCCCAACACCTGAGCAATCTCAGACGTCCCCATCTCCTCAAGCGCCGAGAGCAGCAGAACGTGACGCTCGCCCTTAGGCAGGCGTTCCATCTCGGCGAGCACCAGCGTCATGCGGCGAGCCTCATCGAGCGCAGCATCGGCAGGGCGAACCTGGGCCGCAAGCGTCTGGGCAAATGCCTCGTCCAGTTGGCCAGGGCGAATACGCCGCCGACGGTCAATGGCAAGGTTCCATGCAATGCGCACCAGCCAGACACGCAGATCGCGCACATCAGGCAGTGATTCGCGGTGCTCGAGCACGCGAACAAACGCGTCCTGCACGACATCCTCAGCCTCGCTTGGACTGCGCAGGACCGAGTGAGCCACACGGAAAAGCAGCGCCGAATAGGTCTCAACCAGAGCGGCGAGATCAATCTCTCGCGTGCTTTCCGTGGACGATATCGGCAAGCTACATTCCTCGACCAGCGCCATAAGCCTCTTCTACCAAGGACAGACGCACGATACATAGTTCCGCTCGAAATTATTTCGCGGGCAGGCCCGTCGGCATAAACCAGACAGCGGGTGGCAGCCTATTGCTCTCATGTGAGAGAGTGGATGCGCACATTGCTCATCCCCAAGGAGCCAATTCCGACATGCGCTCAACCTTCCTGTGCTTGTTCTCTCTCCTCGTGTTCCCCCTGCAGGCTGCGCAGGCACAGGGAACCGTGCCTGTATTTACCCACACGGCTGGACAGGCCTCCTACACCTTTACGGGCAGCGATCCCGCTCAGCAGACCGTGACGACGATCCCCACGCTGCTCGTTCCCATCACCCTCTCATTCGAGGCAAAGAAGATCGGAGGCAAATCTTTCGAGTTGAGTGCAGACGCAGACGTGCCGCGCGTGCTCGGTTCGCCGGTCTACTCAAAGTTCGCATTTGCCTCAGGTGAAAGAACGCAATATATCGACGCAATGTTGCGCGCCACGTTTCCCGCGGCAAAAGGATGGCACACACTGTTGGGCAAGCCTCAGGTCAAGCCGGTGAAGATCACCATCCCCGTTGGCTACGGTTACGTGCTGACATCGAAAAAGAACGGCGGCGCAGTTGCCGTCGTCGATATCGAGTTCCTCCAGAAGGAGCTGTTCAAGCAATTGCCAAAGCAGGACGGCAAACTCGTCATCGCCCTCACGCACAACACCACGTACTACGCGCTCAGCGATGCCACCGTCTGCTGCTCATGGGGAACGCACGGCATCGACTCGGCCACCGGCAACTCATTCGTGCTTGCATCCTATCTGCACGGCACACCTGCGATTGTTGAAGATCGAGACGTCCAGCCTCTGACCGCGCAACTCGCAGAGTTCTTCTACGATCCGCTCCACGATCCTCTGGTCACCACGCCGATGTTTCAGCAGAGCAGTGCTGCGCATGGCAACGTCTTTCCGCGCTGGATGCGCCCCGCCTCGTTGAGCACAGGCGAAGAGGGCTCTTGCGGAGGCAGTGGCGTTGGGTCCACTTACTTTAATCTGCAACCGACAGACACGAACCACAAAAACGACTTTCCCGCCTCGAAGCCCTTTGCAGCGCGCACGAAGAACGACACGTATCACCTGCAGAACGTAGCGCTTCTCCAGTGGTATGTAGGGAGCAGCGAAGGCACTGGCAGTAGATTCAGCTTTCCGGATCTGCAAGCTCTCACCGCCGCCGCGGCACCATGCCCAACGCGCTTTGGACGACGCGAAGGTTCATCGCCAGAACCCTCAGTCGAGCCAAAGCAGCAGAGCGGCGCGTCGAATGGCCACGAGCTCATCGGCTACTGGACGGGGCACAGCAGAGCAGGCGTGCCGTTCCAGTTGCGCGACGTCTCGCCCCAGTGGGACGTCATCATCGTCGCCTTTGCCTCACCCGACAAGACCTCACCCGGAACGCTGCACTTCCACCCACCCGTTGGCATCGACCCTGCGCAGTTCAAACAGGACGTTGCCTACATGAAGAGCCATGGCAAAAAGGTGATGATCTCGCTCGGCGGCGGCGGCCAGTTCTTCACCATGCCCGATGCCGAGAGCACCGAACGCTTTCTCTCGTCCGTGACGAGCATCGTCTCCGAGTACGGCTTCGACGGCATCGACCTCGACTTCGAAAGCCCATCGCTCTCAATCGATGCAGGCGACACAGATTTCAAGCATCCAACAACCCCGTCAATCGTGAACATGATCTCAGCATTGCGAAAACTACACGACCACTTCGGCCCCAGCTTCATGATCAGCCTCGTGCCTGAAGGCACGCAGATTCCATCAGGCTATCCAAGCTATGGCGGACAGTTCGGGTCGTACCTGCCGCTCGCCTACGCCACACGCGACATCCTCTCGTTCGTCGACGTGCAGGACTACAACACGCCGCCGCTTCAAGGGCTCGACGGCGAGATCTATCAGATCGGCTCAGCCGACTACGACGCCGCCATGACCGAGTTGCTCCTGCACGGCTTCAACGTCGGCGGCAACCCGGCACACTTCTTCCCCGGCCTTCCTGCGCGACAGGTCGCAGTCGGATTCCTCACCGGCTACTCGACGCCGCAGCATGTAAGCGAGGCGATGGACTTCATCATCACCGGCAAAGCCCCAGTCAACTCAACCTACAAACTGCGCAAACCGGGCGGCTATCCCGACATGATCGGCGCGATGTTCTGGACCATCGACGCAGACCGCGGCAGCGGCTACAAATACTCCAACCTGATTGGCCCGCAGCTTCACGGCTATCCCGCATCCAAATAGCCGAGCATCAAAGAAGAACGCCGCAGGCAAAAACCTGCGGCGCTCTTTTTCCGAAATGATGTGAATTGAATCTATGCGCCGACAGGCTCAGCCACTTTCACGTTGACCGGCGTGAGCCAGTTATAACGATCAGGTTTCAGCCCATTCACAATGGCGAAGAACTCATCATGAAGCACCTTGGTGACGGGCCCCATCTTGCCATCGGCGATCGTAATCCGATCGACACTGCTCAGGTGCGTAACTTCAGCGGCAGTGCCCGTGAAGAACGCCTCGTCAGCGATGTAGAGCATCTCGCGTGGCAGCGCTTGCTCAACGACCTCGATGCCAAGCTGCTTGGCCAGCGTGATCACCGACGAGCGCGTGATGCCGCTCAGCACCGAGTTCGCCAGTGGCGTCGTGTACAGCACGCCATTGCGCACGATAAAGAGGTTCTCGCCCGATCCCTCCGAGAGGTATCCATTCACGTCAAGCGCGATGCCCTCCGAATAGCCGTTGATCTCGGCCTCCATGCGGATCAGTTGCGAGTTCATGTAGTTCGCGCCAGCCTTGGCAAGCGAAGGCATCGTGTTCGGCGCCAGCCGGCTCCACGAAGACACGCACACATCCGCGCCGCCATTGCCCGGAACATACTTGCCCCACGGGAAGTTGGCAATGTACACATCCACAGGCGACTTCAGCGGATTCACGCCAATTTCGCCATAGCCGCGGAACGCGATGGGGCGAATGTAGCAGGGCGCAATGCCGTTGGCCTCGACAACATCGACTACGGCCGAGCAGAGTTGTTCCGCCGAATAAGGAACCGGCATCCGATAAATCTTCGCCGAATCGAGCAGGCGCTGCATGTGGTCCTGCAGGCGAAAGACGCCGGCTGTGTTGGCCTGTGCGTAACAACGAATCCCCTCGAAGACCGAGGAGCCGTAGTGTACGACGTGCGACATCACATGAATCTGGGCCTTGTCCCAGGGGATAAGGTTGCCATTGTGCCAGATGTTTTTTGTGGTCTCTAAGGGCATAAAAGGACGCTCCTGAAGGGGCTTTTATCTATTATAACGGCGTGCGTTTACCGCCCATGCAAAAATAGGACGATGTTCGATCCTCACGCAGTCAGTCTGTATGTGCTCGAACGCTCGGCCTACGTGCGGTTCTCCGTGCTGGCGCTGAGCTCCATCTTCTTTCTTGTGGACCCCTTCGCCGCGCTGCCAACATTTCTGGCCATCACGGCGGGCGCGGACAAGCACCGGCGCAGGCACATGGCATGGAAGGCCTCGCTGACCGCGTTGATCTTCCTCAGCGCCTTTGCCATCGCTGGGCAATACATCTTCCGCATGTTCGGCATCACGCTTCCCGCGTTTGAGATCGCAGGCGGAATCATCCTTCTCCTGATCGGTCTCGACATGCTCGAAGCAAAGCGCTCGCCAACGCAGGAGTCCAGCGAAGAAGCGCACGAGGCCGCGGCGAAGGAAGACGCCGGCATCGTCCCGCTCGGCATTCCCATGCTCGCAGGCCCCGGCGCGATCACCAGCGTGATGGTGCTCGTCGGACAGGCCCAGACCAGATGGCAGATGGCGGCAATCCTCATCTCCATCCTGATTACGGCGGCGATCTGCTATCTGGTCCTCGGCAACTCCGACCGCGTGGCGCGCGCCATGGGCGAGACCGGCGTCAGAATCCTCGTCCGCATCATGGGCCTGCTGCTCGTCGCGCTGGCCGTGCAGTACTTCCTGAACGGACTGGTCGATCTCGGTGTCATCGCGAAGCCTTAGTCATTGCATCGAACGCGACAGAAAAATCCACAGCAGAAATTTCTGAAGACGCACCCGCTCGTCACTCATCTAAACAGATAAAGCACATAGAGGAGGGAAGCATGGAACAGAGATTCAACTACTTCAAAGCTGCGCCCGATGGTTACAAGGCGATGAGCGGGCTAGAGCAGTACCTTCACAACTGCGGACTGGAAGAGAAGCTGCTTCATTTGGTGAAGTTCCGCGCCTCACAGATCAACGGCTGCGCGTTTTGTCTGGACATGCACTCGAAGGACCTCCGCGCGGTCGGCGAAGAAGAGCAGCGTCTGTACACGCTCGAAGCATGGCGTGAGTGTCCGTGGTACACCGACCGCGAGCGCGCAGCGCTGGCGTGGACCGAGGCGCTGACGCTGGTCACACAGGGCCACGTTCCCGACGCCGTGTATGAAGAGGCGCGCAAGCAGTTCAACGAGAAAGAGCTCTCTGACCTCAGCCTCGCCATCACAACCATCAATGCCTGGAACCGCCTGAGCATCGCCGCGCGCACGACTCCCGGAACATACAAGCGCGGCACGAAGACCCACACAAGCTAGCCAGCGTCGTCGCAAAATACCGTTGCTCACGCGAGAGGTGTAATGACAGCATCTGAGACGATTCTATGTGCCGGCCTCATCGCCGGAACGCTCGACATTACTGCGACAACGGCACTCTTCGCGGCACAGGGCCTCCCCATTCAGAGGCTCTGGCAGGGCATCGCCAGCGGCGCGCTTGGCGGCTCCGCGTTTTCCGGAGGCAGAAAGACCGCAGCCGCGGGCCTGCTCTTTCACTTCATCATTGCCATCTCGGTTGCTGGCGTCTACTACGATGCCAGCCATTGGATTACTGCTCTGGTGGAGCGACCAATCCTCTGCGGCGCGCTCTACGGCGTCCTCGTCCATCTCGTGATGAGCCGCATCGTCGTCCCTTTATCAGCCGCACCCAAACGCGTCTTCTCGATGAAGGCGTTTCTCATCCAACTCATCATCCACATCTGTTTCGTTGGCCTTCCCGTAGCTCTGGTGGTCAGCCACTTCTCCCGCTAACACAACGCCCTCCTCAGTCTGATATGGTGTCTGGGCTGGCGAAATGCCGGCTCACGCGGTTGCAGACTGCAACCCACCTCACGCGGGAGAAAGAACCAATGCAGCGGAGAGAATTTCTAGGCCTGGCGGCAGCCGCAGCGCTGGCGCCAAAAGTTGCTATAGGCGAAGGATCAAGCGGCGCAGCCGCTGCTCCCATACCTGGCCGTACAGGCAAACCGGCCATGCAGCTTGGCCTGAAAGTATCGCCTGCTGCAAATCCCGAGCAGATCGTCCGGCGCGTTCACGACATGGGCTTCAGCACCACCTTCTTTTCGCTGGACGAATACATCGGTAAATTCACGCCCGCACTCGCAAAGCAGTACCGCGATCTGCTCGACAAATACAGCCTCACCCTCACTGCCGTTGAAGTCGTCGGCCCCGGCCCGCTCAAATGGAACTTCATGGAAGGACCTTCGACGATCGGCGTCGTGCCCCGCGCAACCCGCGCAGCCAGAATCGACTCACTCCGGCAACTCTCCGACTTCGCAAAGCTGCTCGACGTCAACCTCGTGCAAACGCACTGCGGCTTCATTCCCGAAGACCCCGCCGACCCGCTCTACCACGAGGCCGTCCAGGCGATCAGCACTGTGGCGAAGCACTGCGCAGGCAACGGCCAGAGCTTCCTGATGGAAACCGGGCAGGAGACGCCAACGACGATGTCTCGCATGTTGCGCGACGCAGGGCAGCCTAACCTCGGCGTCGGACTCGACACCGCCAACCTGATCCTCTACGGCAAGGCGAACCCAGTCGACGCAGTCGATATCCTTGGCCCGCACGTCAAAAGCATTCACGCCAAAGATGGCAGATGGCCAACCGACCCAAGCTATCTCGGCGAAGAGGTGCTGATCGGCACCGGCCTCGTGGACTTCCACAAAGTCTTCACCAAGCTGCACCACCTGGGCTACGGCGGCGCGGTCACCATCGAGCGCGAGACCTCCGGCCCGCAGCAGATCGCCGACGTGCGCCAGGAGAAGATCTATCTGGACAACGTTCTGAAGCAAGTCATCGGCTGAAACAAACTCGTGAAGTAAAGGGAGAGAGCATGGCGGAGATGGATCGGCGGGACTTTGTCAAAACCAGCGCAGTTGCAACCGGACTTCTGCTCTTGAAGTCGAAGGCAGCATTTGGCTACGAAGCAAACTCAGCCGTTCGCCTGGGCCTGCTTGGCTGCGGCAACCGCGGCACGGCCGTTGCGAGCGCGTTTGCAAAGAACGGCGCACGCATCGCCGCGCTCGGCGATATCTTTCCAGACAAGCTCGCCAAGGGCAAGGAGCACTTTGACCAACTGAACGCTACACTCGGCCAGCCCGCGATAGAAGACAGCCTCCTGTTCCACGGCCCTGACTCATTCAAGCAGATGGCCCACGCGAAAGATGTAGACATGGTGCTGATCGCGACGCCGCCCTGGTTCCACGTCGAACACCTCGACACCATCGTCGATGCAGGCAAGCACGTCTACTGCGAAAAGCCCGTCGGCGTAGACATAGCCCAGGCAAAGCACGCGCTCGAAATCGGCAAGCGCGTCAAAGACCGTCTCAGCGTCGATGTAGGCTTCGAGGTCCGCAGCGCCCCGCCGATAGCCGCCGTCATCGAAAAGGTAAAGGGCGGCGCGCTCGGAAAACTCGCGTCCATCACCGGCACCTACTTCGCGCCCGCATCGACAGAAAAGCCCGTCGTCGGCACCTCACACGACGAGTGGCGCCTCCGCAACTGGCTCTGGGACCGCGCACTCTCCGGCGACATTCTCGTCGAGCAGAACATCCACATCATCGACCTCTGCAACTGGGTGCTTGGCGCGCATCCGCTCAAGGCCACAGCCACCGGAGGCCGCAACATCCTCACCCATCCCGGCGACTGCTGGGACAACTACCAGGTCGTCTACACCTACCCCAACGACGTCCACGTCAGCTTCTCGTCCGTCCAGTTCAGCAACCCCGGCTTCAACGCAGGCATCCAGATCTTCGGCGCAAACGGCATGGCCGAAGCCCCATACGCGGGCGCGGTTCGCATCGTTGGTGATACGCCGTGGAACTGGGGTGACGCGGCAAGCGCTCAAGCGCAAGGCAAGTTCGCCGCCAATGGAGCCTTCGGCGACAACCTCGCCCAGGCCGACCACGAGAAGACGCGCACCTTCCTCGAAAGCATCACCTCAGGCCGCTTCCACAACCAGATCGCCGCCGGCGTCGACAGCGCTCTGAGCTGCATGCTCGGCCGCATGGCCGGCTACACCGCGCGCGAAACAACGTGGCAAGACCTGCTGACACACGGAGAGACCTACCCGCTGGGCATGAATATCAGCCAATTCGCATAGCTTTGGTGCAGTAAGAGCTTCGCTGTTCAGTGCACAAACAGCGCCGTGCACGAGACCACAATCCCGATTGCCGCAACGCCAAGGCCAAACATGAAGTAAGCGTGATTGCGCGTAAACAGCGTCACCGAGCACAGCACGACCGCAATCTGCAGCAAAGCTTCGCCGAGATCGTAGCGAGTCGCGCGAGACTCAGCATGCTCGACCGACTCATCCAGCACCTCGGCCCTTTTCTGTTCAACTGCCAGGTCCGCGGTCCACTTCTCGATGTGGTGTTCGTACTCGTTACGCTTGGCGGCAGCAGCGGTTGAGAGCGGCGATTGCAGATCGAGCTGGTCCACCGCAAGCGTGAAGCTGCTCATGCGAATCTTCTGTGCCTGATACTCGTTCCATTGATCCGCAGCCCGCGTCTGGAACAACATCGCATCGGTGTGGGTCCGGTGGCCGATGACCGTCACCATCGCCACCAGCACAGCCAGAATCGAGATAGCCAGCGAGATGACCTTCAGCGACTCGCCTTCGCCCGACTCCTTCATCTGCTCTGCGAACTCTTGGATCTCGTGCGCTTCCATGGTGGTTGATTCTAGCGCGAAATCCTCTACCCGCATGAACACGAAGCGTAACCCGGAATTCAATAAGGAATCACCCGAGTCTAATGCATCCCGGAACGTGCTACAGGTATTTGCAAATAAACGAGTTAATTTTGAAGCGAAGGTTAGGAGCGCTGACCGGGAAGGTGGATTCCCACAGGAACTTGAAGTTTTTCACAGCGAAAGGGTTGCATGTTCATGCAGGTCGCTGATACTCTCAGGAAGTCGCAGTAAGGCGCTTATCGAGCTTGCACGAAAGCAGAAGGTTCGATACTCTTACTGAGTAGCAACAAGCTTCTCTCCTGGCTCTGCATAAGAGGTGAAGGATTAAGAAGCGCAGTCCAAGCGTTTGATCGCGGATTTGAGCCTCAGGCCATCCGGTTCCAAACCCAAGCCACTGCAATTATTGATTTTGATAAGAGCTGAGTGCTCTGCGGCTGTCTTTGTGCCGTTACGATGTTTTGATAGTTTATGTTGCGCTGTGCGAACTGACGGATCTTCAGCAATTAGCTGAGGCCGATCAGGGTCAAAGCAGGGTTTGAAAGAAAAATTTCAAAACTGGTTGACACAAGGTTTGAAGTTCGATAATCTTGAAAAGTTCGCGCAAAACGTCATGCGCTGCTAAGTGACCCTCTAAAAGTGGCTTCGGGCCTGGCCTCAATGGCAAATGGAGAAGGTTGACTAACGGCAACAAAACAGACGATTTATAGCGCCTCAAGTTCGAGGACACAAACCTGGCAATGCCGGTTGAGTCCTTGATCCAGCTGCCCGCTTAGGCGGACGCAGTCGGGATCTTTGACAACATAGTTGAATGTGCCAGTCGTGAGATGATGCGAACTTTGGTTTAGTCATTCTCACTAGTTATATCCTTCGGATCTTTCGAGCATTCGAAGGCGCTCGGCCACCACGACCCCTGTCGGTGGGTGGCGAGCAAACCAAGATTAAACGAGAGTTTGATCCTGGCTCAGAATCAACGCTGGCGGCGTGCCTAACACATGCAAGTCGCACGAGAAAGTGGAGCAATCCATGAGTAAAGTGGCGCACGGGTGAGTAACACGTGAATGATCTACCTCCGAGTGGGGAATAACTAAGAGAAATCTTGGCTAATACCGCATAACACTTACGAGTCAAAGCAGCAATGCGCTTGGAGAGGAGTTCGCGGCCGATTAGTTAGTTGGCGGGGTAATGGCCCACCAAGACGATGATCGGTATCCGGCCTGAGAGGGCGCACGGACACACTGGAACTGAAACACGGTCCAGACTCCTACGGGAGGCAGCAGTGGGGAATTTTGCGCAATGGGGGAAACCCTGACGCAGCAACGCCGCGTGGAGGATGAAGTATCTTGGTACGTAAACTCCTTTCGATAGGGACGATTATGACGGTACCTATAGAAGAAGCCCCGGCTAACTTCGTGCCAGCAGCCGCGGTAATACGAGGGGGGCAAGCGTTGTTCGGATTTATTGGGCGTAAAGGGTGCGTAGGCGGTTTGATAAGTCTGGTGTGAAATCTATGGGCTCAACCCATAGTCTGCACTAGAAACTGTCGGGCTTGAGTATGGGAGAGGTGAGTGGAATTTCCGGTGTAGCGGTGAAATGCGTAGATATCGGAAGGAACACCTGTGGCGAAAGCGGCTCACTGGACCATAACTGACGCTGAGGCACGAAAGCTAGGGGAGCAAACAGGATTAGATACCCTGGTAGTCCTAGCCCTAAACGATGATTGCTTGATGTGACAGGTACCCAATCCTGTCGTGTCGAAGCTAACGCGATAAGCAATCCGCCTGGGGAGTACGGTCGCAAGGCTGAAACTCAAAGGAATTGACGGGGGCCCGCACAAGCGGTGGAGCATGTGGTTTAATTCGACGCAACGCGAAGAACCTTACCTGGGCTCGAAATGTAGTGGACTGGGGTAGAAATATCCCTTCCTAGCAATAGGCTGCTATATAGGTGCTGCATGGCTGTCGTCAGCTCGTGTCGTGAGATGTTGGGTTAAGTCCCGCAACGAGCGCAACCCTTATCTTCAGTTGCTACCATTTAGTTGAGCACTCTGACGAAACCGCCTCGGATAACGGGGAGGAAGGTGGGGATGACGTCAAGTCCTCATGGCCTTTATGTCCAGGGCTACACACGTGCTACAATGGCCGGTACAAACCGCTGCAAACCCGTGAGGGGGAGCTAATCGGAAAAAGCCGGCCTCAGTTCGGATTGGAGTCTGCAACTCGACTCCATGAAGCTGGAATCGCTAGTAATCGCAGATCAGCATGCTGCGGTGAATACGTTCCCGGGCCTTGTACACACCGCCCGTCACATCACGAAAGTGGGTTGCACTAGAAGTCGGTGCGCTAACCGCAAGGGAGCAGCCGCCCAAGGTGTAATTCATGATTGGGGTGAAGTCGTAACAAGGTAGCCGTAGGAGAACCTGCGGCTGGATCACCTCCTTTCTAAGAGAGAACGTCATGGCATTCAAATACGTCCCGCGATCGCGGGCGGCGTATGCCGAGTATTTGAAGCGACCATGCACCGTCTCCGGTCATTACGTTTATCGGAGATGAGCCTGAACTAAACCTTCTCTTTTTCGCTTTTATCAAGATCGATGGTCAGAAGCGGCGTAGCCGCTTCGCACATTCAACTGTGTCCTCGAAACCTTTCGAGAATCCAGCTCTAGCTTCCAGCTGTCAGCTTCTGGCTACAGACTGGAGGCCAGCAGCTCAAGGCTGTCGTTACGGGCCTGTAGCTCAGTTGGTTAGAGCGCACCCCTGATAAGGGTGAGGTCGGTAGTTCGAATCTACCCAGGCCCACCATTATCCCGATGATCAGCTAAACTGATTATCAAGGGGCTGTAGCTCAGTTGGGAGAGCACCTGCTTTGCAAGCAGGGGGTCAGCGGTTCGATCCCGCTCAGCTCCACCACTTCTCGATTGGCATATTCAAAAGCAGCGATGTCTGCTTGAGGTTGAGTCTCCGCAAGTTTGGAGATTGAACCTTGGGCAGGAATGCTCAAGCCGCCTCAGGGCGCGAATGCGACGCAGCAATGCAGATCGCTCAACGATTTTTGACAACTGAATAGATTGGGTAAATATAACTACAAGGCTGAGCAATATCCTTCGGGTAGTCTCCGAAGCGAATTGTCAGTATTGAGTGTCTTTAGATAAATATCTGTATTAGTGAATCGCCTCGAACGATGAGGCAAGATGATCTGATACTTGGCGTGGACTATATCAAACGTAGAACGCTCTACGTTGCAGGGGTTGTCTCTCTGCTGCGTGCGAGTAAATTCTATGGTCAAGCTACTAAGGGCGCACGGTGGATGCCTTGGCAGAAACAGGCGATGAAGGACGTGGCAAGCTGCGATAAGCCTCGGGGAGCCGCACACAGGCGTTGATCCGGGGATTTCCGAATGGGGAAACCCACCATGGTAAAACCATGGTATGTCCTACTGAATTCATAGGTAGGAACAGGCGAACGGAGGGAAGTGAACCATCTCAGTACCTCCAGGAGGAGAAAGAAACCTCGATTCCGAAAGTAGTGGCGAGCGAAATCGGAACAGCCCAAACCCGTACTATTTCGGTAGTTCGGGGGTTGTAGGGCCTGCAATAGTAGAGTTACCAATCTGGTCGATAGCTGAAGCTTCTGGAAAGGGGCTCCATAGAGGGTGACAGACCCGTAAGCGAAATTGATCCAGACTCGAAGCAGGTACCTGAGTAAGGCGGGGCACGAGAAACCCTGCTTGAATCCACGGGGACCATCCCGTAAGGCTAAATACTCGTTTCTGACCGATAGTGAACCAGTACCGTGAGGGAAAGGCGAAAAGAACCCCATTGAGGGGAGTGAAAAGTACCTGAAACCGTGTGCCTACAAGCAGTGGGAGGACTATGCCCGTAAGGGAATGTCTGACCGCGTGCCTATTGCATAATGAGCCGGCTAGTTATTCTTGTCAGCAAGGTTAAGCGTGAGCGAGCCGCAGCGAAAGCGAGTCTGAATAGGGCGATAAGTTGGCAGGAATAGACGCGAAGCGGGATGATCTACCCTTGGCCAGGTTGAAGTTGGGGTAACACCCAATGGAGGACCGAACCGGTGTTTGTTGAAAAAAGCTCGGATGAGCTGAGGGTAGGGGTGAAAGGCTAATCAAATTCCGTGATAGCTCGTTCTCTCCGAAATAGCTTTAGGGCTAGCGTCAGGTGATTTGGATCGGTGGTAGAGACATGGATGGACTAGGGGGCTTTCCGGCTTACTGAATCCAATCAAACTTCGAATGCCGATCACAACCAGCCTGGCAGTCAGACTGTGGGGGCTAAGCTTCACAGTCGAGAGGAAAACAGTCCAGACCGCCTGCTAAGGTCCCAAAATTACAGTTAAGTGGGAAAGGAAGTCGGAACGCTCAGACAGCCAGGAGGTTGGCTTAGAAGCAGCCATCCTTTAAAGAAAGCGTAATAGCTCACTGGTCAAGCGGTCCGGTGCCGACAATACAACGGGGCTAAAACTGTATACCGAAGCAACGGATGCACATCTTAGGGTGTGCGTGGTAGGAGAGCATTCTGTCGTGTATGAAGCGCAACTGAGAAGATGCGTGGACGTTACAGAAGAGACCCTGCCGGCATAAGTAGCGATAAGGAAGGTGAGAACCCTTCCCGCCGAAAGTCTAAGGTTTCCTGAGGAAGGTTAATCCGCTCAGGGTTAGGCGGTCCCTAAGTCGAGGCCGAAAGGCGTAGACGATGGAACTCCGGTTAATATTCCGGACCTCCCAATTTCTCGTTATCACGATGGGGTGACGCAGAAGGATAAGCAGGACCTCATATGGCTATGGGGTTCGATGCGCGTAAGCTGGTTTCTCCAGGCAAATCCGGAGAGACTTAACAGTGAGGCGCAAAGCAGTAAGCCGTATGGCTGAAAGCTGCCGATTTCATGCTGCCAAGAAAAACCTCTAAGGAGAGGGATTGGGAACCGTACCACAAACCGACACAGGTAGACGAGGAGAATATCCAAAGGCGCTCGAGTGAAAGCTTGTTAAGGAACTCGGCAAATTAGACCCGTAACTTCGGGAGAAGGGTCGCCACTGAGGTGCAAGCCTCTAGTGGCCGCAGTGAAACGCGTACGGCGACTGTTTAACAAAAACACAGGTCTCTGCAAAGTCTAAAACGACGTATAGGGGCTGACTCCTGCCCGGTGCCGGAAGGTTAAAGAGAGAGGTTAGCCGCAAGGCGAAGCTTTGAACTGAAGCCCCGGTGAACGGCGGCCGTAACTATAACGGTCCTAAGGTAGCGAAATTCCTTGTCGGGTAAGTTCCGACCTGCACGAATGGAGTAACGATCGTACGACTGTCTTAACGAGTTGCTCGGCGAACTTGTAGTACCGGTGAAGATGCCGGTTACCCGCAGCTAGACGAAAAGACCCCGTGCACCTTTACTATACTTTTACAGTGGGTTACGGCAATTGCTGCGCAGGATAGGTGGGAGGCTTTGATATCAGGTTCTCGGACTTGGTGGAGCCAACGGTGAGATACCACCCTGCGATTGTTGTGACTCTAACCTCCTCCCATGATCTGGGAGAGGGACATTGTAAGACGGGTAGTTTGACTGGGGCGGTCGCCTCCTAAATTGTAACGGAGGCGCGCGAAGCTACACTCAGGTCGTTTGGAAATCGACCGTCGAGTGCAAAGGCATAAGTGTGGTTAACTGCGAGACCTACAAGTCGAGCAGATGCGAAAGCAGGCCTTAGTGATCCGGTGGTTCTGTATGGAAGGGCCATCGCTCAACGGATAAAAGGTACGCCGGGGATAACAGGCTGATCATTGCCAAGAGTTCATATCGACGCAATGGTTTGGCACCTCGATGTCGGCTCATCGCATCCTGGAGCTGTAGAAGGTTCCAAGGGTTAGGCTGTTCGCCTATTAAAGCGGTACGTGAGCTGGGTTCAGAACGTCGCGAGACAGTTCGGTCTCTATCTGCTGTGGGCGTAGGAGATTTGAAGAGGGCTGTCCTTAGTACGAGAGGACCGGGATGGACGAACCTCTTGTGTTCCAGTTGTCTTGCCAAAGGCACGGCTGGGTAGCGAAGTTCGGTTGTGATAACCGCTGAATGCATATAAGCGGGAAGCACGCTCTAAGATGAGATCTCCCAACCCAAAAGGGAAATGAAGGGCCCAGGAAGACCACCTGGTTGATAGGCTGGAGGTTGAAGCGCAGTAATGTGTGTAGCTTACCAGTACTAATCGCCCGTTCGGCTTGTCCATAGAATTTACTCTGCGCAGACTGATAATCGTAAGAACAACTACGAGAGTCCACTGTCTGGAGTCATTCAATACAAGCTTTGTAGTTATACGAGATATAACTAAATACGTTTTGGTAAATGTCTGCTCAATCTATTCAGTTGTGGAAGATCGCGCGAGCGAAATTCTCAAGTTTGCCGGTGAGTTTACCGCGAGGGTCACACCCGTTCCCATCCCGAACACGGAAGTTAAGCCTCGTTGGGCCGATGGTACTGCACGCGTAAGTGTGTGGGAGATTAGGTGATCGCCGGCATAATTTCAAAAGCCCCATCCATCCCGGATGGGGCTTTTCGTTTAAGTTTTCAACTCCGATACCGCTAATTCCATCTCTACATCCACATCGTGCTCCGATGGTATATATTGTTGCAACTGCGGATAATATCCTCTGAGACAACTTGGGAGAGCCTTCAATGACCGTGACGCGCAGGACCCTGCTTCAAATGACGACAGCCGGAGCCGCACTGTTCGGCGTGCGCGCCGCATTTCCCGAGCTGGCAAAAGCAGCGCAGAGCGCAGACAGCAGCACCCCACAGACTGCGGAGCAGAAACTCTACGCCGGGCTACTGAAGACATGGTGCGACGGCATCATCGCGCGGCAAATCACCGAGCTTCGCGACCCGGCATTTTATGGTGGCCTGCTCTGCCCATCCTGTGCGCTCATTCACGGCCGTTGCGGAGACGCAGTCTATCCGCTGCTGAAGATGGCGCACACTTCAGGAGACAGTAAGTATGTGCGCGCGGCAAAGCTGGTGCACGAGTGGTCCCAGGCGCAGGTCAGCCGCGCCGACGGCAGTTGGGTCAACGACGTCTCGCTGAGTTCATGGCAGGGCATCACCGTCTTCCACACCATCGCACTCGCCGAGGCGCTCAAGCACCACGGCGAAGTCCTCGACAAGCCGACGCGTGCCGCTTGGACAGACCGCGTAGCCGCCGCCGCAAAGTTCCTCGACAGCTTCATCAGCATCGAGACCGGCAACGTGAACTACCCGGTCACATCGACGCTTGCCTTCGTGCTGTGCGGTCAATTGCTCGGCGAGGACCGCTACATAGAGCGCGGCCGCAAGCTGGCCCAGCGCGTCATGGAGCAGTTCACCCCCGACGGTTTCCTCTTCGGCGAGGGCCACCCGCTCGACGGCATCTCGCCCAAAGGCTGCCGCCCCATCGATCTCGGCTACAACATCGAGGAGTCGCTGCCATCGCTCGCCCTCTACAGCCTTCTCGCGAACGACAAGCCGGTCGAGCAGCAGGTCGTCGCCGCGCTCAAGACCCACATGGAGTTCCAGCTACCCGATGGCGCATGGGACAACAGCTGGGGCACGCGCAACTACAAGTGGACCTGGTGGGGCAGCCGCACCAGCGACGGCTGCCACCCTGGCTTTGTCCTCATGGCGCATCACGACCCGCGCTTTCGCGAGGCAGCCCGTCGCAACGCAGAGCTGATGCAGGCCTCGACCCACGATGGCTTGCTCTACGGAGGCCCGCACTACTACGAGCACGGCGACCTGCCCTGCGTCCACCACAGCTTCACCCACGCGAAGGCGCTGGCCACCGTCCTCGATCGCGGCAGCTTCCCGGAAAATCCCGAGCGGTCACAGCTCCCGCGCGACATCGCATACGGCGTCAAGAGCTTTCCCGTCATCGGCACACGCCTGGCCGCTGCAGGCCCATGGCGCGCCACCGTCACCGAGTACGACTGGGAGTATATCGAGCACGTGCAAGCAGGCGCAGGCGGATCAGGCGGCGGCCATGTCACAGGCGGCGCTCTCTCCCAGCTCTTCCACGCCGAGATCGGGCCCGTGTTCGTAGCCAGCATGACCCAGTATGAACTGATCGAGATCTCCAACCAGCAGCAATATCGAGACAGCCCACATATGCCGCTGACACCGCGCATCGAGTACACAGAAGCGGGCAAAGCCTACACCAACCTGAACGACTACAAAGCCGTGCTCACCGCGCAGCCCTACGCAGGCTCAATCCTCTTCGACGCCCAGGGCGTCCTGCAAACTCCATCGCACGCGCCACTGCCCGGCGGAGCAAAATACCACGTCACCCATCGCATTGCCGATCCAGCCGTCGAGCTGACAGCCAGCACAACCGGCCTTCCCACCAGCGCGAAGACCCTTCGCTTCATCGTCCCCGTGATCGCGTCGTCCACCGACCGGGTCGAGCAGTCCAATGCACAAACGGTGCACATCATCCGGCCCAAAGGAACGCTCGTCATCAGCACCGACGCCCAGCAGGGCTTCGCACCCATCCCGGCCCAGCGCACCTTCAACCTGGTGCCAGGCTTCGAGGCAGTCCCGCTCACCGTAGCGATGCAGCCCGGCGAACAGGTACGAGTCCGCATCGAAAAAGCAACAAAGGTCTAGCTGACGAACCGCACTCTAGTGCTTCTCGTTCTTGTACTGAGTTTCGGTGTTGCGGACATCGTTTTCGATCTGCTGGATCCGATTGTCGATCTCGTTGCTGGTCAGCGGCTTGCTTCCCGGCCCGATGCCGACCTTCGTCCCATCCGGCGTCGTTGTAATGCGTGTACCATCCCGAGCAATCAGAACTTTGGTGCCATCCGGAGCCGAGGTATAGCTGGTCCCTTTGCCATCGTTGTACACCACAGTCCCATCCACGCCGACCTTCAGCAGCATCCCGTGCTTGCCAACAATCTGCTCCGATCCATCCCCGCCGAACGTAGAACCCGAATGTCCATTGAGGATGATCGTGTTCCCATGTTCATCGCGGAGCGTAAGCGGCGCAGGCGGCGCTGGTGGCGCGGGAGGCATCGGCGCAACCGAGGCCTTCTTCAACTCCATGTCGCCATGGCTGGTCGTCAACCGCAGGTGCGGCCCGCCATGCCCTATCGTGCCCGTAATGCTCTTATGCGGATCGGTCCCCTGCGTATCGAGCGAAAAATCATTGTCCAGGTCGCCATCAGACGTCTCTGCCTGCACAGTAAACGACGCGTGTTCAGGCACCGTCACGGTCACATCGCCGCTGCGATTCTCAACCGTCACATTGCCCATCGGCGGAGCGCTCGTCAGGTCAACCGAGCCATTGCTGTTCGTCACCGAAACATCGCCCGAGACCCGGTCCAGCGTGATGTTCCGATTGCGCGTATTCAGCACCACCGGTCCAACCGCCTGGCTCGCCGTCATGTCGTCTTCGTTCAACTCAGTCTCGCCATCCAGCCGAGCCATCTGGAAGTCCGTGCGGCTCGTATGCAGCTTGATAGGTCCGCGAATATGCGCCAGATGAATCGGTCCGAAGATATCCCCATTGAAGGTCACCGGCCCGCTCAGGTCCGAGAGCGTCAGTTCGCTGCCGTGTCCTGCAACCGTCACCGGGCCTGTAATGCTGCGCGCGCTGAACGACGAATCGCTGTTGTTGATATGCGCCGTCACCGTTCCTGTAATGGCGCTCAGATCGACATCGCCGTGGTTGGCCGTCACATCGACATTGCCCCGAATGGAGCTGACCGTCACATCGCCATGATTCGCCATCACGTTCGTTGCTGCACCGATCGGCACCGTAATGGTCAGGTCAGCCCGTCCTCCACGAATAGCGGGAACCGTCACCGTAAGGGTATTGCCGCCCGTTGTGACGTCGGGGCTAAGCTGCTGTGCATTCGACTCTGCCTCCGAGTCCGTGCGCGTATAAACCGTCTTATGAACGGCGACATGGATCTGGTTATCATCGCTCGTGCCCGAGACCGTCACGCTGCCTCTCGGATTATTCACGACCAGTGAGCTGCCTGCGGCAAATGTCTGGGAAAGCGTCTGGTCGCTCTCGTGTTTATCCCCCAGAAACTGGTCCAGGTTGTCCTGATTGATGCCGAAGTCTTTGTGCAGAAACTCAAATGCGCGTCCATGAAATCCGCCGAAGGCTGCGCCCGCCACGGCAAGAATCAACAGCAGAAAGAACACGCCGCCGCCAACCCGTCGGCGAAACCGCGGCTGCGTGGGGTCAGAGAGAAAGAACTGATCAAACGCCCACTCCAGCAGCATCACGACGCCGGCGGCAAGAAACAGCATCGGCCACCAATGTCCGTACCAGTCCCAGAAGGCATGGCCCGACACGCGCCCGGTCTGAATCAGCAGGAAGACAATGCCAATCGTGATCAGCAGGATCGGGCCGACAATCGAGCCGCGCCGCAGTCCACGCATCTGGTAGCGATACGCTGCGCGCTGTGCGCGATACGCATCTCGTTGCATCCGCGCCTGTTCTTTCACAACCCGGCGCTGATAGCGCCAGTCATTGCCGTAAGGCGGACCTGCAGGTGGCGGTGGTGGAGGATAGCTTCCCATGGCTCAGTTTCCCTCCCGGTCGTGCGTGTCCGGAGAAACGTCGTGCGTGTCCGGAGAAACAGGAGGAACAACAGAGTGCGTCGATGCCGGCGGCGCTTCAGTCCACGAAGGTGCCGAAGGATCCGGCGGAGGGCCCTGCGGAGGCGGATAAGCCGCATAAGGTGCGCCCCCGCTGTAAGCCACTCCGCGAAACACAGCCATCAACCCGGCAACGATAATAAACAGCGGCCAGCTTCTGCCCCACGAAAGAATGTTGAAGCTGTCCAGTAGGAACAGCACACCGATCAGAACAATCCAGATCGATCCCTTGATGGCGTGAAAGAAGCGATAACGATAGAGCGCCGTCCCATCATCCGCCAGCGGCGCGCCAAACTCCGTCATCTTCCGCACAAAGAGCCACACGCCAAACCCAATCAGCAGGAACGGAACAAACCAGTGCATCGAGAGGCCGAACATCCAATGCGAATTTCCAACCAGGAAGATCAGGCCAAGAGCGATCAGCCAGATAGCTCCCGAGGGGAAACGATTACGCGTGTAGGCCGCATTCGGATCTACCGGGCTGAACGGTGGCGCAACATAAGGCTGCTGCTGCGGCGGAACATAGTTCTCCCAGTTCCATGCCGGATTCTGCGCCGGATTCTGAGGCACGCTCCAGTTGGCCGCAGGCGGCGCAGTGTAGGGCGAATAGCCAGCAGCCGGTGGCGGAGGAGCATACGCACTCGAAGCGGCATTCGGGGCCGAAGGATTCGGCTGGCTCGGCGCACCCGTAGGCCACGCCTTGCCAAAGCCCAGCTTCTCACCAAGATCATTCAACCCAAACGGATTCGGCAGCGGTGTGCCGTCGCGCCGCGCCCGAGCAGTGTGATACGCCTCAAAGATCTGGTAGATTACCCAGCCCGCGATCATGAGCCCAAAGAATCCATTGTCATGCGCAAGGCTCACCAGAATGGCGAAGATCACCAGGTGCACAATGCCCTTGGCAAACTGGCCGTTGTACATCGCGCCCACGCCCGGAATGATACCCAGCAGGCCCGCCAATGCAGGGTTCGGATCATTGCCAAACGGTGGCGGAACAGCGCCACCTTGCGGCGCTCCGGCGGCAGGCGCAGCATAACCACCAGCAGGCGCCGTCCCCGAAAGCTTCTCTGCAAGGCACGCCTCGCAATAAACGGAGCTGCCTACATTTCGGACACACTCCTGGCAAATCGCCTTGCCGCAATGCTGGCAAAACGCAACATTTTCTCGATCAGGATGGTTTGCGCAAGTCATACCAGTCCCCCCTCATCCTTAACGCTGGGAAAAAGACCGCTGGAAACGCGGCCAGATAAAAAGACATCAGTGTTTACAAGCGAAGCTGAAAGCGTGCCACGGCGATGCGCAGGACCGGTAAACAGCAGGCTGCCGCCAGGCATCTCGCGCTGGCTCGTCCCCGAGCCCGGCTTCGGGCGGGACTGCTTCTCCTGGTCTGTCTGCGGGCTCTGGCTCGCGGGCTTCTGGCCGTCAGGCTGTTGCTCTGCGCCAGTTGGGGTCGGTTGAGGGCTGGTTGTTGCTGGGGAGTTCTGGGGGCCCGAAGTGCTTGCTGGAAAATCCTCGTCTGAGGAGTGCTGCAGATCTCGTACGCGCGATTCAAGCTCATACACCACGCGCAGGTTGTCCGAGTAGCGCACCACGCGCGCCTTCGCGCTGTAGCAGGAGCGCAGAATGCTCGAAGGCGTGAAGTCGCTCGGTCGCAGGCTGCTCAAGCGCACGCCCGTCAGGTTCATCGTCAATGCAACCGAGAAAAACGCCATCGCCGCCGTCATCGCCAGCCGCGGCTGAAGCATCGTCTGGCCCATCGACCGCAGTCCCCGCACAAAACGGGTGCGGAAGGGAATCACGTTCCCGCTGAACGCCGCCACAGGCTGCGCATCGGTATGCGAATCCGAAGGGATGGGATGGCCCAGCAGCGTACTCGCCTGCCGACGCTGCTCCCGTGCCGCACGAGCGGCGCTTGCCTCCTCCGCAGCCCTGCCCGTCGTCTCGGCGAAGATGCGCTCCACCAGCGCAGCCGAAGGCTCAGGCGGGACGGACTTCAGCATCTCCATCCACTCCATGCCGCGCTCGGCATCGCCGAGCATCGCCCGGCACCCCGGGCACGAGGCTATATGCAGGTCAAAGGTGGCCTGGTCGTCCGCGCTCAGCGTTCCGTCCAGCGCATCGGCCAGCATCGCTTCGCATTGAGCGCACTGGTGCGCATCACCCGTCTGCGGGGTTCCTGCGCTGCCGAATTGGTTGAAGTCTGCCACGTCCCATCACCCGTCTTTCCTGTTCAAATTCCCTGTATTCATATACGTTCCAGCAGCTTCGCAAGTTCCCCGCGGCCCCGGCTGATCCGGCTCTTCACCGTCCCCTCCGGAATCCGAAGAACCTGCGCGATTTCTTTATAATCCATATCCTCCAGGTCGCGGAGAATAACAGCTTCCCGCAACTCTGGCGAGAGTTGTTTCAAGGCATGCTGCACCCGCGCTCTGGTCTCGACGCCCGCAACGTGGCTCTCCTGCGAAGGGCGGCTGTCCGCCAGCCTGTCCGCCATCGTCTGGCCGTCGTCCGAGCCATCCGCCGTCGCATCCAGCGAGTCGCTGAACCGCTCAATCCTTGTTCTCCTGAAGTGATCCACCAGCAGGTTCCGCGCCAGCGTCGTAATCCACGTCTGAAAGCTGCCCTTCTGCGTATCGAAGCTCGCCAGGTTCTTATACAGCTTCAGGAACACATCCTGCGTCAAATCTTCTGCATCGGTAGCCGAACCCGTGAAGCGGTAACAGATAGCGTAGATCCGCCGATGCTGCGAGACCACAAGCTGCTGCCAGGCGTGCGCATCTCCAGCCATGCACTGGCGCACCAGTCTGGCGAGGGCTTCCTGCGCTGCTTGTTGTTCCGGCGTTCTCTCCAACTTGGCCTCAGTTGAATCTGGTGGTGGCAGAAGTGTATCGCGTCGTTTCGATACCCTTGCTTCTCGTTGTGGCCCCTGTTCCGAACCCGTCCGGGCAACCGCATGTAGCCCGCGCCGTAAGCCATGCTGCGAATGGCCGCGAAGCCCGGTCGAAGCTGGTATCGCGATGTGCAGAACGCCCATGCCTGCCTATACGCAGGGGCCTGAGGATTGGTTCAACCCGCCCGAATCCCGCAAAATCTGCAGAATCCAGCCTCAAAACCCTACGGCTTCGGCTCCGTGATCACCCCGCAGGCGATCCGGTTGCCTGCTTCGCCGCTCGGGTCCGTCTTCATATCATCGGCGTGCTCGTGGATCACAATCGCCGTCCCTCCATTCGCCACAATGCTGTTCGAGGCCGACGGGTCCAGAGACAGATAATCCACCTTGAACGTCGCCTCGCCCATATGGTCTTCGCCGACCGAGATATTCGGCAGGTCGCCATTGTGGTGTCCCTTCGGATTCTCCAGCCCATGCTCCCGCCCCGACGGGTTGAAGTGCCCGCCCGCGCCCTTGAAGTCCGGCGCATCGCAAACCGGGTGCTCGTGGATGTGCACCGCATGCTCCCCAAAGTAAATATTCTTGAGGCTCAGTTTGATCTCAACCCGCCCATCCTTCAGCTGCTTAAACTTGGCGGTCCCAGCATCCTGTCCCTTGCTGTTCTTCAGGTGAACAGTCAGCGAGTCATTCGATCTGGCCACGGCTGGCGCGGTCATCAGGCAGGCAACCAATGCTGCAGCAAGAATGCGCATATCTTCTCCAAGTGTCTGAGAATATCCGATTATTGGACGCCTGACGAGAATCCTCGTCGCTTTACCCCGGTACCGTATCGGTTCTCCCGACAGCCTTTAAGCCCGCCCATGTACAATTCCGTTCATGCCTTCGACTCCCCTGCTTCGTTTCCTCCGCTTCGCTGCGCTTTCCTTGCTTTTCACCGGCTTTGCAACCCTGTCCATCGCGCAGGAAGCCGCCCCGGCCAGCGAAACAAAGCCAGCAGCCGCCGAGTCCAAACCCTCCCCCGCAACCCCCGGCATGTCCATGACCCTGCCGCCGCTCCCGCCCGACGCCCACGTCGACCAGAGCATCACCCTCAACGGCAAAGTCCTCCACTACACCGCCACCGTCGGCACCCTGCCCGTGCGCGACGAAAAGGGCGCGCTCGCCGGCGAAGTCGTCTACACGGCCTACACCGTCGAAGGCAAAAACCGCCCCGTCACCTTCGCCTTCAACGGAGGCCCCGGCGCATCATCCGTCTACCTCAACCTCGGCGCCATCGGCCCCAAGCGCGTAGCCTTCGGCGACCAGAACGACAGCCCATCCGACCCCGCCACCCTCACCGACAACCCCGGCACCTGGCTCGACTTCACCGACCTCGTATTCATCGACCCCATCGGCACCGGCTTCAGCCGCTCGCTCGTCCCCGAAGCCGAAGCCAAAAAACTCTTCTACACCCCCACCTCCGACGTCGAGTACCTCTCCCGCGTCGTCTACGACTGGCTCGTCAAAAACGACCGCCTCGAAGACCGCAAGTACATCATCGGCGAAAGCTACGGCGGCTTCCGCTGCCCGCGCATGACCAGCTATCTGCAAACCCAGCTCGGCGTAGCCATGAACGGCGTCGTGCTCGTCTCGCCCTATCTCAATCCAGCGATCAACAGCCAGGGCGACATCTCGCCGCTCCCCTGGATGATGACCCTCCCCTCCATCGCCGCCGCGCATCTTGAGCGTGAAGACAAGCTCACACCCGACGCCATGGCCGCCATCATCCACTACACCGAGACCGACTACGCCAGCGCATTGATGCAGGGCCGCTCCGACCCAACCGCCGAGCAGGCCATGATCCAGCACGTCACCGAGATCACCGGCCTCGACCCCGTCTTCGTCAAGCGTTCCGGAGGCCGCCTCGAAACCCAGGCCTACCTTCGCGAGGTCTACCGCGCCGAAGGCAAGCTGGCCAGCCGCTACGATCCCAACGTCATCGCGTGGGACCCGTTCCCATTCGCCCCCAACCAGCGCAACGACGACCCCCTGCTGAACTCCATCATCGCCCCCACCACCACCGCCATGGTCGACTTCGTCACCCACACCGTCGGCTGGAAGACGATGGCCCGTTACAACGCCCTCAGCTACGCGGTTAACGCCGCCTGGGCCTCGAACGACGACCTCCGCAGCGGTTCCACCCAGCAGCTACGCGACGCCGTCGCCACCGACCCGAAGATGTGGGTGCTCATCGCCCACGGCTGGGGCGATCTCTCCTGCCCGTTCATGGGCTCAATCCTCACCGTCAACCAGATGCCCGCCATGGGCGACCCCACCCGCGTCCAGGTCCACGAATACCCCGGCGGCCACATGTTCTACACCCGCAAAGAGAGCCAGCAGGCCCTCCGCAAAGACGTCATCCAGATGTTCGACCGCCACTAACGCAGTTGCATTTGTTTTTGCAGTTGCAATTGCAGTTGTCTTTTCGTGTTCGTCATCCCCCGCAAGGGGGACCTGCTTTAGCCCAACAGCCGTCATCCTGAGCGAAGCGACCGCAGGGAGCGGAGTCGAAGGATCCCGAAACAGCCAAATCCCACCCATACCCTCCAACCCTTTCAGCCACAACATCAGTCATCTCGATCGTAGGCGTCGCAGACGCGGAGTGGAGAGAGCAGCTCTTGTCTTTGCTGTTGTCGTTGTCGTTGCTGTTGCTTTTGAGATAGGCCCGGACTTCAGTCCGGGCACACCAGCCACAAAAGCAGAGGGCTTTAGCCCCCGGATATGCCGGGGAAAGACCCGATTCCCCACGAACCTCCCCACACAACAAACCACAGGCATCTCCCACGTACAAAACAACATCCATCAGTTGAACTCTTTTCTCAAGAAGGACTAGAATTCTCCCGTTTTGCAGACCGGCTGTACAAATTCACCTATTCGGAGAAGAAACAGATGCCCCGGTTCAAATCCGTCATACTTGCTGCCTCTTTGCTCGCTTTCACCGCCTCCACGCCGCTCGCTCTGGCCCAGGCCAGCTCCACCTGGTCCCAGGACGACACCGTCCGTATCGTGAAGGATGTCCAGAAGAATATCAACCGCCTCACCTCCTACGCTGTCTTCGACTGGATCACCTTCGGCATCCACGGCAAAACCATCGTCCTTCACGGTTACGCCTCGCGTCCCGTCTTGAAGTCCGACGCCGAACGGGCCGTCAAGAGCATCGCCGGCGTCGAGGGCGTCGACAACCAGATTCAGGTCCTGCCCTACTCGCCCAACGACGACCGCGTCCGCGCCGCCGTCTACAACCGCATCTACACCTCGCCGACCTTGCGGATGTATAACGCCAACCAGGGCAGCCTTGGCCGCGCCATCGGGCCCGGTGCAGGCGTAGCGCTGGCCGCCGGCGGCATTACCAACACCCCGCCGATCGGCTATCACGCCATCCACATCATCGTGAACAACGGCAACGTCACGCTCTACGGCGTAGTCAACAGCTCCTCGGACGCAGCCGTCGCAGGCATGCAGGCCAACTCCGCCCCCGGCGCCTTCAGCGTCAACAACGAGCTGGTAGTAGCCGGCGCCCCAAAGAAAGAAAAATAACCGCGGATGCCCCAGGTCTCGATTCTGAGACCTTGGATAATTCGCCATCAATCCGGGTGCCCCACGTCTCGCTTCTGATGAGACGTGGGGTTTCTCGTATCAACAGCCGTCATCACGCTCAGCCCTCACACCTCAACAGCCGTCATCCTGAGCGAAGATTGTCATCGTGAAGAAACAGCCGTCATCCTGAGCGAAGCGACCGCAGGGAGCGGAGTCGAAGGACCCCGACACTGCCAAATCCCACCCGTACCCTCCAACCCTTTCAGCCACAACCGGTTTCATTCGCGCACAGGCGCGAACCGCTTTACTTATCAACGGCACAAAAACTCCCCGAAGCGGAAGGGCACGCGTTCACGCGTGCCAATAAAAGCCACGCCGAAAACGGGGTCCCCAGCCAGCTTGCTGGCTGGGGTGAGAAGGCGTCTACCGCTCTGCCGAAGGCTCGCCGTTAGGACGCTTTTCGACCTACCGCCACAAAACCAACCCCAAGACCACAGATGTCAAGCCCCCAAACCTGTGGATAACGCCACAACCTCCACAAATACCGGGAGATATTTCCTGCCGCAGATTGGCGGTTTAGTTTTCCCCCACTTGCTACACTTAAACCAGATAGAAAACCCGTAAGGCCCCGGAACCTCATCCGGGGCCTTACGCATTTGCAATGAAGACTTTGCGAAAGGGAAGAGGCAATGGCCAATCAAATCAGTACCTTACAGGCAACCAAACCCGCGAAGTCCAACCCTAACCCAAATCTTATGAAGACTTTGCACCAAAACACGGGGGATGGGGGTCAGTGGACGGCGATCTCCTTCGTATGCGACCACGCCGTCACCTCCGGCACGCTCCCGTCATTCACCACCACCTCCCGCGGCACCCCCGCGAAGACTATCCGTGTCGACGCATCCGACTGCCCCGGAATCCGGAGCCTCTGGGTAATCGTCAGGTCCCCCGACCGCACCGTCACCGGAACCTCCGCCGCCGCAGCCCCATCGTTCCGTACGTCGACCGCCACCAGCCAACTCACCCCCCGCAGGCCCGTGCCCGGCATCGGACTCGGCGTCACGCTCGCGATCGAGAGGTCCGGTAATCCCCGGTCCCGGTACACCCAGTCGTCGAAGAACCACCGGAGGTCCCGCCGCGAGGCCGCCTCCAGCACCCGCTCGAACGTCTCCGGGTCCGCGTCATCCTTCCCCGCCATCCGGTACCGCTGGAGCGCCGTCTTCAACGCCGCATCCCCCACGATCCCCCGCAGCATCCACAGCACCGCCGCGGCCTTCGTCCGGTAGTACACCTCCCCGGTCGCGTCGATCAGACTCTCCCCCCCGATAACCGTCCCATCCTTCGGGGTCGGCTCCACCAGCGCCAGCGCGTTCACCTGCCCCTGCAACCGCTTCAGCGCCGCATCCCGCCCCTGGGTCCGCTCCAGCCACACCAACCCCATGAACTCCGGCACCCCCTCATCCAGCCACTCATGAGACGACCGGAACCACGCGTGCGTCAGAGAGTGGACCAGCACCGGCGCCAGCTGGTCAGGGTCCGCCGCGTGGACCGGCACCACCAGCAGCGCGTCATCCTCGAACGGCTGCCCCGGATGGTCGAGGACGTCAAGCATCGTCAGCGGCGCGGTCCCGAGCCAGTCCGCGAGCATTGGCCTCACCTTCGCCTCCGCCGCCGCATACATCGGCACCGCGTCGTAGTGGTCCGTCACGACGCCGATGACCTTGTCATCGGTCACGGTCGGGGCCTGGTCGGTTACGAAGAGACTCATCGGCCGGAACCCAAGCGGTCGCGCCGCAAACTCTGCCGTAGCCACTCCTGGAGACTGTGCCACCGGCACATTGGCATTCTCGCTTACCGCAACGAGCTGCTCCCGCCGCCCACAGAAGAACGCCGCGTCTGGAGGATCGCCAACGTAAGAGACTGCCAGCCGCAGACGTACGGTCGCATCCGCCTGCCGGAGCCGGTTTTCCCCGATCTCGTGGAACAGTTTGGCTCCATCACCGAGAAAGACCGGAGCAGCAGCCACCGGATACCAGAGCACATCGCCGAAGCCGCGGAGCGCGGTCAGGTCAGGAGCAACCTGGTCCCAGTCGGCACGCGCGGCGTCGCTCGTCGGTGCGCCAATCCGTTCAAGCCGGTTCGCCGACTGCCGCACCTCACCCGAGTAGAACGCGGATACAGTCGCCGTTGCTCCAGGAGCCAGTGGGCCGGGCAGTCGAACCACCGCCTCGGACGCCTTACCCGTGTGGTCCAGGTCGGTATCGATTCCGTGCTCGACGAAAGCAAGCTGCGTGACACCCTGCTGGCCTTCCAGCGAGAAGCTCTGCCAGTCGAGCTGCGAGGAGATCTGAATGACCAGCCGGGACAGAGGCTGCGTGCCGGAGTTTCGCACAGTGAACCTGGCGTGGACGGCGAGCTGTGCCTTTTCAGGCGCAAGATGCACATCCAGATCGTAGGCAGTAAATGTCAGCGAGCTTCGCTCAACATCGGTGACAGGAACCTTGGGTTCCTCCAGTTGAGCCGATTCATCCTTCTTCGCAGGAGTCGAGTTTTGGTCACGGCTGAACAGCACGGTTCCATGCTGCTGGGCATTCAGGGCCAGCGCAGATGCAGAGAGAAGCGTGAGGCACAACAGACGATGCATCAGGAACCCAACCCCTTACGCTCCTTCGTCGCTTTTGGTCCGATGGACGAAAACTGTCGCCGCTGACGCATTGCCTCGTACATGACTACTGCTCCTGCTACCGATACGTTGAGAGACGAAACCTGACCGCCCATTGGTATCCGAAGCAGGTGGTCGCAGGTCTTCTTGACCAGATCGTGCAGGCCTGCGCCTTCGCGTCCTAGTACGAGAACGCAGTCAGTTTTGAAGTCGAAGTCGATGTAGTCTGGTGTTCCTCGCTCGTCCAGCCCAATGACCCAGATATTATTCTTCTTCATTTGTTCGAGAGCACGAACAAGGTTCGTAACTCGTGCGATGCGAACATGTTCCGAGGCACCGGCAGATGTTTTGGCAACAGTCGCAGTAACGGAGGCGGAACGACGCTCCGGGAGGACGACACCATCGACACCGGCACCGTCAGCCGTTCTAAGCAACGCGCCTAGATTGTGCGGGTCTTCGATGCCGTCAAGTGCGAGGAAGAATCTGAATCCATCGAGTTTAGATGATAAGAGGTCTTCAATGCTGAGAAAATTTCGTTCGCGGACTACAGCCAGGACCCCTTGGTGAGCGTCGGTTCGGGCAAGGCGGGTCAACTGTTCTCGCGGCTCAACGGCAACGCGGACCCCAGAAGCCCGGCAAAGCTGGATGAGCCGGTCTAACCGCTCGTCACGACGCTCGCGGGCGACACTGACATGGTCAAGCTGACGGGCGCCAGAGCGAAGGGCTTCTTCGACCGGGTGCAGCCCATAGAGAACGTCCATTGACTCAGTTTACCGTTTCAGGGGTTGGTTCAAGGCCGTAGAATAAAAGTAGGCCTCAAGCTATTCCCGACAAGTGAATAAATTCGTTACAAAGCGAGTCTTTTCAGAGCGATTTGACGTCTCTAGGTTCATGAGAAGTGGAGCCGCTATCGTTCAGGTTGCCCTCGGCGTGCAGGATCAGGCCGAGAATGCAGCGATTGCTCGTGGCCTGAAACGACAGGATGCGGAGTTGATCGATCACCTGATTGATCTCTACCAACACCGATTGATGCGCTATCTTCTGTTCCTTACTGGAAAGCGCGATGTGGCGGAGGATCTCTTTCAAGAGACATGGATGCGCGTGCTGGTGCGCGGCGCACAGTACAACGGCAAGGCACGCTTTGATACGTGGTTGTTTACAATCGCACGTAACCTCGTAATTGATCTCTCTCGCAAACGCACAATGTCGAGTCTGGACGAGATGAGTGAAGGCGATGATGAGCGTCCATTTGAGATTGCTATCTCGGATCCATCTCCTCTGGAGCACTTTCAGTCGCGTGAGAACTCTGCTGAAGTGGGCGAGGTGCTGCTGACGCTCGATTCGACCTATCGCGAGGTACTTGTTCTCCGGTTTTATGAAGAGCTTTCTCTTGAGGAGATCGCCGGCGTTACGCGTGCTCCTCTTTCCACGGTGAAGTCACGCTTGTATCGTGGGCTTGCGGCGTTGAAGCCGGAGATGGAGAAGATACGCGCTTTACGCTCTGCAGTGGAGGCGATATGAGGATGGGGAACGAGTTGAATACGGCGGCGCGAGCGGCAGTGGTCAACCGGACTCATCGCGTGGTGCGCGAACGGGCGGGGATGATGGCTGCACGTCGCAGCCGTGTGCGTAGCCTGATGATTCCCGCTGCTGTCTCGTCATCGCTGCTGCTCATTCTTTCGGTGGCGGGATGGAGAGTTCTTGAGCAGTATGATCTGAACCCGAATGGCATTCCGGACGCCAGTAATCAGCTTTTTATCTTGCTGCTTTGGTTCCTTCCTGTGTCGATGGCGTTGCTTGCGATGGTATTGTTTCGGCGTATCCGTAGGCGTGTGGATGGTGAGGTTGCGAAGTGACGAAGTGGAACTCCAAGCCGGTCAATGAGCAGACGGCAACTGGTGAAGATCAGTTGAGTATGATCCCGGCGTGGTCCGTTGTGCTCGCTATCGCCGTCTTCGTAGCTTTTCAGTATTTGTTTCATGGCATCATGCCTCACCACAGGCATGAGCTGCTGCCCATGCGCCTGTTGACCGGATATTTCTGGGGTACCACATTCGCAAGTTATGTTTTGCTGATTGGTTACATCAGCCGTGATGTGAAGCGCAGACGCATGCCTGCTGCATTGTGGATGCTTGTTGTCGTGGTGATGCCAGGAGGAATCGGTGCGGTAGTATACTTTCTGCTGCGTCAACCTCTGTTGACGCCTTGCCCGAACTGTGGCGCTGAACTGGCCCAGGATGCTCACTTCTGTCCGCAGTGTCAGTTCCAGATGGCGCCCGCGTGCGGGAAGTGCTTCCATGGGGTGCAGATTACCGATGTCTATTGCCGCCACTGTGGACATGATCTTGCCGAGGATCAGGCTCCGGCAAGGCTGCGCGTATATAGTGACTAAGTAAGTCACACGTATGCCGTTTACCGCTTTAATCATCGACGACGAAGCACTGGCGCGACAAGAGTTGCAGTATCTGTTGGAGCGCGCGGGTGGAGTCGAGGTGCTGGGGCAGGGTACCAACGGAATCGAAGCAGTGGAACTGATCCGGACGCACAAGCCAGATGTCGTGTTTCTCGATGTACAGATGCCTGGACTGGATGGGTTCGGCGTTCTGAAGAAACTTCTTGATCGCAAGATACAAATGCCTCAAGTGGTCTTTGCCACTGCATTCAATCAGTATGCCGTGCGTGCGTTTGAGGTGAATGCTGTTGATTATTTGCTGAAACCATTTGACCGCAAGCGAGTGATGCAAACGATCGAAAAGGCCACGGCACGACTATCTGCGCCAGCAGAATCGGCAGGGGATGCCAGACTGGATGCTCTGCTGCGACTGATGGAGGAGCAAGCCCAGGCTGCTCAAACTCCGAAGGTAAATACAGGTAAGGTCATTGTTCGAGCGCAGAGCAGGCTGCTGCTGGTAGACCAGAAGGATATCTGTTTTGCTTCGATTGAAGAAGGAACGATCAGTGTTTTTACGCAGACGGTGGAGGGCCACTCGAATTGCCGGACGCTGGAGGAGTTGATGGAGCAACTCAATCCTGAGATGTTCTGGCGTGCGCATCGTTCGTTTCTTGTGAATATCCAGCACATCCGCGAGGTGGTGCCGTGGTTCAAGTCGAGTTATCAGTTGCGTATGGATGATCCGAAGAGAACCGAGATTCCTGTAAGCAGAGCACAGACCAAACGGTTGAGAGAGTTATTCAATCTATAGCGTTGCTTCTGTCAACGATGTGCAGAATGATGAGGCCGCGAAGGTGTCGGACGTGTGATGTTGTCTGTCCATGTTTGCGGGCCGTGCCATGTGCGGTTTGCGCTGAGATCGATGCGATAAGGTCCAGGCGTGTGATTGGGAGGTAGCACTTGAGAGAGTCCGTCGCCAAACTGTGGAATTGCCGAGCCCAGGGCGAGCAGGCGTGCAGTTGACACCATGCCCGTCAGATGCAAGGTGTAGCCTACATGGTCGACATGTCCTTCGAGCATCGCTGGTTCCTTGCCTCCCAATGCCAAGGCAACAGGCGCGAGGTTGAAGCCGGAAGTTGGCGCGGGCGCGATCTTTTCCTTGCCCTTGCCCCGAGCGATTCTCCCTTTCGGCTGACTAGCCAGGAAACTGTCGATGGACTGGATTGAGACGTCGCTGTCGATGAATGATGCCGAACCTGAGGCTGGAGTGCTCAGGCTAGCTCCTGCGAGAAGCAGGTCTCCGCTCCAGTGTGTGGCAGTTGCAGAAGCGGGATGCCAGGTGATGCTACCAGTCAGGTTGCCCGTAACGGCGACATCGTCGGGCACGCGGGAACTGGAGACGCGAAGCCAGTTAAACAGTGTTGTTGCAGGAATGCCTGGTGTGCCGATCTCAAGCGTAGTCGCGCTGAGATTGCGCACATCGGGAATATCACCTGAGACGGCCAGCATCGGCTTTGGTGAAGATGCGATTGGCGGCCAAGTGCAGCGCAGGTTTTTGAAGGCGTGAAAGTCGTTCGCTGCGGTTGTGAGGCAGTCGAGATCGACCTGGATGGGCTGGCTCGGAACGAAATCGGCGTTGCGGGCGTCGATAAGTCGGAGGCGGGCGTCGATGGTGCTATCGCTGACAGTACCCTGAACTGTTGCGGTGAGGTCGAGATTGCCTCGCACGCCGAGGTCGCGGCCAAAAAGTAGATGAGTGGTCTCGCCGAGCGGTGCTTCTTTCCATTCGCCCTGAAGATCGAGGGGAACGTTGCCGAGCGAGGCTGCACGATCGAGCGTGCCTTCAATCTGGATGATCCCTGCGTCTGCGACATCGGTGTCGGTGCGCGCTGGAGTGCCTTTTAAGCGCAGATGCCACTGGTTAGGGCCGGGAAGCCAGAGAGCGAAGTCGGCATCGGTGAGCGAGAAAGGGGTCTTTTCCTGGTCGAGTTTGAGGTTAAGTCTGGCGCCGGTAGCTTCAATGTAGGGGAAACGCGGCGTTGGACCCGGTTTCATCTGTACCGTTGGGGCAGCCTGAATATGCGCCGCATGCAGCAGGATGCTTTCCAGGTTCCATTTGCCATTTGAGAGATGAACAAGGTTGACGCTGGGCTGGTCGAAGCTGATTGTGGAGAACTCGATGGGACGACGCCAGAGTGAGGTGAGACGCAGCGTAGCGCGCACGGAGTTGGCGCGGATGATGGGCTCGGAGCCGAAGGCCGGATCTTCATCGACGACGAAGTTAGTAAAGGTAAAGCCGGGCAACGGAAGCAACGTCAAGCTGACGGAATCGAGATGTACGGTACGACCTAGACTTTGGCTGAGACTTTGCGCGATGCGACGCTGAAAACGGCTGACGCTGATCATCGGCGGTAGCAACACCATCATGAGCAGAATGACCACGAGGAGCGCGAACGACAACACCCCAGGGAAGCGGCGAGCGCGGCGCGATGAGCGGGTCGTGTCGCTGGTGCCGTGTGTGGTGTCGGTTGGGTGCATATGTGGTCAGAAGTGCAGGCTATGGCGAACTATAAATGTACGCTCCGGAGTCAAAAGCAGGTTCCCAGCAAGCCACGGAATGTCGACGATTGCAAAGGGCGATCTGCTGCTGCTTGCTTACCGGATGAGATGCAGGGTGCGGTCCCAGCGTGTCTGGGTAAAGAAGTGAAGAACGATGTGGCCGACGAAAGCGATGCGATCGCCGATGGTTTGCTTGTCCATCTCGTCGGCGGGCGTTTCGAACGACCAGTAAACGAATAGGGGGCGGCCCACGATGTTCGCACGCGGAGCGAAACCCCAGTAGCGGCTATCGAGGCTGTCGGGGCGGTTGTCGCCCATGGCGAAGACTTTGCCCGGCGGTACTACGAGGCTGCCATCCTGAATGTGGTTGGGTATTTCGTTAGCCCAGAGCGCGGTGACTTGATCGTATGGTCCAGCTGGAGCATCAGGGAAATCGTCGCGATAGGGCTGGAAGGCGTCCTGGGGATCACCGTCGTCGCTCGGCTTGCGTGCAAAGGGCTCGTTCTGCATGACACCATTGCGATAGACGGTGCCATTGTTCAGGTGGAGATGGTCGCCTGGCAGACCGATGGCTCGCTTGACGAGAAACATGCCCGGGGTCTCTGAGTTGGGCTTGAAAAAGACGATGACGTCGTCGTGGTGCACGTCTCGGTAATGGACGAATGGTGCCCAGGTTGTTGGTGGTGCAAACGAGATGCGATCGACGAGAACATGGTCGCCGATGAGCAGTGTCTTTTCCATTGAGCCCGATGGAATCTCGAAGTTCTGAAATATGAACGTGGTGACAAACAGAAAGACTACGAGCACGCCGCAGATGGAGGCAAGAGATTCGAGCGGGGTCTCCGACTGGTTTGCGTGGGCCGCCTGGTCTTGCTGCTCAGTTTCGGTTGGATTCATTCGCGCGCGTTCTCCGAAGGGTCTTGAAACAGTGTATCGCTGAATGAGGGTGGGTTCCATGCCCGCTTCTAGCGGACGATTTGGAAGGTGCGGCCCCAGCGGGCGAAACTGGTGAGCAGGTCGAAAGCGCTGGGACGATGTCCAGCAGGGACAATGGAATCGACGGGAACTGCGAGCGGGTCGTCACTGATCTCGCGGAGGGAGAAATAGATGATCAGTGGCTTGCCTACGATGTCTGCCCGTGGAACGAAGCCCCAATAGCGGCTATCTTCGCTGTCGTTGCGGTTGTCTCCCAGGACGAAGTAGTTGCCGGCGGGGATGATGAGTTCCCCATCATCGATGAGATTCCTCATGCGGATCCACCAGCGCGAATCGATGGTCGGGTCTGCGCTCTGCATGCGGGGGAAATTGTCGCGGAAGTTATCTGGAGGGGTTGGCCGGTAGACAGCGTAGGACTCGCTGAGTGGTTTGTCATTGATGTAGACGTGGCCGCCACGAAGCTTGAGATGGTCGCCAGGAATACCGACGACGCGCTTTACCAGATGCATCGAGGGGTTGATTGGGTAGTAGAAGATGATGATGTCGCCGCGATGGATGTGGTCTGGGGCGAAGACGCCGTTGGAAGTGTCAGTCGAAGGACTCTCCTTGGTCACTAGCAGGAAGTCGCCGACGAGCAGAGTCGGCTCCATTGAAGCCGATGGAATGCGGAAGGGTTGCACCGTAAAAGTGATAATGAAGATGGCGATGACGATGATGTAGAGCAGGGCCTGGATGGTGTGCAGGACTCCTGTCTTGGCTGCAGGCTCAGTGGGAGACGTATTGGGCGCGGTCTGGAGTTGCACGGGATCGGGTTGGACGCCGGAGGTGCTCACCTCGACCTCTCACGGTACGATGTCTGCTTGCGTGCCGACTCCTCGGCAACGAGCCGGGCGAAGGCGAGTCGCGCCGCCTCCTGTTGGGCCTGCTTTTTGGTGGTGCCTTCGGACTCCGCCAGTGGGATGGTGCCACCTGAACCGTCGGCGATGCGTACCTCCACGCGGAAGCGCTTCTGATGATCCGGTCCGCTTTGAGCGGTCAGGACGTACTCTGGCTGGCCTGAGCCGCTGGCCTGAAGATGCTCCTGTAAGGCGGATTTGTGGTCGCCAATTGCGCCTGAGAAGGTGTCCGCTGCCTTGATCGCGTGTTTCAGTTCAGGAACGGTGGGTTCGACGATGTATTTCTCGATGAAAGTACGCGCAGCGGGAAGACCGCCGTCGAGATAGAGCGCAGCAATCACTGCTTCAAGCGCATTGGCCAGCAGAGCCGGTTTCTTACGTCCTCCGCTCTGCTCTTCTCCGCGGCCAAGGCGTAGCATCGTGCCGAGATCGATGGTGGCGGCCACAGTACTCAGATGGCGGCGGCTGACGAGCGACGCGCGTAGACGCGTCAGTTCGCCTTCACGGGAGTTGGGGAAGCGGCGGAAGAGGGATTCGGCTACGGCGAGTCCGAGTACAGCATCGCCAACGAACTCGAGCTGTTCGTTGTCGGATGCGGGGTCTGGCAGGGTCTCGGGCTTGGTCTCGTAGACAAGCGAGCGGTGCGTCAGCGCCCAGGTGAGCAACTCTGGACGCTCAAAACGATAGCCGAAGAACTCCTGGTGCTTTGATTGCGCTTTTCCGGTTTTTTGGCGGCGCGTCGTCACTCTCACCCCCTGCAATTAATGTAACCGGACGGAAAGAGTTTGTCCGGTTGATTACTTGGACGGAGGCGGGCGGTAGGCGTCTTTCTCCGCCTTGCCGCTTGGGTCGAGTGGAGTATCGTCATCATCGGACTGCGTGTTCTGCTTCATTCCTGGAGGAGAAAACGGCTGCTTCAGGCCCTGTTCCGCAGCGGCTTTGGTGTCGGGCTGCGAGTCGCGAACAGCGAGTGCGGCACGATATTCGGCAAGGGCTTTTTCCCGATCTGGCAGGACGTCGTACAGACGGCCAAGATAAATGTGCGACCAGGCGAGAGTGCGCGGATCTTTTGATGCGGCAATTGTGGCTTGAAAGTCCTTGACGGCTGCCTCCGGTTCACTCTGCATCAGGTCCAGCCGCGCCATTAGGTAGTGCGCCTGAGCGTGGTCACCGTTGGGATCTGCAAGCGCCGTTTTGGCAATTGTCTCGGCCCCGTCGAGATCGCCTTTGAGCATCTTCATCTCGCCGAGACGAATGCCGGTGAGTTGAGCGGGGGAGCGGCGGACGATTTCTTGACTGCCTTGAGGCAGGAAGGAAATCTGCCGGGCGCTGTGGACCTCGCGGTCGACGTCCATGCCATAAACCATCTCACCAACATCGTCGTTCAGGCTGATGGATTCTTTTTCCATGGCGCCAAGTTTCTCGTAGAAGTATCCCGTGAGCACCCATCCCTGACGCATGTCGAGGTTGACGGTGTTGCGCCTGATCGCTTCTGCCTGGCGGTTGTAGGCGCTCATCTCAGAGTCGTAGCGTGCAAGTTCGGCAGGGCGCGAGCCGACGCCTGCTGGGCGCTGGGGTTTGACGAGGCCGACATCCATAATGTGCGCCTCGGTTGCCTTGATGAGGCACTCAGCGAGGAGCGCGGAGATATTGGATTTGTAATTGAACTCAATTGGCGCATCCTGCACTGTCTTAAGCAGAGGCATCAGGCGGTTCATGGCCTGCGCTCGCGAGTAGACCAATGGCTCGATCTCATAGTGAAGATAGGTATGGCGAACCTCGTCCATGTGAATTGCGCCGAGCGGCTCTCCTGCAGGCGAGACGACGGCGATGTAGTCGCTGCCATAGATACGCGCATTCGTCGTCGATGGGGCAAGCAGTGGTTCCATCAGGACTAGAAAGCGGCGGCCATCGTAGCTGGAAACTGGCATTCCAAGATAGATGTTTGTGTTCAGCACCATGTGGGTAAGTGGGTCATGAATGCGCGCCGTCAGTGCCTCGTAATCAGCGTGATGGTTTACCCAGAGTGCGTTAAGGTGAACGTCTTCGGCGAACTTCCTAAGTAGCGGCAAAACGTTGACGACCTGAGTAGAGTCAGGCGGAAGTTGTAATTCGCTGACGGTAGGGGAAAGTTCTGGCGGCGGGCTCAGATAGAGTGCGAGCGAGACATACTGGGCGAGGTTCAGGCCGCGATCGTTGAGCGCGTGTTCGCGGATATAACTGCAGAGGGTGTCACGGCTCTCGCGAGCCTCAGCGGAGACGGCCAGCTCAGAATTGATCTCATCGCGGATCTTAAGACGAATAGGAGCAGAGGCAGCGAGATCATCATCATAACCGCAGGCATTGAGTCCGGCAGCGATGTAAAAGAGCGGCTCGCTGGTCTCAAGCGTGACGGCAGAGCCTCCTGGGTTGGGCTGCGCGATCCGTGGCGGGGGTGGCTGCGTATTGTCCGTGGCCGGGTTATCGCTGCTACTGCTGCTCGACGACGAAGAGCCTTGCTGCGCTGCTGCAGGCAGTGTAGCCATTCCAGAAACAAGGAAAGTGGCGAGGCAAAACGAGATGATCTGCGAAAGGCGGGACAGCCGCGATGGATTAGTCAGGAACACAGTAGGGATTTGACGCTCCCTTGAAGTTTAAGAGAGTGAGGAGAAGAGTTGCAACCGGCGCAGCTCTCAGGCGCGGACTGAGATGCCAGAGAAGGTAAGGACGACCCGTCCGCGGGCTGGCGCTCCGAAGACACTGGCGGGTTGGAAGACACTGATGAGTAACTGGTTTTCAATCTGAACGCGAACTGCTGGATCGACCGGGCCAGAGACGATGTCGTAATCGTAGACGCGGCCTTGTTCGTTAACATAGGCCTCAACGATGATGACAGAATCCTGTCCGGTTACGATTGCGCTCGGTGTTACGGCAGAATATAGATAATGGGGTACGGTCATTGCGCCGAGAGGTTCGTCGTTAGCCATCACGGTTTCGGGTGCGGCCACCATGCCAAGCAGCAGCACGATGCCTCCAAGCAGCACAACCGATCCAGCAAACCCAGCCGATACCTGCACCAGCAACGGACGAATCGAGTTTTCCCACTTTACGCTGAAGCTGTCCAGCCAGCTTGATTGTCTGCGCGCCATTTCATGGGAGATGGCCAGTCGAAGCTTCATCCCCAGATCAACCGGGGCCTTGGCAGGTCCTAATGCAGCTACGGAACGCTGTACCGCGAGCAATGCTGCAAACTCGCAAGCGCAATGCTCGCAGGCTTCCAGGTGCGAGGCGATCTCCTGCATCTTGCGCCCATTGACGGCGCCATCAAGATAAGGCGAAAAGGAAGCCTGGATGCGAGCGCATTGTAGGGAGGTAGTCATGCGGTCGATTCCTTTGATGTTCCAAAGACGGTGGAAGAAGCATAACTATGGGTTGCCGGAGACGCTTCAGCTGCAAGCAGTACTCGCAAAGCGGAGCGTCCGCGGGTGAGACGGGATTTAACTGTGCCGAGGTTTGCGTTGAGAATCTCGGCTATTTCCTCATAGGAGAAGCCCTCAATCTCACGAAGGACCACGACCGTGCGAAACGCTTCCGGTATCTGGCGTAACGCATCTTCCACACGCTGGCGCACTTCGGCATGTGCGGCGTGGTCGAAGGGCGACTCTGCATCGTCGGCAAGCGTTGCACTCAGCGAAAAATTGCTGTCATCGTCGCTGGGATTTGGTTCGGAGTCGATAGTGATCTCTTGTCGTTTGTGACGCGACCACCATCGGCGCTGGTTCGAGGCTTCGCGCAGAGCAATGCGATAGAGCCATGTGCGAAGGCTGGCATCTCCATGGAAGCCGCCAATGCTGCGGAAGACTTTGATGAAGACTTCCTGGGTGATGTCGGCCGCGTCAGTCGGATCGTTAAGGCTGCGCGCGATAAGCGAGTAGAGGGGCTGGTGATACTGCGCGATAAGGATGGCAAAGGCCGCTTCCGAGCCTGCCTTAAGGTCGGCGACCAGAGCTGCGTCTTCAGTAGTAATGCCAATCGCGCTGGCTAGATTTCCCACGAGTGTTACCGCCTGCATTTTGGGGTGCCCTCTACCATACGACTTCAGTAAAACAACTGGCAAATCCGGCTTAGTTACCGGTTTCGTCGAACGCTCAGTCGAGGTAAAACTACGCCGCCGGCGGCCGAGTGCTCGCTCACTCTAATCTCTTTAGACACTGACAGATAGAAAAAAGTTCCCAAGGGACTTATCGTCTAAAGACGGCAAATGGCGTCGTAGACGCCCAGTTTAGATTCAGACATCCATAATGGTTGAGTAGCACCTTTAGCCTTGTTTGACGAATAGCTCGTCGTATCGGAAAATAAAGAAGTACTTCCCTAGAAAGTGGGCCTGTGGCGCAGTTGGGAGCGCGCTTCCATGGCATGGAAGAGGTCATCGGTTCGATCCCGATCAGGTCCACCATAATCCCTTACATGCTGTCATTTAGCCTCTGCATCTCTAGGGGCTCTCAACCATACAGGTGTTGAGTAGGTACTTTGCGCGTCATCCTTGGTGTGATGACTTTGCTTGCAAATGATCCGATCTGCCTGGATATTTTGAGGCGCCTAGTGATCATTGACTGCCGGACCATCATATGCACCGATGCTCGGAGTATTTGTAGCTAAAACATGGTTGCCGTAGTAATCAAATCCGACATTCGCGTCGATCTGCCTGCCTGCATGGTTTGCGGGCGAACCACGCCGCAACATATATCCTGTAGGTTCCTGCAGGAAACCGTTTCGTCCGATGGCTAGCCCGGCTATGCCAGTTCCTCGGGCTTTCCACAACGGGTCGGAAGAGATGTTGTGTAGCACCGTTCCGGCTAGTCCGTGGACCGCTGTCATGATCGAGGGAAAGAAAAGATTGTTCTCGAACTCGCTCGCATCGCTAAGCGGAGTTGTCGAGAACTGCTTCACTGTTCCGGTGGAATAAAGGATGTTGTTGTCGAAGAAGACGTTTTTTGACTGGAAGAAGACCGTGTCGAGACTGCCTTCGTAAAAGGTGTTGTTATAGATGCGATTGCTGATGCTGCCTACCTTTCCATCCTGGTAGAACAGTCTGTGTCCACCCTGCCGGGCAGCACTCATCGCATCGTTCTGGCTGATGTTGTAACGGACGATGATGTTTTTTGCTGATGCCATCAACAGCATGAACCCGCGCGCGTTGTCGTGCGAGTAGTTGTACTGAAAGACATCGCCGTCGGTGTCGATGTCCGCGTCAAAGACTTCTCCATCGTTGGGGCCTCCGGCTGTTGTGCCGTATACCTCATTGAATTGGATCAGCGTGTGCCGACTTGCATACGTCCACACTGCAGCATAGTTTGCCGCATCGCTCATACATGCGCTGTGTACGACGTTGTACTCGATGCGTGAGCCGCCGCTCGATCCGTGCAGCACGATACCGTCGCCGTAGACATTCTCCACTACATTGTGCCGGATGACAAAGTTAGAGGTGGTCAAAGGGCTGCTGTTGCGGATGCCCTCGACGTCGACGTTGGCTACATGGCATCCCTCGATCAGCGCACCCTGAATGTTAATTGCAAAGATAATTCCGCCGCTCATCTTTGAGTAACCGGACTTGCCGTAACCTTCGGAATTCACGTCGTGTACATAACAATTCCGGATATAGATGTGATGCCATAGATCCTTCGACGATGACCCGAGGACGTAGATGCCACGCAGAGCACTCGCTGTGCCTGTAGCGGAGGTGTTGGTTAGCTCAAGGTGATTGATCTCCCAATACGATTGATCCTTGAGCAACACAGCAGCCGAGTCGTTTGTGCCTGGGCCGTGAATCACCGGGCTGTTGCCTTTGCCATAGCTGTCGATCACAATCGGATGCCCTTCGGTGCCCGAACCCCGCGGCGCAAGCTCCCCGTTCCAGCTATCGCCAGCATGGAAGAGAATCACATCTCTTGCGTAGAACATTGTTCTGTTGATCTTTTCGATTGTTTTCCACGGCCGCTTTGGACTTAGACCGGAATTCGCGTCGCTGCCGCTTGCGGAGACGTAATACGTGACCGCATGAAGCATGCCCGTTGTGGAGAACAATAGCGCGGCACAAAGTACTTGGGCTATCGTGCGAGATTTTTTCCGATGCATCTTCGAAAACCGTCAATTCATTTGCGAGATAAGCGCGAATAAAATTGTGGCACAAATGAGCCGTGCGGTGGTTGTACTTACACAGCTTCCGCTACGCTGCCGCGTTCCAGTGTGATGGCTGCTGCGCTAAATTTTGGCACTTGCACAGACGCGAGTGGCTTGTCGAGGCGTTGCCGTGTCAGTCTGATTCCGATTTTGGATTCGGGCGAGGGTGCTGCTAGTCGCTGCACTACGAACGCAGGCTGGTTTGCGGGCAGATTGATCAGAGCATCGCTCGCATCTTTGTTGATGACGACGATTCTGTTCGGATGCTTCAGTGCATAGATGGAAACGTCAGCGGAGTGTGCTGTGACGGTGACTGGAGCCATCTCGCAGCCAAGCAGGTCGCGGCAGAGCAAAAGGCCGTAGTAGATCGGACGCGGCTCGAAAGGTTTGCCAGAGCCTCCGGCGATTGGCGTGTATAGACCTGCGCCGCCGCCGTGGAAGTAGACACCGTTCTGGCTAGCCTGCGCTAGTTGCAGTGTGTAGTCAGCGGCCCACAGCGCTGAGGCGAAGACGTCGCTGACGCCGGCCTTGCCCGCGTTATAACAGGAGTTGGTCTCCGCCATGGCGTAAGGTATCCGCGCGCTGCGTGAGATTGCTTCAATCTTTTCTACGTGGCAATCGAAGTTTGGATCGGGCGAGAGCAGTTTTTCAACCGTGACAGAGGAGTCGCTGGGCGGGCCTTCGGCATAGTGATGGCCGGTAAGCATTACGACCGACGGGGGCGCTGCGGCGGCGAATTGCCTCACCCAGTTCAGGTCTTCGGCGATGTCGGGGCCGGCGAACTTTGCCGAGGGCAGCGCTTTGACGACAGCACTGTGAAGCCTGCTCCACTCGGCGAAGTAGTTGGAGAAGTTGTAGCCGGGAGCACGGAGGCGGTTCAGGACGTAATGGTTGGGCTCATTGCCGATTTGAAAGCTGATGAGTCGCGGGCCGAGGGTCTCGGCTACGAACTTTGCTTCCTCGACGACGAGCGCAGGTTCAGCGTGGGCGAGCTTGAGGCCGTAGATTGCATGCCAGCCGGTCTGATTGAGAAAGCCGCGCAGGTTGCGAATGGCGGTGGGTGTGAGAGGCATGGGTTGGATGGTCTTGCCAGAGCTTGGGTCCGGCATCACAGCGCGAAATGGAACATCCGTTGCGATTGACGCGCCTTGCGGCGTCCATTGCGTGTATTCGCTGAGGTTGCCTCCCAGGCGTAGGACTCCGCGTGGAGACAGCTTTTTGAAGAGCCCGATCAGTTCGGTGTTGGCCGAGGAGAAAAAGTCTGGCGCGGAGAGTTGCGAGGATTCATAACTCAAGCCCATCATCTCCGGCGAGATGGTCGAGATGGTTTTATCCCATGCGGGCAGTGCGCTCAACGAGATAACGTCTCGTGCCGGTGGTTGCTCCTTGATTTTCATCGCCAGAGCACGGGCCATTGAAGGTTTTCGCATCATCTGGACTGCTGCAAGCGCAGCAAAGCGCGACAGAACCGCGCGCCGGCTGAAGATCGGCATTCCTGCTCTCCTCGCAATTCTATAGTTGTAGCGATGGCCGCCCACACATGATGTGAGCGGCCATCGGGTTGGATAAGGTTAGAACGTCAGGCGAGCACTGATCTGGATCTGACGTGGTGTATTGTAGGACGACTGGAAGTGCTGGATACCGTTGCTGCCTGGATTGACATCTCCCTGAACGTTGAATGCGTTGAATGCATCCACGTTGATACGGAAGGAGGTCGATTCCGTAATCGGAAAGACCTTGAAGAGCGAGATGTCGGAGTTCCAGTCCCAGGGCCCACGCAGGAACGTGTGGGAGTAGGGGTTCACGCCAGCAGGTCCGGGCGAGTAGCCGACTGTGGCTACGCTCCCATTGTTCAGTTTCACCTGCACATTATTGCTCAGGTACTGGGAGTTACTGGGTTTCGCTGTCGTGCCCGAGCAGGTGATCGTGCCGGGGTTCATGTTGATCGGCGTCTCCAGTGGCAGATAGCTTGCGGGAATACCGCTGATGACATTGGGTGAACCGCAAGGATTGCTGCCGCTGATGAGCAACGGCGAGATGAAGCCGTTGTACCAGAGATAGCCAGGAAGGCATGTGGCGCTGGTTGTGCTGCTGCTGCAATCTGCGACCTTGTACTTCTTCTTGTAGACCTTGATCGGGTTGATGGAGCCGGTTCCCATCGGGTTGAAGCCACCCCAATTGCTGGAGGAAGGTTGAAAGTATTGTGTGGTGACGTTGCCGTCGAATGCGATCTGGTAGCCTCCAACAAGCTCGTTGATGAAGCGGTTGACGTTACCGAGGTAACGCTTGCCGCGACCAATAGGCAGATCGATGAGCCCATTGAACGCGATGTGATGCTCCGGAATTGCAGAATCGATTCCGTAGTTCTCCATGCGGTTCAACGAATCGTAGTCATTGTAGGAAAGAGTACCGGGCGCATAGTCAGCCGCAGGGTAGATGGTGCCGTCGCGGAAGGCATTTCCGCCCACGCGCCAGGCCCTGGCGAAGACATACGACAACTGGTATGCATAACCGTTCTTATACAGGCGCTGATAGTTTGCCTGGAGCGCATTGTAGTTAGAGAAGCCGTTACGGTCGTCGCTTACGAGGCCGCCACCGCTGTAAACCGGACTATATGGTTGCTGAGCAAGCGAGTTCGGAGGCGTGACGCCATATGTTGTCTCATAGACGTAGGTTGACATGGCGTTGTTGTACTCATACTCCTGATCCAGATTTGTCGCATGGTCAAAGACGTAGCTGACGCGCAGGACTGAGTTTGGCTTCATGGGCTGCTCAACAGTTGCGTTGAGTTCCTGAACCAGGTTCGGCGGATAGTGCGGGTTCAAGTAGAACTCGGTTGGGCTGCCGGCTACGATGGCGTTAGTGCTCGATGTATCGATCACGTTGGTTGTGTTCTGGCCCGCGACCAGGGTCTGCGGTGCGCGGAGGAAGTAGTTGGGCAGGCCGTCGGGAGTGTACGAGGCTGAGTCAAAGCGTGTGAAATACTGACCAGCGAAGGGCTCGTTGGCCTTTGCGCTGGCGTAGAAGTTTCTGAGCGGAATCGGATAGGAGTAACGTCCGTAGCCGGCGCGGAATACAGTCCCGCGTCCGCTCCCGAACGGTGCGTATGCGAAGCCGATGCGCGGGTCGAAGATAGCGTTGTTGCCGTAGACCAGGTGTGGGGGCAGCCCGGCCTGCTGGGCCGTCTCAAACTTCACACCGATATTCTCGAGGTTGTTGATGATGGCTTGTGTAGTGAACCCTTTCTGGATGTAGAAGGAGGCAGGCTCGCCGAGCACGACGGCGCCCGTCTTCACATCGAAGCCATTGATGAGGTTGTATTGCTCCGTTGCCACGGGATGCGCTTCCCAGCGCAGGCCGAGGTTGACGGTTAGCTTGTTGTTGACGTGGTAATCGTCCTGGAAGTACAGGTCGAACTCCTGATTGCGCCAGTGCTCGTACGGAGCATTCAGGCGGATGTCGTAGTAGTACGGAGAGCCGAGGTAGAAATCCGCATCGACGTAACCGGTGTTCGGCAGCGCAGTGAAATTCTTTCCCGAAGTCGGGTCGTATTCCGCAGTCGTCGTGTTAGAGAAATCGAACTGGTCGGCAGTCCTGTCGGGCAGAATGCCGAGACGCTCGTGACGATACCGGCCGCCGAAGAACAACTGATGCCGGCCCAGGGTCTTCGTCAGGTTCTCGTCAACCGTGGTGATCATCTGCGGACCGCCCCATTCCGCCTGCCCGCCGCCGAACTCATAGGGAGGCCCGAGGATCTCAGGGAAGCCCTGCTGGCCGAAGTTATTCGGCAGTCCAAGCTGCTGCTCATAATTCTGAGTGGCGCCGCCGGGAGGCAGGTTGGCATAAGTCGTCTCCCAGATGTTGCCGACAACCGTCTATGAAACAAAGGTTGGCGAGAAAATGTGCGTAAAGCCGATCGCCGCGCTTGACTGATGAAGCAAGGTGTCGATCAGGTTGGATGCATTGGCAGGCATACCTGCTCCCGCGATGGTTGCCGGCTCGCCCGAGGATGTGGGTCCAACCGAGCCGTAAGGGCTGATGGCATTTGAGTTGAGGTAGGTATAGCGGACATACATGTTGTTCGATTCGTTGAACACATGATCCAGACGAGTGCTGATTGTCGGCGCGGTCTGGTTATTAGCAGCGGGAAAGGCGATGTTGTAGTTCAGCAGAGGATTCGAACTGTTGGTGGGCAATGGCGTAATAGCATAGAGGGACTTGGCCAACGGGCTGAGACGGTTGGTGGGAATTTGGTTATTGGCGAACGGCGCGCGGCAATAAGCATTGGCAACGCCGGTGCCGTTGCAGTTCGCCGACGGCGCAGTGGTCTGCGAGTCGTAGAGCTGGTCGAGAATTCCGTTGCCGTTGACCAGGCCGCTGAAGTCTCCATTGCGCTCGGCCTGCGTGGGCACGTAGGCGTTGGCGTAGGTTCCTGAAATCAGCGAGAGACGCTCATAGGCAAAGAAGAAGAATGACTTGTCCTTGCCGTTGTAAATCTTAGGAATAAAGATCGGGCCGCCCACGGAGCCACCAAACTCATTTCGAATCAGACGGGGAGCTGCGTAGTTTGCCGGGTTAGCGCGGCTCTTTGCAGGGCCAGCCAATCCATTATTGCGCGCTGTCTCAAACAGCGAACCGTGCAGGCTATTCGTACCGGACTTGGTCGTGATGACGGCTGTTGCCGGCGTCGCATACATTGCGTTCGAGGCACTCGTCTCGACCCTGACTTCCTGAATCGCGTCGGGGTCGGTCTGCGTGCTGGGCCCGCCGTAATCGCGATTATCGATTGGAGTGCCGTCCTGCACATAGCTGATGCCGGAGGTCATCAGACCATTGGCGCGCGTGCCGCCCGCCTCAAGGCCCGGCGTGGACATCCCGACGAGGCTCATAATGTTGCGCTGGTTCATCGGCAGTTGGTTAATCCGTTTGTTGTCGAGATCGTTGCCGATCGTGCCGTTCTCGTACGTCGCCAACTGCTGCGTATCGGCTTCGACCGTCACCTTCTCCGAGACGTCTCCGAGGGGAAGCTTGGCGGCGATAACAGCCGTCTGAGCCACTTGGAGCTGAACGCTGGTCTGGAACTGCTTCATTCCCGTAGCTGTAAATGTGACCGTGTAGTGCCCGGCGAAGAGTCCGGGGACCGAATAAAAACCGACCCCGTTGCTTTTGGTATCGTTTGCCGCTCCCGTTGCTGTGTTGACCACGTGCACGACGGCACCCGGCACGACAGCCCCTGTTGGATCGGTTACCGTTCCCTGGATGGCTCCCGCACCGCTCTGCGCCAAAGCAGAGACGCCGCCGAAAACAAAAGCCAGAGCGATCCAGAGAATCGTGAATGCACGCCAGCCTTTATATGAACTGTTGTAGCTATGCCTTTCTGTCATCGACTAACCCCCTTAAAGTTGCTGCTGAGTGTTACTTGTTTGTTGTGAGTCGGAGGTTGAACTTTCGATTGGACAGTAGGCAAGGTGATATACGGTAGTCGATAAGTGTTTCGTGTGGTAATGTTTTGTAATGAATTGTTTGCGCGGCCTGTAACAAGTCTGAAATGATCTTGTAACAAGTGAATTGTGGAAAGCAGGAAGCACTTCCTGAGACTCGTTGACCGGGTTCAGCCGGAATACCTTCTCGGCGAGATGATTAAGAGCAGCCAGTCGCAGTCCGTGGTAAATTTTCGCTACAAGCACGACAGGTAGCAGTGAATAACGACTCTCCGAACCGCAATGTATGGGAACCGTCTGGCGCAGACGACAAACAGCTTGTCTCCCTGGCGCTTGAGGAGATACTGGCCAGTGCGCCCTTTCGCGGCAGTCGACGCTATCCAGCGATGCTCCGCTACATTGTGGAAAAGACGCTGGCCAACCAGCACAGCGAACTTAAAGAGCGCACAATCGGGATGGAGGTCTTTGGCCGGAGCCCAGCCTATGACACGAATGCCGACCCTGTCGTTCGGTTCAGTGCAGGTGAAATACGCAGACGGCTTGCGCAGTTCTACCAGGAGAGCGGTACAGTCAGTTCGATCATCTTGGAGCTACCCTCTGGAACCTATGTTCCCCGGTTTCATCTTCGTGCGCCTCACGCGGAGCGCGTAGAATCTGCCGAACACGAGCAGATCATCTCTCATCCTGAACCAGAGGTTCATTCCGTCGCCAGTATTTCTGTAGCGGACTCTGTGCGCCGGATCCATGCCCGCTTGCCGTACTATCTGCTAGCTGTGCTGGTAGCCGCCGTTATTAGCGTGTTTTTTTTCATTCGGAGCTATGAGCACCAGCACGATCCGGTCATGGAAGTCTGGGCTCCGCTACTGAACAGCCCCGATCCAGTGCTGATCAGCGCGGGCAGGCCATTGCAGGATACTGGCGAGCCGCCTGAGGTGCCCAACATCAGTATCGGAGATGAGATTCTTCGCCCCGAGTTCCATATCTCGATCGCCACACTCAACGCTATTGCTAATATCGTCGGGTATCTCAAGACATTTCAAAAGCCATTTCATATCCACGAGGCGAACTCCAATACTCTGGCCGACCTGCATCAACGACCCGTAGTGTTGGTAACAGGCAACGACAATAAGTGGACACTGCTGCTCTTGAAGACGCTGCGCTTTCACTTCGAGCAACAGGGACAGTTCTCCTATATAGAGGATGCCCAGAATCCTGCATTCCGCGGGTGGAGTGTTGACTTCTCCAAGCCCTTCCGAGGTCAACGTGAAGACTACGCTATTGTGGGACGCTTCTATAGCTCGACCACTGAGGGGCCGGTGGTCGTTGTTGCTGGAATCAGCTCGAACGGAACCGAGGCTGCCGGTGAGTTCATCGTCTCACCACAGGATCTAGTGCAGCTCGAAAAGCTCGCCTCCACAGGAGGAATCAAACGCAACTTCGAGGCGGTATTGAAGGTCGAGGTTATAGACGGCAATACAGGAGCTACAACGGTTGTTGCTAGCCAGTTCTGGTAAGCATTGGGTAAGGGGCCTGTTACAAATCTCCCGTCCTTTATTACAAACGGTACAAGCTATTTATTTTGCATAAGATACTTCATACTTGGCGCTGGCTACCGTATGTCACCTTACCGATAGCGGCACCGAGGCAAAATCTGTCGTTATGCAAAATACACAGAGGATCGGGTGGATGGTTGGTTGTCGCATGACGCGAAGGCATTGGCCCCTACTCGGATTGGCTATCCTGTCAGTGATGATGACGGGTTGCAGCAGTGGGGCACGCTCGTCCAGTGCTCCCATCACGTCTACACCGCTAACTGGCGGGTTGTCGCTTATAGCGCCTGGATTAGTGAGCGCGTCGGTATCCTCGTCGCTTAACACGACCACGCTACAGGTCTCAGGAGGAACAGCTCCTTACACCTGGACGGTACAGTCAGGAACACTGCCAGCAGGCATTATTCTCAGCTCGGGCGGCGTTCTTTCGGGGACGCCGACGGCTGTTGGCGGCTCCACTATTACCTTGAGCGTCCATGATGCCAGTGGCACACCCCTCACCGCGACCGAGCAGATCTCCTTCGACATCATTCCGACCGGGTTCACAACAAAGATGGCACTCGATGAGGAGTTCAACGAGTCGACCCTGAACGCTGCTTTATGGCACTATCGTCCAGGTGTTCGCGATCTTTGCACGCAGGACGCAAGCGGCGTTACGCTCTCCAATGGATACCTGCGGCTGAGCACCTATTCCTCTACAAGCAATGATGTCGTGACGAACTACTGCGGTGCGATCGATACGTCGACCGATTTTACCTATACCTACGGCTATTGGGAGGCTGCTGTGCGCTTTCAGTATCAGTCCGGAGGGCAGTGCGCCTGGTGGATCCAGTCGCCTACCAATGGACAAGACCTGAACAACCCGCAGGCTTCCGGCATGGAGATGGATGTTTTTGAGCACACTAGCACGAACCTGAATCCCCTTGGATACGACAATGCACTGCACTGGGATGGCTATACCGCAGGTATAGGGCAAAGCGCGGCCAATCGAGCGGCGCTGCCTAACCTGGATGATGGCAATTTTCACATCTTCGGAGTCGCGTGGACTCCGGCAGGCTATACCTTCTATGTTGATGGACAGGTTGTCTGGACGGTGAGCAGCTCCCAAGCCCCGGCTTCAAGCGCTCCTGAATACGTCATCCTTGATACGGAGCTTCCGAGCCCCGGAGGTGTTCCGACTGCAGGCTACGGCGCGTTTGGCTCATCGAGCAACCAATACCTTGATGTGGATTACGTGCGCATCTACCCCTACGCTGCTGCCCCTTAGTTATGAAATGTACCCGCCTCTTGCCCCATTTGGTTTTCATCGATTGTGGGAGCAGACTACTGCTTATTCGACGGTTACACTTTTTGCTAGATTCCTGGGTTGATCCACGTCGCAGCCGCGACGAACAGCGATGTGATAGGCCAGTAACTGCAGGGGCACAACTTCGAGCACGGGCAGCAGTAGCTCCGCAGCCTGGGGAATCTGGATGGTGTGCTCGACGAGATGTTTGATCTCCTCGTCGCCCTCAATGGCGATGGCGATCACCCGGCCGCTGCGTGCTGTGACCTCCTGAATGTTGCTGAGGGTTTTTTCGTACTTGAGCACGCTTGATGGGTCTGAAGGATCTTTTGTGGCGATGGTGACGACGGGCAGTGCTTCGTCGATTAATGCGTTGGGGCCATGCTTCATTTCGCCTGCGGGATAACCCTCGGCGTGAATGTAGCTGATCTCTTTGAGCTTGAGTGCGCCTTCAAGAGCGATAGGGTAGTGGACTCCGCGGCCAAGGAAGAGGAAGTCGTTTGCGTTGTGGAAGATCTTTGCCAGTTGCTGGCATTGGTCGTCTACAGAGCGCAGAACATCTTCGACCTTACCGGGCAACTTCGAAAGCTCATCGACCAGATGTAGAGACTCGGCATCGCTGATCGTGCCGCGCACTTGCGCAAGATGCAGTGCGAGCACGAATAGCGCAGTCAATTGCGCGGTGAAGGCCTTGGTGCTGGCTACGCCGATTTCGGGACCTGCATTGGTGGTGATGGTTCCTGCGGCCTTCCGCGTGATGGCAGCACCGACGACATTGCAGATGGCGAGCGTCTTTGAGCCCTTGGCGATAAGCTCGGCCTGCGCGGCGAGCGTGTCTGCGGTCTCGCCCGACTGGGTGATGAGCAGTCCAATGGCGTGCGGATCGGCGATGGGATCACGGTAGCGGTACTCGCTGGCATAGTCGACATCGACAGGCAAGCGTGCGAGTCGCTCGATCATAAACTTGCCGGCAAGACCTGCGTGCCAGCTTGTGCCACAGGCTGCGATAGTGATCTGATTCGCAGTGCGGAACTCTTCAGGTGTGATAGCGAGGTTGTCGAGGAAGACTTTGCCGGTGTCGAGCGAGACACGTCCGAGTGTGGTGTCGCGAATGGCACGCGGCTGCTCGTTGATTTCTTTGAGCATGAAATGCTTATAGCCAGCTTTTTCCGCTTGAATCGGGTCCCAGGTAATGCGTTGAACCTTGAGTGGTAAGGCTGCTCCTTGAAAGTCGGTGAGCGTCACCCCATTGCGCGTAAGAACGGCGAGTTCTCCATCGGCAAGAAAATGGATGTTACGAGTGTGGTGAAGGATGCCGGGAACGTCGGAAGCGAGAAAGAATTCGCCGTCGCCGATGCCTATCACAGCAGGCGGCCCCATTCGTGCCGCGACAAGCTTGTTTGGCTCATTGGCGGAGAGAACGCCGATGGCGAAGGCCCCAGTGAGGTGTTTGACGGCATGGCGCACAGCTTCTTCGAGCGCGATACCGGGAGACTGCTTGAGTTCCTCCTCAATCAGATGAGCAATGATCTCAGTATCAGTTTCTGTGACAAACTTGTGGCCCTTACAGAGGAGTTCCGATTTGAGGGCTAGATAGTTTTCGACGATGCCGTTGTGCACGACGACGAGGGAGCCGGTGCAATCGCGGTGGGGATGCGCGTTCTCTTCGGTGGGGCGGCCGTGGGTGGCCCAACGGGTGTGGCCAATGCCGAAGGTTCCGTAAATGGGCGAGTCTGCAATGACAGTCTCAAGATTGCGCAGCTTACCCGGAGCACGGCGTAGTTCGAGACCCGAGGAGTTGCCCGCTACGGCGATGCCAGCCGAATCGTAGCCGCGATATTCGAGGCGACGCAGGCCTTCGATGATGACTGGGACGACAGGTTGCGAGCCGATATAACCGACGATTCCACACATAAAGCCAGTTTAGCCGGGTGTAAAGAGTTTTGCGCGTGACTATGCGTGTGACTTTTGGGTGAGCTGGGCCTGCGTGTAGGTTTAAACCATGAAACTGTTGCGTCGGTCTGCGATTGTTGTTCCGGCAATTTTGCTGGCGGTGTTTCTTGTTGCGAGCTTTGTTACTCGCGGTGCAATGTCGAGTTTGCCATTTCTGCGCTCTAAGAGTGAGGGGCTTGTGGATCAGCGGCCGTGGCAGACGGTTCAGGCTTTGGCTCCGCTGGCTGTTTCGGCGGAAGAGAAGCGGATGGCGCAGGAGGCGGAGCGGCTGGCGGACCATGAGGTGGATCAGGCGTTTGCGATGGCATTGCGCCAAGCTGCTCTGGAGCATAGGACGCTGACTGGCGATGCGCTGGCGTTGCAGCAGAAAGTTACCGGTTTGCAGGCGCTAGTTAAAGAAGACCAAGCAAAAGTGGACAGTCTAACTGCTTCGCTTAAAAGCAAAAACGGGGCCGTCGCTCAGTCGGACGATCTTGATCTTGCTAAGGCACAGTTGCAGCTGGATACAGATGAACTGAATGATGCGACTGACGATCTGGCACGGGTAAGTGGTGATAAGCGCGCGGAGATCCAGCAGGAGCTCACCACGCGCGAAGCCGCAATGAAGAAGTATGACGAGGGCGCAGATAGTGGAGCGCCGACGGCAGTGATTTCGGCCCAGTCGCGCAGAACGCTGGCGAGGAGGCTTTCGTCGTGGTTTGATCAGCGCAATCGCCTGACACTGATCGAGCAGGCACAAGCTGAGACGAATGATGACGTAGCGTCTTTGACTGCACAGCACGCCGAACTGGAAAAGAAGGCGGCATCGATGACGAGCGCAGTGAGTGTCGACTCGAGCGCTGCTGCCGACAATGGTGAAACTGTGAAGGACCGCGTGGCGAAGATGGCTGCGGTTCACTCTATCGCGCAGATACACAGTATTCTGGATGACAGGATCGAGACACAGAAGCAGCTCTCGAGTGTGTATGGACGGTGGCATGATCAGGTGGAACTTCAGCACCGGATTGTGTCTCACCTGATCCTGCAGTCGCTGGCGTGGATTGCGTTTTTGCTGCTGCTGTCGGCGGTGCTGGTTACCGGGTTCCGCTCGATGCTGGAGCGCTCGGTTACGGACCGGCGGAGGCTGCGGACGCTCGAGACGATTGTGACGCTGGGCATCGAGGTGGTCACGCTCCTCTTGCTGCTGCTGGTGATCTTCGGGCCGCCGAGCCAGATGCCGACCATCCTGGGGTTGACGACGGCGGGGATTACGCTGGTGTTTCAGGACTTCATCCTGGCCTTCTTCGGGTGGTTCGTCCTGATGGGGAAGCATGGGATTCGGGTGGGGGACTGGGTGGAGATCAACGGGGTGGGCGGCGAGGTGGTCGAGATCGGGTTGTTCCGGACTACGGTGCTCGAGACGGGGAACTGGACGGACAAGGGGCACCCGACGGGACGGCGGGTGACGTTCATCAACAACTTCGCGATCACGGGGCAGTACTTCAACTTCTCGACGTCGGGGCAGTGGATGTGGGATGAGATCAGTGTGAATATCCCGGCGTCGGTGGATGTGGAGAAGACGGTGGCGGCGATCCGGGCGGCGGTGGAGCAGGTGACGGAGAAGGATGCGGCGCTGGCGGAGCAGGAGTGGCAGCGGGCGACGGCGCACCAGGGGTTGAGCCAGTTCACGGCGTCGCCGTCGGTGGACCTGCGGCCGGCGTCGTCCGGGGTGGACGTGATCGTGCGGTACGTGACGCGGGCGAATGAGCGGTACGACGTGAGGAACAAGCTTTACGTGACGCTGCTCGATGCGCTGCACCGGCCGGAGGCGTTGGTGGATGGGAAGAAGTGACCCCCTCCCCCTGCTTTTTGCGCAAAGTCTTGATTTGGGAAGGTTTGGCTTTGGACTTGCGGGTTCCTGAAGAGTGTAAGGTATTGATTTGATTGGGCCTCCCTCGTCTGATCTTGTAAAGTATTCATTTCAAATAGTTAAGCCCCGAAGGAGGGTGGTCTCCTGCGGGGCTTTTATTTCTATCTGGTTTAAGTTTAGCAAGTGGGGGAAAACTAAACCGCCAGATTTGGGAGAAAAATATCCTGCTTTATTTCATGCATTTGAGGGCGTTCGGGACGATTTGGGGGCTTGACATGATTTTGTTAGGGAAGGGAGGAGTGGTTCTTGGGCTGGCTTTTTGGTCGATTTTCGGATGGGGCACACCTGAGGATAAGTTCATCTTTGGGTCAATGAGTAGCCTGCGGGGACGGTAAATAGGGAGGCATCCGGTTCACCGCGTTTTATCTCTTTAAGGGTCACCGTGTGAGTCTGCTGAATCTTCGGCACCATGAAGTGTGATGAGTAAACGAGACCGAGATCAGACTGCCAGGTTTCTCCGTCCATCGTAAGAACCTTGTCTCTGTAGCGTACGTAGTGGCTTCCATAGATGGTCATGCCGTCCACGACCTTGGTGCCTAGTGGAGTAGAGCCTTTCTTCTGGCCTTGCGCTTCGCGAGCATGAGGAAAGTTCGAGCGCTCCAGTATTGCGTGTTGTTGTGCCGCCGTGCGAGTGTATCCCTTGAACTGCGGTGCGTCGTTCTCTATGTATTGCTTCGTAAGCGGACGCATCTCGTATCGCTTGGCATGCGGCACATCGAGAATAGAGATGGAGACTAGCTGGCCATTTGAATCGTAGCCGGCTTGATATGTGCTTCCGTCGCTGGATCGCGCTGCCTCAATTCTGGTTGCTTTGACGGTTCCCGCCGTATCCGTTGTGACTGTCCAGGTCGCTGAGAGCGGTGCGCCGACCAACGGAAACACCTGCGCTTTGATAGTCGATAAGGAGGCCAGCCAGATGCTAAGCAACGCTATTGACCGGATATTTCCGAAGGCACCACGATGCACCATTCGCCTACCCCCAGCGCTCCAAGCATAAGCCGGATGAGGGCAAATTGCTTCTGCTAATTGCTCCTTTCGGGAGTTTTGACAGTGCGTTGGAATAGGAGGCGACGCATAGGGTAGGATGATCGCTGGCATTTGAATGTGTCGTTTTATTTCCTTTTTTGAGGTTTGAGAATTGTTGAGAAAGCGCGGATGGGTTTTGGTGCTTGTGGTGGTGCTGGCTTCGTGGAGCCAGGTGGTTTGGTCGCAGCAGGCGGACAACGGCCAGCGGGTGGTGCTGGTGATGACGGATGGGCTCAGGTGGCAGGAGGTGTTTCGCGGAGCGGATGCGAGTCTGCTGACGCCGAAGCGGTACTTCGATGGGCGTGATGTTTCGGAGCTGGAGAAGGAGTTTCTTGCTGCGACTCCTGAGGAGCGGCGCGAGAAGCTGATGCCGTTTTTGTGGAAGACGATGGTGCCGAGTGGGCAGATCTATGGCGACCGGGACGCGGGGTCGGATGCGTTTGTGACCAACGGGCTCAATTTTTCCTATCCGGGCTACAGTGAGACGCTGACCGGGCATGGCGACCCGCGAATCAACTCGAATGACAATGTGCTGAATCCGAACCTGACGGTGCTGGCGTGGCTGAACCATCAGCCGGGGATGGAGGGGAAGGTTGCGGCGTTTGGCGCGTGGGACGTGATTGCGTCGGCGGTGAATCCGGAGAAGTGCGGGTGCGCGGTGAATGCGGGGTATGCGCCGTTCACGATGGAGCCGATGACGCCGCGGCTGGAGTTTCTGAACCGGATGAAGGCGGAGACGCCTGAGGTTTGGGAGGGCGAGCCGTTCGATGCGCCGGAGTTTTATACGGCGATGGAGTACATCAAGGCGAAGAAGCCGCGGGTGGTGTTTGTGTCGCTGGGCGAGACGGATGAGTGGGCGCACCAGAACAACTATGGCGAGTACCTGATTGCGGCGCACAGGGTAGATGCGTATCTGAAGCAGCTTTGGGATACGTTGCAGGCGATGCCGGAGTATCGGGGGAAGACGACGATGATCTTTCTGCCGGACCATGGTCGCGGGAGCGGGCCGGATGACTGGACGAGCCATGGGCAGAAGATTCCGGACGCGAAGTACATCTTTATGGCGTTTATGGGGCCGGAGACTCCGGCGTTAGGGAACCGCATGCATGTGGAAGCTGTGACGCAGAGCCAGGTTGCGGCTACGCTGGCGAAGATTCTGGGGTATGACTGGAATGCGGTGGAGCCGAAGGCTGGATTGCCGGTGGGGGCGGCGGTGCGTTGATGGAAAGGGGTTCGAGCTTCGCTCGAATTTCCCAGGTCTCAAAGGCGAGACCCTTCGACAGGCTCAGGGCAGGCTCTGGGGCACCCGGCCTTACTCATACCGCGATCGTCTGCGGCATGGGCACCCGCATGATTTAACCCCTTGGCCGAAATGGGTGAACAGTATGGGTAACCGATGAGGTGTCGGGGTCCTTCGACTCCGCTCCCTGCGGTCGCTTCGCTCAGGATGACGGCTTTTTCCTCGCGATGGCAATCTCCGCTCGGGCGGCAAATGCGCCGGCCTCCGGTTGCAATGACACTGAGTGTGCTGCGCTAGCCGTGTTCGACGCGCTTTTTTATATCGGTGTAAGCCGCATCGATGAGCGTGCTGAGCGCTGCTGCGTTCGCCGGCGTTCCCGGTTTTAACTTCACGTGGCGCATGAACCTGCCATTTCCTTGTAACAGGCGGCCCGGATCCGGCAACGCTGCGCCGTGAAAGAACCCCACGTTTACGTGCGAAGTGAATACGTTGACGTAGCCGAAGGGCGCATCTCCCAGACATGCCACCGGACAGCCATCATGCAAAAGCTCCCGGACTTCGTCTCCGCATCTTTGCATTGCCTCGAACCACTGATGCGCGATCGCTCCCAATTCACCTGCATGTTCTTTCATCCATGCCTCGATGGCCGGATCCCGCTCGACAGCGCCGTTGAATCGCAGCAATTCCGTTCTCATCGTTGCTCCACATCAAGAGGGCTGCTGCTTACTCATGCTGCGATCGTCTGCGGCATGGATGGGGCACCCGCATGATTTAACCCCTTGGCTGAAATGGGTGAACAGTATGGGTGACCGATGCGGTCTCGGGGTCCTTCGACTCCGCTCCCTGGGGTCGCTTCGCTCAGGATGACGGCTTTTTCCTCGCGATGGCAATCTCCGCTCGGGCGGCTTTTGCCCGCGATGCAATCTTCGCTCAGGATGACAATTGGGGTGAGGAAAAAGCAGGTCCTCCCGCCTGCGGCGGAAGGATGACAGTTAGTGGAGGGCAGTTCTTTAGAACTGCTTCTCCGATTGGGTCTGGGCAATGTTGCCGATGAATGGCAGCTTGAACCATGCGCCTTTGTAGGCCTGGAGGATGGTGAAGGCCCAGACTGCAAGAAAGGCGAGTCCGGCAAAGGGAAGGATAATCCAGCCGATGACGGGGATGACGGAGAGCGCCATCATGATGACGATCCATGCGATGCCGAGGCCGAGGCTTTGCATGGAGTGGAAGCGGACGAAGGGCATTCGGTTGTAGGGTTCGATGACCAGAAAGATGATGGCTGGGATGATGGTGAGGTAGGCGACGGCAGCGGCGGCGTTCTGGGAGAGGCCGCCTTGTGCGGTGGGGGTCGCCCCGGTGGGATTCGTCCCTTGCGTTGTGTTGGATTCCATCGTTGCTTCTCCTTTGGGGTGTGACACCAAGTCAGAAAGCAGGTGCAGGGCCCGGTTGGGGAGGTCTGACGGATACCGCGCTTTCAGCTCATTCTCTGCGCCGAGCGTAGTTGGTTGGCCTTCCGTTGCACTCCATGGAATGATCCAATTTTTTGTACCCCTATTTCCTACAGGAATGCGGTGGGGTGGTCAAGATGGTGTTGGATTTCTCTAAAGGTGCTGATTGGGCTTTGTACATTCCCACCCATGCGCGATGAGGCTGCGCATGATTTAACCCCCGTGGCTGAAATGGGTGAACGGTATGGGTGACAGATGCGGTCTCGGGGTCCTTCGACTCCGCTCCCTGCGGTCGCTTCGCTCAGGATGACGGCTTTTTTGCTTGCGGTGGCAGTCTTCGCTCAGGTGTGGAATGGAAATGCTAAAAGGCTGCGAATTGGAAATGCAAAGGGGGTGTGGATTGGTTTTGAGGGTGCTATACACTAGCCACATTCATGGCGCGTCTTGCTTCGTATCGGGATTTTGACTGGGTCCTGCTGGGCTTTGTGGCGGTGTTGTCGGTGGTCTCGGTGCTGGAGATCAAGTCGGCTACGCTGCATACGAAGTTTCATGGGTTTGACCATAAACAGATGGAATTTCTGGCGGTGGGGCTGGTGCTGATGTTTTTGATCTCGGCCATCGACTATCACCGGCTGGTGGATATTGCGCACTGGGCTTATGGGATTGGGATTCTGGCGCTGCTGGCTGTGGCCGCGGTGGGCACGAAGGTGATGGGCGGGAAGCGGTGGATCAACCTGGGCGGCGGGGTACACTTTCAGCCGTCGGAGTGGGTGAAGCTGATTCTGATTCTGGCGATTGCGCGGTTCTTCTGGGGCCGGGTGGGCAAGCCGCTTTCGTGGGCCGATATCGGGAAGGCGAGCGCGCTGGTGGGCGTGCCGATGGTGCTGGTGTTGAAGCAGCCGGATCTGGGGACGGCGCTGACGTATCTGCCGATTCTGCTGTGCGGGCTGTTTCTGGGCGGGATTCGGCTGAAGCAGACGGCGGTGATTCTGCTGGGGCTGGTGCTGGTGGGGGGGATTGCTTATAAGAGCGGGAAGCATTTGAAGCCGTATCAGCAGGCGCGGATTAATGCGTTTCTGAATCCGGATACGGACCCGCGCGGGTCGGGATATCAGATTCGGCAGTCGCTGATTGCGGTGGGGTCGGGTGGGGTGTGGGGTAAGGGCGCGAACAAAGGCACGCAGACGCAGGGAGACTTTTTGCCGATTCCGTATACGGACTTCATCTTCGCGGCGTTTTGCGAGGAGCATGGGTTTGTGGGCGCGATTGGCGTGTTGCTGCTTTATTTTTTGATTCTGATGCGGCTGATTCAGAATGCGCAGACGGCTTCGGACCTGCCGGGGACGTTTATTGTGATGGGGATTGTGTCCGTGATTTTGTTTCAGATTGCGGTGAATATCGGGATGGTGGTGGGGTTGATGCCGGTGACGGGGATTCCGCTGCCGCTGATGAGCTATGGCGGGTCGTCGATTATGTTTACGTTTCTGGCGCTGGGGATTGTGATGAATGTGCGGATGCGGCGGTTTGTGAACTGAAGCGCGATGTGCCTGCGCCCTGTCTTTGCAGACAGGGCGCGGGCGCATCACAGATGGGTGAGGACGTAGATCAGGACAACAGGAATTGACGACGGAAGAGCCCCGCGAATCCTAGCAGACCGCTTCCGAGCAGGAAGAGGCTGGTCGGTTCGGGTACGGCGCTGGTGCCTGGAGCTGAAGGCAGCGAAGCGATGGCTTGGTTGTCGGACTCGAACTGCGCGCCTGAGTTGGAGTTTTCACTGAAGACGATCTTGTTGAAGGTCCCGGTGGAGTCGTAGTAGTTGAGATACGCGAACTGCTCGGTGGCGTCGAGGTGGTTGTTGGGGTTGCCGCAGTAGAGATTGGTCGTGGACGGGCACGCTCCTAACATGCCGATGAAGTTGGTTGGGGTGAGGGTTTCGACCAGGGTGTTTCCGTTGTAAAAGCTGAGGTTGTTGCCGCTGTCAAGAGCTGAAAGCCACATCCCGTAGTAATTGACCGGGCTGCTGAGGGTGAGGGTGTAGGAACTATTGGACCCGGTGGTAGAGATGAAATTGGAGCCATTGGCTCCGCCGAAGGCTCCGGCGGGGAGAATGGCGAAGTCGCCGGTGTAGGTTCCGGTGATGGAGCTTCCGTTGAAGTTGGTTGTGAGCGTGCCTCCGCTGGGAGTGACGGCGTTGAACGTCTCGTAGTTGTTCGTGATACCGGCTGGGGACTGGACGCCTGGCGCAAGAACCGTAACTGCAAGCGGATCTGCGAGTGCAGGCCCTGCGCCTGCGGCTAGCAGCAAGATGCCACTAAATGCGGCTAAATGCATGATTTTGCTGCAACTGAGAGGGATCATGGTTAAGCTCCTTTGTGCTCTGAACTTTCTGGTCGTAGGAATTGGCTTTTCATGAGCAGACGAACACTGTCGCCAGTACTGGCCTCGGTGAGGCAGGCGTACCCTGACGTGCAGATGTCACGTGCTTACCGCGGCAAAAATGTTGAGGTTGAGATCAAGACCTGCTGCTGGTTGCGCAACGACGATTGCTAGTGATCGCGTATTCGGGCTCGTCCAGCAGCTACGAATCAGTCTTCAACGGTGAAGAAATTGAAGGTCAAATTCGGTGTAGGGTCACTCCATTTCTTTCCGACGATCGTACCTGCCGGTTGCGACAGGTTCGGAAGTCCAATAAAACCCATGCGGGTCTTTTACTGTGCAAGATGTCTTATCTGAGTCCATGTGAGCTTAGAGCAACAGCGGGAGGAAAATGTCGCTTCGCTTGAACCAGATGGATTTGAAGGGCTGAAAGATCGTTTTAGAGCGACGTAGTTTGAAGAGTTTACAGGCGCTGAATGTTAACTCACTGGATGCGCGGCTCTTTTAATGGCTCTTGATTCAGCTTCAGTCTGCCTGAGCGCTGACTTCGACCATGACGCCGCCGGGAGCGTGGCAGTAGAAGCCGTAGGCGTTGCGTCCGCCTTGCTGGAGTGGGCCAGGCGCGGGTGCGTCGAAGCCGGCTTCGGTGATCAGGCGGTGATGTTCACGGACTTTGTCGGTTGAGACGACGAGAAAGCCGACGTGGAAGGTGGAGGGATAGGTCTGGGGTGTGACGGATTTGTCGTTGAGCAGAGCGAGGATGAAGCCGTCTTCGCCGGCCAGCAGGTTGAAGTTGCCGTTGCCGCGCTGGGCCATCAGGTTGAAGCCAAAGCCTGTCTGGAAGAAGCGGGTGAGTTCGGGGACATTGGATGTGGCGAGGTTGAGGTGGTTGAGGGTGGTCATCGATGCGATCTCCTATGGTTGTGAGGCCGTCGCATGGGCAAGCTTGCTGAAATTCATCTCTCAAGACCCAGCGACAAACTGACAGTGCACACGCACTGCCGCTATCGCCATGGGTCTCGGCCCGTATGCGGGTGAGACAGAAGCTGCGGAGAATCGCAGCCAGCCGGGCTTACCGAACCGGCATGACCTTTTCTGGCAGGTGTTGAGATGCTTCGGGGTGGTGAGGGATTCGGAAAGATTGTGAGTGTGGAGCAGGGGAAATCGCGGGGTCACTAGCCCGTGCCGGGCTTTAGTGCGATACTGTTAATAGTGATTGACATGGCTGTAGATGCCTGTCAACGCTTGGTCCTGCTCCCCCGCGTGCAAAGCCGCCGGCGAGCAGAGCAGAAAAGATTTTGAACACAAGTAAAGGCTGGCCGAGACGAGAGACCTATCAATCCGTTGGCCGGACAGGTTCAAGAGGGAAATGATTGCATCCGGATGGCAAACGGCCCCGCCTCAAGTGATTGATCTTGAGGTTGTTCTGGTCACCAAATCCGCATGCCCGCAGTATCAGAAGTCTGCACCGTGTGTTCCCGGTTTCAGCAGTTCAGCCATGCCCGCATCGTTGTCAGGTACGCGTGGTGCGCTTATGGCACAAGAGTTGTCACAACATCTCGCTCCGGGTATTGTCCACGCTGCAATTCTGTCCCCACACCCTGTCCGCTCTATGGTGAACTGCACCGCATAAAGGTGTAGATCCCGATTTGCTCTCGTGCTCGCCTGCCGCTCGCGCCCTGAATGGGCCGGGCAGAAAGAGCAGAGCACACATGTCGAAAGAGATTTACATTTCAAGCACACCCCACGAGACCCGTCTGGCGATCGTGGAGGACGATAACCTCGCGGAGGTTTACTACGAACGCGAGAATGAGTACACGCTGGCCGGGTCGATTTATAACGGTCGCGTGACCCGGGTACTGCCTGGCATGCAGTCGAGCTTCGTGGATATTGGCCTGGAGCGCGACGCGTTTCTTTACATCACTGACTTTATGGAAGAGGCCGGGGATTCGGCCGAGTTTGATACGAACGGCTCGTCGCGCGGCTCGTCGCGCCGCGATGGCGAGGGAGATTCGGGCCGTCGTGAGCGAGGCCGCCGCGATCGCGGAGGCCGGGGTCGTGATCGCCAGTCGGATGAGGCTGGTGAGCAGCAGGAGGAGACCGAGACTGTTCACGCTGAGGCGGCTGATGGTGCGGGAGAAGCTGAAGAGATTGAGGCTGCAGGCGAAGGCGCTCCGGGCGCCGATAGCGGGCGCCGGTGGCGTGGGCGTCGTGGACGTCGCCGTGGACGTGGAAATGCGCCGCGTGGAGGCTCCGAGCAGCAGGCGGGAGCAGACGCCGAGCAGCATGAGGAGGGCGACGCGCATGATGTTCACGAGGAGCATGAGGCCCACGATGAAGTACATGAGGACAGCTTCGATCTTGAAGCGGCGGGGAGTCCGGTAGAGGAAGCTGGTGCGGTTGCTGAGGAGAACACTGGTCGCGAAGAGCGTCGTGATGATCGAGGTGGACGGCGTGACCGTGGCGGCCGCAGGGATCGTGGCGGACGTGGCCGTGATCGTGATCGCGATAGGGGCCGCGATGGACGAGAGGTGCGTGCTCCGCGTGGGTTTGCTCCGCGGGCTTCGCATTATGGCTTAGATAATGCTGCGGATGAGACGGCGAGCGAGGCTCCGACAGAGCCGATTCTGTTGCCGGGCGAGTCGCTCTCGAAGTACCGCAAGCCGGGAGATGGGCCTGCTGCTGCGACTGAGGCGTCTGCTGCTGCGAAGCCGGTGAGTGCGAATGTCATTATTCCCTCGGCCCCATCGTTCGCGATTCCAGAGGGATGGGATGGCGGCGCGGTGCTGCCGGGTGAGACGCTTTCGCGGCATCGCCGGAGGGAGCCGCAGGTTGCGCAGGTTGCCCAGCCTGTTCCTGAGGCTTTGCCTGAGGTTGAGTATGAGCCGGTTGAGGCTTCGGCTTCGTACCGTGTCGATCCGGTTGCGCCGAGTGAGTTTCGCCAGAGCGCGCCGGTAGAAGAGGTTGTTGAGCAGCACGAAGTGGTTGCTGCTGCGGAGCCTGTGGCCCAGACGCGTGCCACGGAAACGGAATTTGAGAAGTTTGATTGGCAGACGGATGCTGCGCCTGTTGTTGACGCCGCACCTGCGGTGACGGAAGAGGCTGCTCCGGCGCATGAGCTGACGGCGATTCATGCTTCGGGCGAGATGGAGACGGAGCCTCCGGTGGCTGCGTTGGTTGCGGAAGAGACGACGGCGGCGGCTGAGCCGATACAGCATGAGACGGCGATCCTGCAGCATGAGGAGCACGAGCCGATTGCGGAGTTTGTTCAGCAGGGACACGTAGAGGAAGATGGGGCGGGCGAGGAGGATTTTGCTACGACGCTGCATGCTTCGTCGATTGAAGAGATGGACGATCTCGACGAGGAGGAGACGCTGGAGGGTGCGGCGGACCTGGGCACGATGCTGCGCGAGATGTCGATTGACGAGATTACGCGCACGAGTGCGGGTGAGGAAGAAGACGATCTCGAAGAGGCGGATGCGGAGCACGATCCTGTCTTTGCGGGCTCGGTGGATGAAGAGGAGCTTGAGGCAGGCGAGACCGAAGATGACGGGCTCGAAGATGAGTTTGACGGCGAGGCTCAGGCTGATGGCTCGGAGGAAGAGCCTGCTGAGGAGTCTTCGCCGCGTTCGCGTGAGGTGGAGCGTCGCAGTGGACGCCGCGAAGGGCGCAGGGGACGGCATGATCGCTCGCGCCACTCGGGCGACAGGGGCGACCGTGGTCGCCGCGATCACCATCGCGAGCACAGGGGGGGACGTCCCTCGATGCAGGCGACCGATCTGCCCGCGATCAGCGAACTGCTGAAGCCGGGGCAGGAGGTGCTGGTTCAGATTGCCAAGGAACCGATTGCCAAGAAGGGCGCGCGGATTACTTCGCACATCGCGCTGCCGGGGCGGTTCCTGGTGTTTATGCCGACGGTGAACCATACGGGTGTTTCGCGCAAGATTGATTCGGATGGTGAGCGGAGGCGGTTGAAGGAGATTCTGCTGAGCGAGAAGGGCGATGCTGCGGGCGGATTTATTGTTCGCACGGCGGCGGAGGGCGCGAGCGAAGAGGAGCTTCGCAATGACCTGCGCTTCCTGCTGAACCTTTGGGCTGATATCAAGCAGAGGAGTGAGGGCTCGAAGTCGCCGGCGCTGATCTATCACGATTTGAATCTGGTTGAGAGGATTCTGCGGGACCAGGTGACGGACAACTTCTCGGCTATCTGGGTTGATTCGGAGAGTGATTACGAGCGGATTCTGCGGTTCCTGCAGCGGTTCCAGCCTTCGCTGATTCGGCGGGTGAAGCTGTATACGAAGGAGACGCCGCTGTTTGAGCAGTTCGGCATCTCGGAGGAGATTAATAAGGCGCTGCGGTCGAAGGTGTGGCTGAAGTCGGGCGGGTCGATTGTGATCAACCAGACGGAGGCGCTGGTGGCCATCGACATCAACACGGGCAAGTATGTGGGCAAGACGGCGCGGCTTGAGGACACGATCGTCAAGACGAACCTGGATGCGATTCCGGAGATCGTGCGGCAGATTCGGCTGCGCGATTTGGGCGGCATCATCATCATCGACTTCATCGATATGGATGAGCGCAAGAACCGCAATCGCGTGATGGCTGCGCTGGAGGATGAGCTGAAGAAAGACCGTGCGCCGTCGAAGGTGCTTCAGTTTAATGACTTCGGGCTGGTGGCAATTACGCGTAAGCGTGTGAAGCAGTCGCTGGAGCGGACGCTGTCGACGTCGTGCGGGGTATGTCAGGGCACGGGCATGACGAAGTCGCCGGTGACGGTGTGCAATGACATCTACGTGGAGATGCGGAAGATGCAAAAGCATCTGGACCGCGGCGATGTGATGCTGCGCGTGAATCCGGAGGTGGTGAAGCAGTTGAAGGCTCCGGGGACGAAGTGGCTGCAGGAGATGGAGGACATGGTCGGGAAGACGATTTTGGTTAAGTCCGACCCGAGCCTGCATCCGGAGCAGTTCGATATTCACTAAACTTTCGCGGATTGCGAAGTGCGACGAGGCCCTCCTTTTTGGAGGGCCTCTTTTTGCCTGAGTGCATCGATTTGCGACGTGCGGAGATGTGCGAAAAATCCGGGTAAACGCCGCATTTCTGGGGTATGCTGAGTAACGCTCTCGGCGAGCGTTGTCTTGCCGGTGGTAAACGTGTCGCACGAGGAGGCTTACCATGCAGTGTCCTGTATGCCATGCCGAAGTGGGGCCCCAGAGTACTTTTTGCACGAATTGCGGTGCTGCCCTGACGGGCGACCCTGCCGCTCAACAACAGACTTCATATCAGCCGGTATCGCCGGGAGCGCCGGTGTATCCGCCGCCTGCTGCGTCGTCGGCTGGCTATGCGCCTCCGCCGCCTGGAGCTATGCCTATGGCTGGCTCAGGTGGGCTTTCGGAGACCGCTGCAGCAGCGATCTCGTATATCACGATCATTCCAGCGATTATCTTTCTGGTGATTGCTCCGTACAACAGAATGCCGCTGGTGCGGTTCCACTCGTTTCAGTCGATTGCGCTGGCGGTTGCGTGGTTCGTGGTGTGGATTGCGATTACGATTCTGCATGTGGTTCTGCACTTCATTCCGCTGATCGGCATCTTGTTTGTGCTGGTTGATCTGGTGGTGTCGATTGGGTTCTTCGTCGCGTGGCTGGTGGCGATTATTCGAGCGAGCAGAGGCGAGTGGTTCAAGCTGCCGGTGATTGGAGACATTGCACAGAGGATGGCCAGGGGGCAGGGAATTTAGAGCGAGTGCTTGAATGTGTGGCAAATTTAAGGCCCTTCGTTTTCTGCGAAGGGCCTCTTTTTTTGATGATCTGGCGTGGCTTTTAGAAGCGGAGGACGAGGCCTGTGGATAGGGTCTTGGGGTGGCTGCCTGCGATGTCGTTGAGGCCGTCGGAGAAGTCGAGGATGCGCCAGTCGACGCGCGGGAGGATGGTGGTGTCGGCCCCGAGGACGTAGCGTGCGGCGAAGGACGTGGAGCCGTTTTTGACGCCGGAGCCGCCGATGAGCAGCTCGATGTAGGGCTTGATGGGAAAGACTGGAGGGTGAATGGCGAGGCGCGGGCCGAAGAGTCCGCTCTTGATGTTGCTGGAGAGGTCGGCGCGGCCGTCGATGGCGAGGGAAATGGGGCCGGCTCCGCTGACGCCGACGTAGGCGCCGAGGGTTCCGGCGGTCGTCCAGGACTGGTGGGCGACGGACTCGCCGCCGACGGTGCCGTAGATGGCGAGCCTGGCTTGTGCCTGCAGGGTTGCGCAGGTGAGTGCAAGAACGAGGGGGAGGAAAAACGAGCTTCTCAGGTTCATGGTTAAGCGTAGCGATAACTGTTGTTGATGGGCAAGTAAGCAGCAGAGGTGATGTTCGGGTTATCAAACGCCGCTTTGCTTTGTGCGGCGATAGAGGATGGCTGTGATCTGGATTGCCGTCGCAATGAGGATGATGGCCGCAAAGACGATGATCCAGGGGAGATGGCGCTTTTCGACGAGCTGGAACAGGACGCCGTGCGCGACGGCGAGGATGGCGGCGATGTAGGTCCAGCGCTGGAGTGACTTCCAGCGGCGACTGCCGAGGGAGCGCAGGGAGAGGTCGTTGGAGATGACGAGCAGCAGGACGAAGATCAGCGCGGAGGCGAGGCCGATGTAGTTGGCTGCGCCGAATTTGGTGTTCTGGATGGCGAGTGGATGGAGGCGGCGGAAGAAGTACATCCACATGCGTCCGCGGAGATGGACGGTGAGGCCGACGCCGGTGTGGATGAGGGCGAGGATGCCGGCCCAGATGCCGAGGTCGCGGCGGAGGTCGAAGCTGATGGGGTTGGGCTTGCGGGTGAGGAGCTTCCAGGGGCCGAGCGCGAGCGTGACGGCTAGAAAGATGAGTGCTGCGTAGGCGGTGGAGAGGCTGAGGCGATGGCGGAAGTCGGGTGGCGGGGCTGCGGAGAAGCCTATCCATACGATGATGGCTGCGGTGAGGATGAGTGCGGCGTGACGGCGGATTCTGCGGGCCCAGTAGGTCATCGGTGCCAGTTTAGACGGAAAGCTGGAGAAGAGAGGCGACAGCGGGTTCGAGCTTCGCTCGAATGGGGCACCCGGCAGTCGTTGCGCGTTTGCGGTGGACACGACGTGGCCGAAAGGGTTCAAGGATATGGGCAACCAAAGCGGTCACGGGGTCCTTCGGCTACGCTCCCTACGGTCGCTTCGCTCAGGATGACGGCTCTTTCCTCACGATGGCAATCTTCGCTCAGGATGACGACGGGGAGGGTCTTGCAGATTGTGAGTTCTTCCCTAGAAGCGGCGGATGGCGAGCACGGCGTTGAGGCCGCCGAAGGCCAGGGAGTTGGAGAGCGCTACGGGACGTGCGGGGTCGAGTGGGCGCGGGGTTTCGGTGATGACGTCGAGGTGGAGTGTGGGATCGACCTCGGTGGTGCCGAAGGTGAAGGGGGCCTTGCCGTCGTGGAGCGCGAGGACGGTGGCGAGGGCTTCGATGGCTCCGGTGGCTCCGATGGAGTGGCCGTGCAGGGACTTGGTGGAGCTGACGGGCACGGTGGGGGCGATGTCTGCGCCGAGGGCTTTGTGGATGGCTTCGGCTTCGGTGGCGTCGTTGGCCTGGGTGCCGGTGCCGTGGGCGTTGATGTAGCCGACTTCGGATGGCTGGATGCGCGCGTCTTTGAGCGCCATGCGGATGGCTTTGGCGGCTCCGTCGGAGGATGGCTGGGTGATGTGATGGGCGTCGGCGGACATGCCGAAGCCGACGATCTCGGCGTAGATGGTGGCGTTGCGGGCCTGGGCGCTTTCGAGGGTTTCGAGCGTGAACATGGCCGCGCCTTCGCCGAGGGTCATGCCGTCGCGGTCGGCGGAGAATGGACGGCAGCGAATGGGCGAGACGACGCGCATGGAGTCCCAGGCGCGGAGGAACCCGAAGGTGAGTGGAGCGTCGTGGCCGCCGGCGATGGCTGCGGTGACGAGGCCACTGCGCACCATGTGGAAGGCCTGGCCGATGGCGTGGGTGCCGGAGGCGCAGGCGGTGGAGATGGTCAGGACAGGGCCGGTGATGCCGAGGTCGATGGAGACCTGCGCCGCGCCGGAGTTGGCCATGGTGCGGACGACGGTGAGCGGATGCGCGCGGATGTTGCGCAGGTAGAGGCCGGCAAGCTGGGGCTCTTCGGCGGAGCGGCCGGCGCAGGAGCAGCCGAGGATGATGGCGGTGTCTTCGCTCAGGTGGGAGCTTAAGCTGGCGGGGGAGTTGGGTTCGAGGAGCTTTGCGTGCTCGGCGGCTTTGCGTGCGGCGACGATGCCGAGCTGCGCGGCGCGTTCAGTGGCCGTGGCGGTGCCGGTGGACATGTACTGGAGCGGGTCGAAGTCTTTGACCTGCGCCATCTGGGTGAAGCGGACGCCGGGGTTGCCTTCGGGTGCGCCTTCGACGTGGCCGATGGGCACGATGCCGGTTGTTCCGGAGAAGAGCGAGAGGGTGAAGTCTTCGATGGTGCTTCCGATGGGGGTGACGCAGCCAAGACCTGTAACAACGACTCGATTCACTTCACAACCTTTCCAATCCTGTGGCTTTGACTAGCGTACCTCAGGAGCTGAAGAGGGTGACGAAAAAGTCGATTGGGCACGTGTGAGATGCGGAGGGGCTACGCAATGGAGATGCGAAGGAGGAGCGTCACGGTCAGGAAGTGGCGCTGGCGGGACTGCCGGTGGCCGTGGCGGCCTTCTTCTGCTGGAGCATCTTGACGCCTTCGACTACGTCGCCGACAGTCCTGAGGCTGCCGAGGGCGTCGTCGGGGATCTCAATGCTGAAGGCTTCCTCGACTTCGAAGGAGATGTTGATTTTGTCGAGTGAATCGATATTGAGCTCTTCGAAGGTGCTGGTGAGCTTGATGGAGTCAGGCGGAATGCTCTTCGACTTGGCGATGATCTCGATACAGCGGCTGGCAATGTCGTCCATGGCAGTTCAACTTCCTTGTCCTGAGGCAGCTCGGGAGCGGACTTTCAGCTCGCTCGTGCCTCTGCTTCTTTTCGCGACCGCTCGAACTTGATCTCTGCAAGAACGATCAAGCCAAACTTACAGCGAGAGATGCTTCGTGTAAAGAGCCGTGTTGGGTTCGGATGCGCCTTACCACTGAAGCAAAACGAGTTCCGAGCAGAAGGCAGGTCCCATGGCGGCGAGGATGCTGTAGCTGCCGGGCTTGCCGGGAGAGTTGCTGAGCACGTCTTCAAGCACGGCGAGCACGGATGCCGCGGAGAGGTTGCCGACTTCGCGGAGGCTCTTCCATGATGGGGCGAGCGCGTCGGGTGGCAAGTTGAGCGTGGTCTCCATGGCTTCGAGGACCTTAGGGCCGCCGGAGTGGAAGATGTAGCTGGAGATGTCTTCGGCACGGAGGCCATTGTCGGCCAGGAAGCTGTCAACGTTGCCTTTGAGATGCTCGTGCACGACTTTGGGGACGTCGGGCGAGAGGACGATCTTGAAGCCGAGGTTGCCGATGTCCCAGCCCATGATGTGCTCAGTGTTGTGATAGAAGGTCGAGCGGGTGTCGAGGATGCGCGGGCCGGGTTTGTGGCCGTTGGGGCTTTGGACGAGCGGAGTTTCAGCGCCGGCGATGACGACGGCGGCGGAGCCGTCGCCGAAGAGGCCGCAGGAGACGAGGTTGGCGATGGACTGGTCGTTGTCCTGCCAGGTGAGTGAGCAGAGCTCGACTGAGAGCAGCAGCGCGTATTGCTTCGGAAAGGCGCGGACGTAGTCTGCAGCACGCGAGATGCCTGCCGCGCCAGCGACGCAGCCGAGACCGAAGATGGGCGTTCGCTTGATATTGACCGGGAAGGGCATCCGGTTGATGAGACGCGCGTCGATGGTGGGGCTGGAGATGCCGGTGACGGATGCGAAGAAGATGGCGGAGATGTCTGCGGGGGTGAGGCCCACGCGGTCGAGCGCGGAGGTGATGGATTTCTGGCCGAGATCGAGCGCGGCGGTGATCCAGGCGTCGTTGGTGGGGCCGAAGCCGGAGAGGTCGGCGTAGGTCTGGAGCGGGAAGACGGTGTAACGGTATTCGACGCCACAGTTGGCGTGGAGGCGATTAATCAGACGCGGCTCGGGCAGGCGGTCCTGCCAGCGGGTACGGAGCGCTTCAGTAATGATTGCCTGGGGATAGCGGTTGGGGGGATAGGCCGTGCCGACAGAAGCAATACGCATTCGAATGGAAACCCTTTGCCAGATAACGTTGAACTGCGTGATGCGGTCGGTGTGGGCCGACTGCGTTTCGCGGAATGGAGTCCGGTGGACAAAGCATAACTGAATTTTGACGGAGCGTATACGCAAGAGTGACAACTCTTGCCAACAGACGCAGATGAGTTGGAGGCGCGACGAAGGTTTGTGCTGGCTGGTATAGTGCCGTCGTAGCAGCAGCTTGAGGGAGTTTTTCTGGCACAGACTGAATTGCAAGGCGAAGCGCGGCGGATGCCGCCGGCGTGGATTGTTGGACTGGCGGTCTTTCCGTTTGGACTGGTGGTGGGGTTCACCATTACGGCGTTGCCGTTTTTGCTGACGAACCTGGGGATTCCGCTGTACAAGGTGGCCAGCGTGAGCGCGGTGGTGATGTCCCCGACGTTCTGGGGATTTCTGCTGCAGCCGGTGATGGATACGGGGCTGACACGCAGGGCGTATTGCTGGTTGACGGCAACGGTGGGCGCGGTGTGCGTGGCGGGTGCGCTGATGCTGTTGACGCCTGCCCATCTTGGCCAGGCTACGGCGTTGCTGACGGTTGCGGAGTTGTCGCTGGTGCTGTTTTCAGGCGCGGTGAGCGGCTGGACGGCTGGATTCACGCCGGACCATCTGCGCGGCTCGGTAAGCGGATGGACGAATGTCGCGAACCTGGGCGGCGGCGCGCTGGGTTCGCTGGCGGTGATGTCGCTGTCGAGCCATGTGAGCGCGGGCCTGATTGGAGCGGGACTGGCTGTGTTCATCATCCTGGGGACACTGCCGACGGTGGCGTTCCCTGATCCGGAGCGGTCGTCGTTTGGCTTCAAACAGATATTTACGGATGCGATGAAGGCGACGTGGAAGGCGTCGAAGGCGAAGGAATGCCTGACGGGATTTGCGCTGTTCCTTGCGCCGGCGAGCGCAGTGGCGGCCATCAATCTGTTTTCGGGCATGGGCAAGGACTTCCATACCGCCGAGCATACGGTGATCTGGATTACAGGAGCCGGTTGTGCGATTGCGACTTCGCTGGGAGCGCTGGCGGGTGGGTATGCGGCGAATAAGCTTTCGCGTGGGCATATGTATCTGCTGTCGGGAATCAGCGCGAGTGTGTGTGCGCTGGCGATGGCGTTTACGCCGCACGATACTGCCGCGTTTGTTGTGGGGGTGCTCGTCTACAACGGAATTGCAGGCGTGGTGTATGCCGCGTTTAACTCGCTGGGATACCAGCTGGTCGGACAGAAGAGCCCGGTGGCGAGCACGCAGCTTGGATTGTTTGCCGCGGCGACGAATGGCGCGATTGTGTATATGACCTGGGCCGATGGGCAGGGGTACAAGCACTTTGGCGTGCGCGGGCTGTTGATGACGGATGGACTGGCGAGCATGATTTCGGGCGTGTTGCTGTTGGTGCTACTGCGAGGGCAGTTGCGTGGCATTCGCCGCCATGCGCTGGAACAGAGTACGGTAGAAGCGGAAGAGACTTCTGGTTCGCTTACGGCGTGATGGCTAAGCCTGGGCGCGCGGATGGATGAGCATCCATGAGGTGCCGAAGCTGTCGCGCAGCATGGCGAAGCGATGGGCGAAGAAGTTTTCGGCGAGTGGCATGAAGATCTGGCCTCCATCGGAGAGCAGCGCGTAGATGCGCTCGGCTTCGGCGATGCTGTCGACCGTGAGCGAGAGGTAGGCACTGCGCATGGGCTGGAAGCGCTCGGGTGGAACGTCGTTGGCGAGCAACTCAGTGCCGCCGAGGGTCATGCGGGCGTGGACGATGAAGTGCTGCTGCTCGGGAGGAAGCTGGTTGAGCGCGGGCGAATCGGCGTGCGACATCATGATGGTGATTTTTCCGCCGAGGTGCTGCTGGTAGAACTCAAAGGCCTGGCGGCAGTTTCCGCCGTAGTTGAGACAGGTGTGAAGTGTCATCGGTGCTGGTCCTCGTTATCTGATTGGACACACCTTGAGCTGGGGACGATGCAGTAAAATACTTGCTTTTTGCAAGTATCGTGTGTTGAGATAACTCGTCGCAGCTTTCCTGCTGCCTGCTCGTTACAAAACATGGTGGAGGAACGTATGAGTGGTTTCGAAGGTTTCCCCCGGATATCGCCGTTTCTGTGGTTCGATAACAATGCGGAAGAGGCAGTGGAGTTTTATCTGACGGTGTTTAAAAACTCGCGTCGCCTGGATAAGTTGACGAGGGCGGCGGATGATCCTTCTGGAAAGAAGGGAACGCCTCTGACGATTGCGTTCGATCTGGATGGGCAGCGGTTTACTGCTTTGAATGGTGGGCCGATGTTCAAGTTCAATGAGTCGGTGTCGTTTGTGGTGCGGTGCGATTCGCAGCAGGAAGTGGATGAGTACTGGGCGAAGCTGACTGCTAATGGTGGCAAAGAGAGCCAGTGTGGATGGCTGAAGGACAGGTTTGGGCTTTCGTGGCAGATTGTGCCGGCGAAGCTACCGGAGCTGGTGAAGAATCCGAAAGCGATGAAGGCCATGATGGGGATGAGGAAGATTGATATTGCGGAGCTGGAGCGTGCGGCGGCTTCGTAGAACTCACGCCTCAGAAGCGAGACGCGGGCTTGCTTGAAAGCCAGTGGTAATGGTTCTGCTTTATACTTCGCGGCATGTTTCTGAAGCAGTACTACCTTGGTTGTCTTGCGCATGCTTCGTATCTGATTGCAGACGAGGCCAGCGGAACTGCGGTGGTGGTCGATCCGCAGCGGGACGTTCAGCAGTATCTGGATGATGCGGAGCGTGTTGGCGCGAAGATTCGCTATGTTTTTCTGACGCACTTTCATGCGGATTTTCTGGCGGGGCATCTGGAGCTGCGTGATCGGTGTGGGGCGGAGATTCGGTTGGGCGCGCAGGCTAAGGCTGAGTACAGGTTTGTCGCGATGAAGGATGACGATGCGCTGGAGTTTGGCGGCGTGCGTTTGCAGGTGCTGGAGACGCCTGGGCATACGATTGAGTCGATCTCGATTCTGGTGTTCGATCTGACGAAGGATAATGACAAACCCTATGCGGTGTTGACTGGGGACACGTTGTTTATTGGTGATGTGGGGCGGCCTGATCTGCGGGCTTCGCTGGGGTGGACGGCGGAGGAGCTGGGCGGCCATCTGTATGAGTCGTTGCACGGGAAGCTGATGACGCTGCCGGACGAGACGCTGGTGTATCCGGCGCATGGGGCGGGGTCGTTGTGCGGGAAGAATATTTCGTCGGACACGGTGTCGACGATGGGTGAGCAGCGGAAGTTCAACTATGCGCTGCGGCCGATGACGAAGGAGGAGTTTGTGAGGCTGGTGTCGGCGGACCAGCCGGATGCGCCTGCTTACTTTACCTACGATGCGATTCTGAATACGCGCGAGCGGGAGACGCTGGACAAGGCGCTGGAGCATGGGCTGCGGCCGGTGGAGTTGGAGGATGTGCTTGCGATGAGCAATGCGGGCGTGCAGGTGCTGGATGTGCGCGACGCTTCGGAGTATGCGAAGGGGCATCTTGCGGGCAGCATCAATATTGGGCTGGGTGGACAGTATGCGACGTGGGCGGGGACAGTGTTGGATCCTGCGAAGCCGATTGTGATTGTGGCGGAGCCGGGGCGCGAGCAGGAGGCGGCGATGCGTCTGGGGCGGATTGGGTTCGATGAGGTGAAGGGGTATCTGAAGGACGGCATGGTCGCGCTGGCGGGGCGGCCGGATCTGGTTTGGCAGACGGAGCGGGTGGGCGCGCCGGTGTTGGCGGAGGAGCTGGCTTCGAAGGAGCCTCCGCTGGTGGTGGATGTGCGGAGCGCAAAGGAGTGGGGCGCGAAGCATCTGGCGGGGAGTGTGAATCTGCCGCTGTCGCAGCTCGCGGCGCGGGTGGGTGAGCTGCCGCGTGGGCGGAGGATTGCGGTGCACTGCGCCGGAGGGTACAGGTCTTCGATTGCGGCGGGTGTGCTGAATCAGCATGGGATTACGGATGTGGTGGAGCTGGCGGGTGGGATTGCAGCGTGGGAGGCGGCGAAGCTGCCGGTGGTTGCCGGGTAAAGCTGGTTTGTTGCGGCCCGCTAGAAATGTGTATATACATGGATTGATGAGACGAAAGCCTACACAGCTTCCGGTTTTGCCTTGCGGTTGTGCGCAGCTTCGGCGTGCGGCGCGCGCGGTGACGCGGATGTATAACCGGGAGCTTCGCCCTTCCGGGCTGGAGCTGAGCCAGTACACGCTGCTGATGTCGCTGGGGTTGGCGGGGGAGATTACGCAGAAAGGGCTTGGGAAGCTGCTGGCGATGGACAGTACGACGCTGACGCGCACGCTGGTCTCTCTGGTGGAGCGCGGGTGGGTAAGTGTGGAGGAGGGTGAGGATCGGCGGGAGAAGCGGCTGGCATTGAGCTCGTCCGGGCGGCGGAAGCTGGAACAGGCCAGACCACATTGGGAGCGTGCGCAGAGGAAGTTGAGTGAGGGGTTGGGGGACAGGGATTGGGAGCTGATGGGGAAGCTGTTGACGAGCGTGGCTGAGACCGCGGGACAGGCTTAATTTTTTGTGTCCGAATAGATGTATCTACATCTATTGAGCTGAAAGTGAAACGGAGGACGGTTATGAGCGGCTTGGTTTCAGGTTTTCTGATGTCGGAGAGTGTGGTCGGAAGTGTGGCGGTGATTGCGGTGATTGCGTTTGCGGTGCACCGCGAACTGAAGCGTGCGGGATGGGCGGATGGAGAGCGAAGGAAGGCGGTGTGGGCTGTTGCTGCGCTGCTGACTGCCTGGTTTGTTGTGGCGCTGGTGCCGTCTCGGGCTGGGTTTTATCACACCGGCCAATTGCCTACGATTCAGTTTGGGCTGCTTGGTCCTGCGGCGGCGGTGCTGGTGCTGTTCTGGTCGTGGCCTTTTCTGCGAAGGGTGGTGGATGCGGTCTCGCAGCAATGGATTGTGGGGGTGCAGTTCTATAGAGTCCTGGGCGTGATCTTTCTGGTGTTGTATGCGATTGGCCAGTTGCCGGGTGTGTTCGCGCTGCCAGCGGGTCTGGGTGATATGGCAGTTGGCCTGGCGGCGCCTGCGGTTGGTTTGGCTTATATGCGAAGTCCACGTGAGAAGGCTGGACGGCTGCGGGTCTGGAATCTTTTAGGGCTGCTGGACCTCGTGGTTGCGGTGACGACCGGGTTTCTGACTTCGCCTTCACGCTTTCAGTTGCTTGCGCTGGACAAGCCGAATGAGTTGATCAGTGCGTTCCCGCTGGTGATGATTCCGGTGTTTCTGGTGCCGCTTTCGGTGCTGCTGCACTTTGCTTCGCTGTGGAAGCTGCGGCGGGCTGCGGAGGTGCAGCGCGGTGCGGCTGCTGTGACGTTGCCTGTGGGCTGACTCGGAGATGGCATTGGCAAGGCTATATCCCAGGGGCTGAAGCCCCTGGTTTTTTTGTGGCTGGTGTTGCCCGGACTGAAGTCCGGGCCTATCTCAGGGGCAACAACAACTGCAACAACAACTGCAACAGCAACTGCAACGACAACTGCAACTGCAAGGGCAACGACAACTGCAACTGCGATCTGCCGTAGCACTCTCTGGCGAGACAGCATCGATGCTGGTAGTCTTGCGGGCATGAAAATTGCTGGTTTTTCATGTGCGGTTGCTTTGGGATGCTTTGCGTTTGTGTTGACTGCCGCGGCGCAGTTGCCTGCAACGACAGAGAGTGCGATGGATGCGGCGGCTTCTGAAGTGCTGGCTGCGACTGGAGTGCCGAGCGCTTCGGTCGCGGTGGTGAGTGGCGGGAAGGTCGCTTACGTGAAGGCGTATGGCGAGGCGCGGCTTTCGCCGGAGATGGCGGCGACGCCGGAGATGCAGTATTCGATCGGGTCGATCAGCAAAGAGTTCACGGCGGCGCTGCTGCTCATGCTTCAGCAGGACGGGAAGCTGTCGATTGATGATCCGGTGGGGAAGTATCTGCCGGGGTTGACGCGGGCGAACGAGGTGACGATCCGCGAGGTGCTGTCGATGACGTCCGGGTATCAGGATTTCTGGCCCGAGGACTACGTGATGACGACGATGATGGCGAATACGACGGCGGAACACATTCTGGATGTGTGGGGGAAGAAGCCGCTGGATTTCGATCCGGGAACCGAGTGGCAGTATTCGAATACGAATTATGTGATTGCGGGACGGATTGCGGAGATCGTCGGCGGCAAGCCGCTGATGGAGCAGTTGCGTGAGCGCATCTTTGGGCCGCTGGGGATGACGAGCGTGTTGAACTCGGATGCGAGCCGGCTGCCGGAGACAGATCCGACGGGATATTACAGGCACGCGCTGGGGCCGCTGCGGCCTGCTCCGCAGGAGGGCGTGGGTTGGATGTTCGCGGCGGGCGAGTTGGCGATGACGGCGCGTGATCTTGCGAAGTGGGATATCAGTTTGATGAACCGGACGCTGCTCTCGAAGGCTTCGTATGACGAGATGTTTCAGGAGGTGAAGCTGAAGGATGGCAAAGGCAGCGGGTACGGGCTGGGCCTGGATGTGGGTGAGCGCGATGGGCACAGGTTTGTGGCGCACTCGGGCGAGGTGTCGGGGTTTGTGGCGCAGAATACGGTGTATGTGGATGACAAGGTTTCGGTTACCGTGCTGACCAACGAGGATGCTTCGAACGCGGCGAGCGCGTTGGAGCGGAGGATTGCTCCGCTGGTACTTGGCGGCGCGAGTGAGGGAGATTCTGACAAGACTGCGGAGGCGCGGGCGCTGGCTATCTTTACTGGATTGCAGCAGGGAAAGGTTGACCGGTCGCAGTTGACGGAGCTTTGCAATGCGTACTTTACGCAGGAGGCACTCGATGATTATGAGTCGAGTTTGAAGCCGCTGGGCACGCCTGTGAGCTTTACCCAGACTTCTGAGGAGAAGCGTGGCGGGATGACGTTTCGGGTGTTTCGCGTGGATTTTGGCAAGAAGCAGTTGCGCGTGACGGTGTATGAGGAGCCGGATGGGAAGCTGGAGCAGTATCTGGTGATTCCTCCGGGGAACTGATCGGGTTGGGTGGAACTCGATTATGTACATGTGGATTTTGTGGCGTTGAGGTGAGTGGCACGATGAAGGATAATGGGGCGTGGCTTTGTAGCTGCGTTCGACTTTGTGCTTCCTCGAAAGTTTGGAGCGCTGCTCGTTTTGCCCTTGCCGGCCTTCTCCTTGGAATCCATGACCAGGACTGGAAACCAATATGGAACTTTGGAGTGAATACGAAGGACGCACGATTGATGGTGTTTTCCCTCTAACCAAACTGTTGCAGCCTGAAGGGCGGAGCGCGTTCTTCGCGACCCCGAACGGCACGGGAAAGCCGACGGTGATTCGGCTGATCGAGTCGCACTTTGACGACGACAGGATTGTGTCGCGGTGGCGTGAAGTGGCGGCGCTGGACCACCCGAACCTGGTGAAGCTGAAGAAGTTTGGCAAGGTGGAGATGGATGGCGCTCCGCTGGTTTATGGCGTGATGGAGCCTGCGGACGGGAATCTGGGAGAGATTGTCAGTGTGCGTCGGCTGACGGTGGAGGAGACGCGCGAGGTTGCCGAGAGTCTGGTGGGAGCCTTGAAGGCTCTGCACGACAACGGCTTTGTGCATGAGCATATCGATCCGGGCAGCGTGCTGGCTGTGGGCGAGAAGATCAAGCTGCGGAGCGATTGCATTCGCGAGACGCCAGAGGGTGATGAAGGCGTTGCAATCAAGCGGCGAGACGTGCGCGATCTGGCGGCGGTGCTGCTGCGGTCGCTGACGCAGCGGAGGACGCTGGAGGAGGCGAAGAGTGAGTTGCCTCTGGCGGCTCCGTTCGATGGGATTGTGCGGAATGGGTTGAATGGGAGCTGGGGGCTCAGGGAGATTGCAGCTGCGCTTGCTCCTGCTGCTTCGCCGCAGATTGCTGCCGGCACGGTGGTGCCTGCGGCTGCTACTGCTCCGGTGGCCGCGGTTGCTGCATCGGCGGCTACGCCTGCGGTTGTGAATAAGCTGGGCGGCGAGCCTAAGAGTGAGTTCAGAAACAAGCCTGAGATCGAATTTGAAGATGAGCCTGAAGTGGCTGCGATGCCGTCGTCGCGGACTGCGGCCCTGTTGGCGGATGAAGAGGATGTTTCATCCCGGTCGGGGATGGGGTGGAAGGCCCTGGTGGGAGTGGGCGTGGTTGTGGTGGCGCTGTTTGTGTGGGGAATGTTCCATGGCCATTCGGCGGAGCAGAGTGTAGCGGTGGTGCATCCTGCGGCGGTGGATGCGGCTGTTACGCAACAGTCGGCGCCTGTGCCGGCTGATCTGAAGCCTTCTGCGGCGACGGGAGTCGATGGAGTTGCTTCGAGCGCGGCTTCGACTGCAGGACAGGCTGCTGGTGATCGTGTGGAATGGCGGGCGATTGCGTTTACCTATAACCATGAGGACCAGGCGAAGACGAAGGCGGAGCGGCTGGCGTCGCGCCATCCGGAGTTGAAGCCGGAGGTGTTTACGCCGAATGGGCGCGCGCCTTATCTGGTGTCGATTGGCGGCGCGATGAGCAGAGAGGATGCGTATGCGTTGGCGCGGAAGGCTCGCAGCGAACGAGTAGCTGGCGATGTCTATGCGCAGAACTTTCATATGGCAGGTCCGTCGGAATAGCTTCTGGACCCGCACTCTGTTCGGGATGGAACCTCTATCTATAAGTTAGTGCTGGGGATAGCTGTGCCTCCGAAATCATTCAACCAAATGGTTGACAGATTTTGAGTTCCGGCATAGTATTCAACCAAATGGTTGAATCCAATGCTTTACAACTCGATCTGATTTTTCATGCGCTCTCGGACACGACGCGGAGAGCGATTCTGCGGGACATTGCCGGATATGAGAAGACGGTTGGCGAGATTGCGCGGCCGTATGAGATGACGCTTGCTGCTGTTTCGAAGCACCTGAAGGTGTTGGAGGCGGCGGAGCTGGTCGAGCGGCGGAAGCGTGGGAGCTACCAGATGGTTCGGTTGAATGCGAAGTCACTGAGGTCGGCCGAGGAGTGGCTGGCCTTCTATGAAAAATTCTGGACGCAGCAGTTGGATGCTCTCCAGACCTACCTGGAAAAAGGAGAAGACAATGGCCGCAGTCGTAGAACAGGCAGAAGGTAAGGGCTTGAAGCTGGAGTTGACGCGTGTGATCAAGGCAAGCAGGGAGCGCGTCTTCGATGTATGGACCAGGCCGGAGTTTGTGCGGCAGTGGTTCGGTGGGGAGGTCAGGCCGTGCAGCAGGGCGGAGGCGGACCCGCGTGCCGGCGGCACGTATCTCTTTGAGATGACCGGCACGACAGGAGGAAGCGGAACCGATGTGAGCACTTCGAGGGTGACTGGCAGATACGTGACAGTCAATCCGTTTGATCTGCTGGTGTTTACGTGGTGTGGCGACTGGAATCCGACGGAAGAGTCGCTGGTGACGGTGGCGTTGCGGGATGTGGACGGTGGCACCGAGATCAAACTGACGCAGGAGCGGTTTGCGACCGAGGCTTCGCGGGATGCGCATCGGAATGGATGGACTGGCCCGCTGGACAAGCTGGTCCGGTTCGCAGAGACGAAGTAGACACTGCGTTGAAAGCTCACTCATGCTGCGATGAGATTTGCGGCATGAGTGGGCGTTCCGTCATTGTGCTGGACGAGTTTGTTGTGATCAAAATCCTGCCATATGCATTTGCTAGACTGACCTCGGTGGAGGCTCGGCTATGCAGCGGGTGGCTTGTTTTTTGAGGCGTGCGCGCGGTTGGCTGCTTGGGTTGATTGTGCTGTTGACGGCTGCGCCGCGAGCTGCTTTTGCAGGGCCACCGTTTCAGACGGATGATCCGGACCCGGTACCATTTCGACATTTTGAGATGTATGCGTTTGAGCTCTCGGATGGCACGGCGCAGGGTGGGACTGCGCTGGAGGCTCCAGCGTATGAGGTGAACTGGGGCGCGGTGCCCAATGTGCAGATTCATCTGATTGTGCCGCTGGTGTCGGCGTTTCCTCCGGCCTCGCAGAAGATTCCTACTTACGTCGGAGTTGGCGATACGGAGCTGGGGGTGAAGCTGCGGCTGGTGAAGGAGACGAAACGGCGGCCAGAGGTGGGGATCTTTCCGTTTGTCGAACTACCGAGTGGCAATGCTGCGAAGGGGCTGGGTGTTGGGTCAACGTGGTACAGGATGCCGCTGTGGGTGCAGAAGAGCTGGGGTTCGTGGACGAGCTATGGTGGTGGTGGCGAGGTGATCGTGCGGCAGTCAGGGTATAACGATTATCCGTTTGCTGGATGGCAGGTGCAGCGGCAGATCAACAAGAAGCTGATGCTGGGCGCCGAGTTATTTGGGCATGGCGCAATTGGCGATGCTGTGGGCAGCACGAAGTATGCGACGATGGCGGACCTGGGTGGGTCGTATGAGTTCAAGGAGGGGTTCGACTTGTTGTTTGCGGCTGGGCGAACGGTTGCTGGGCAGCCGGAGACTTATACGTATGCCGCTTTGTATTGGACTTGGGGGAAGGATTCGGGCGCGGATGCGGGTGCTCCGCAGAGTGGGCTGATGGCGATGCTTGGGAAGGTGCATCTGCGTTAGCTGGGAGTTGGTTGAATCTTTCTCCTTGGGTGAGCTTCATGCTATCCCACCCATCGCATGAAACCGCGATGGATGGGGCACCCATATTCTTGCCGGTTTGACGGAAGCAAAAGCAGGTCCTCCCGCTTCGCGGAAGGATGACAACATTTTCGCCCCTGATCCTTTACTGTCTCTCTGCCGAACCGGGTTGAGGTTTGGTCAGCGGTGCGGTGATGTCGTCCAGGTAGTCAGGGCCGCTGTCTACGCGGACGAGGGCGGGGTAGCGTTGGCCGTCGTGGTAGTTGATGTCGGTGAGGGTGACGAAGTTGTCGCTTTGCAGGATGAGATGGAGTGGTTCGGTTGTGCCTTTGGCTTTATCGATGGCGGCCTTGAGCGCGCCTGAAGAGAAGATGATGCCGTCGACGGCGATGATCTTCTGTCCGGGGTGGAGCCTGGCGGTGTCGGCTGGGCCTCCCCAGCGGACGTCGGAGATGACGCCGGAGTCGGAGACACGGATGCCGAGCGAGTACCAGACGTTGGCTCCGCGCGGGTGTCTGGAGGTTTTGTCGATGATCTCTTCGGATGCGTTCGGCTTTGCGGTGTAGACGAGCTTGTAGCCGCCGCGCGTGATGCCGTCGAGGTCGGCGTGTGGGTTGATGTTGTCGATGCGGTCATGGAGGAACTTTGCCCAGTCGTAGGGTGTGACCTGGTTCAGGTCGGCGACGATCTCGGGAAGCTCATAGGGGACGATGAGCGGGCCGGTGTTTCCGCCCTTGCCGAGGAAGATGTGCAGGAAGTCGGTGAGGGACTTCTGGTTGTTGGTGCGCTGGCGGATGAGCGTGTCGGCGTCGAGCCAGAGGAGCTCGCCTTCCTGGTAGTAGTCCTGTCCGCGGCGCCAGTTGGACCAGGTTGCGCTGGTTTCGCGCAGGACGCTGGCGGCGATGGCAGTGTCGAGTGTGGGGCGCCACTCTCGGCCAGGCTTGTTGTCGAGATTGGCGGCGGACATGGCGAGGATGTCGCGGTACTCGGATTGCGACTTCAGGCCAGAGCGTGTGGCGAGCACATTGCCCATATACTCCGTCAGGCCCTCGTAGACCCAGAGCAGGTCGGTTTGTTCGGGTGTCTCGAACGTTGGCTGGTAGAGGCGAGCGGGGCGGCGATATTTGCCGTTCCACGAGTGGGTGAACTCGTGCGAGAGCAGGTCGGAGTCGACGAGCTGGTGGTCTTGATCGGAGAAGATTTTTTCGTCGGTGCCGTTGTCGGAGGACTGGCCGTGCTCGAGGCCTTCGCCGTCGGTTGCGTCGGAGAGCGTGAGGAGGAAGTGGTAGACGTGGTAGTGGTGCGAGGCGTAAGCGGCGCTGGCTTCGCGGACGAGGTTGGAGAGCTCGTCGAGGAGCTGTGGGCGAAGATTTGAGTCGTAGGGTTCGTCGGCGACTACGTCGATGTAGTGCTTGGGGGAGATATCGGGCGCGAGGGCGAGCTCGTGGAAGTATTCGCCGGTGATGACGGGGGAGTCTTCAAGCTGCTCGACGGTGGTGGCCGCGTAGTGCGTGGTGACTGCGCCGGGTGTGGAGGTGTGGTCGGCTTCGTCGACGCCTGTCTCTGGAACGGGCTTGGTGTCAGTGCCTGTGGGCGTGAGCGCGGTGCCGATGCCCCATCCTGCTGGGACGGAGACGGAGGGCTCGATGGGGATGTCTTTGACGGGCTTGTCGGCGGGATAGAGCAAGAGTTTTTCCCACTCAAGCACGGCCCACTTTTGCGTAACGCGTGAGGTGACGATGCAGTCGAGGTGCGCGTGCAGCGTGGTTACGCCTTCGGGGATGGTGACGTGGAACTGGTACATCTCGACGTCATCGCGGCGCCAGGCGAGTGGCTTGCCGTTGGCGGTGAAGACGACGCCGGTGATGTCGCTGACGGGGCCGGTGGGGCGATGGTTGCCGGGAATCCACTTTGGCGTGGTGAGCGTGAGGTCGCCGGCGTGGACGGGGATGTCGATCTCGGCGTGGTAGAGCTTGCGGGGGGCTTCAGAGAGGTCGGCGGTGATGCGGATGGGTTGCTCGGCGTAGAGAGCGACGGTAGAGGTGAGAGCGAGCAGAGCAAGGGTTAGAAAAGAACAACGTTTGTTCATTCGAGAACTCTTTCGTGGCAAGAGTATGTTTGCAAGTTAAGGGGACGGCATGAGCCGTGCCACAAAATGGTTGCTCTCAAATGCTGCTCTGCACCGTTGAGATACGGTATTTGATTGTTCGTGCAAGTTTCAGGCTCTTGTCAGGCTTTGAGCGCGGACTCGATGGCGGAGACGACGGCAGGATCGTCGGGCGTAACTTCGGGTGAGAAGCGCGCGGCGACGTTGCCGTTGCGGTCGATGAGGAACTTCTCGAAGTTCCAGAGGATGCCAGGCTCGGGATTGGTGGCGGAGTTGTGCTTGCTGGCGAGGAACCCGTTGAGGCGCTCGCGGAAGCTCTGGCGCGTGGGGCCGGTGGCTGTGGGCTGTGCAGCGATGAGCGCCTGGTAGAGCGGATGCGTGGCCGCGCCGGTGACTGCGATCTTCGAGAACATGGGGAAGTCGACGCTGTAGTTGGTGCGGCAGAATGAACTGATCTCTTCGTTTGAGCCAGGCTCCTGCGAGCCGAAGTCGTTGGCGGGAAAGCCGAGGACGGCTAGGCCGGAGTCTTTGAAGCGGGTGTAGAGCTTTTCAAGAGCGTCGTACTGCGGCGTGAGTCCGCACTGACTGGCGACGTTGACGATGAACATGGCCTTGCCACGGAAGGGTTCAAGTGTGGTGGCTTCGCCGGTGATGCGATGGACGGGGATGTCGTAGATGGAGGTAGGCATACGGTCCTGTTGGATGGATTTCGTTTGCTTAATTATAGGGCGCAGAAAGAACGAAACCCTAAGAAAAGTAAGGAGCCGGTTGACAAAGGCAGTAATATCTATGAAGCATGTCCCTGACAGATTCGATTCTAGGAAAACCCCTCGCGACAAGTGAAGAGCGGGCTGAGCAGATTGGTGTTGCTGCCGGCATCCCCATCTTCGGACTTGATGCACTGACCAGCGCTGCATACGGCCCGGAAGCGGCGATGACGCTGCTGATTCCGTTGGGCGTCGCGGGACTGCAACACATCGTTCCGGTCATTACGGCGATCCTGATTCTGTTGGCGATTGTGTTTTTCAGCTATCGGCAGACGATTGCGGCGTATCCGCATGGCGGCGGTTCGTACACGGTGGCGACGGAGAACCTGGGGACGTTTCCGGGACTACTGGCCGCAGCGGCGCTGATGATCGACTACATTCTGACGGCGGCGGTAGGTATTTCAGCAGGTGTCGAGGCGCTCACGGGCGCGATACCGAGTTTGTTGCCGCACACATTACTTATCTGTTTAGTCATCCTTACGATCTTAGTGATCGTGAATTTGAGGGGTGTGAAAGATACAGGGGCGGCATTCATCGTGCCGACCTTTTTGTTTGTGGCCACATTGCTGACGGTGATTGGAGTAGGCGTCTTCAAGACCCTCCATTCTGGCGGACACCCGGTGGCGGTGACATCGCTTCCTCCTGCCGTTCCGACGACGGTGAAGTATCTGACCTTGTGGTTGCTCTTGAAGACATTCTCGAGTGGGTGCGCGGCGATGACTGGCGTCGAGGCGGTCTCGAACGGAGTGATGGCGTTTCGCGAGCCGAACCGTACCAGGAGAGCGCAGACCGCACTGACGATCATTATCGGCATCCTGATGGTGTTGCTGTTCGGGATTGCGTGGCTTTCGCGCGCGTACGGCATTACGGCGATGGACCCCAATGCGGAGCACTATCAGAGCGTCGTGAGTATTTTGACGGCGGCGGTGTTTGGACGTGGGTGGTTCTACTACCTGACGAGCGCTTCGGTGCTGGCTGCGCTGTCTTTGAGCGCGAATACGGCCTTTGCCGATTTTCCGCGACTGACACGCGCGATTGCTCAGCATGATTTTCTACCGCATGTGTTCATCCTGCGTGGACGGCGGTTGCTCTACTCGCACGGTGTCTATGCCCTGACTGGATTCACGGCGGTGATTCTGATCCTGTTTGGAGGCATCACCGACCGGCTGATTCCGCTGTATGCCATTGGCGCGTTTCTGGCGTTCACGCTTTCTCAGGCCGGCATGGTGATGCACTGGAAGAAGGAAGAGGGTGGCATCCGGCGGCATTGGTGGCACATGTTCGTCAATGGTATTGGTGCGGTTGCCACAGGCATTACGACGCTTGTGGTGGCTACCGCGAAGTTTCATGATGGCGCGTGGGTTACGGTGCTGCTGATCCCAACGATGATTCTGATCATGATGGCGGTGAAGCACCACTACACGCGCGTGAAGCGTGAGATGAAAGAGATTACTCCGCTGAACCTGGTGAACCTGGAAGAACCGATTGTGGTGATTCCGATGGCGAGGTGGGACCGCATTACGGAGAAGGCGATGCGGTTTGGGCTGTTGCTCTCAAAGCAGATCAAGGTGGTGCACGTCCATACCGATGATGAGGATGGACACCTGGATGAGGTTTGGGAAGACCATGTGCTTGCGCCGATACGGGCGGCGCATTTGAAGGAGCCGGAGCTGAAGGTGATCCGGTCACAGTACAGGTTTGTGATCCATCCGCTGATGGATTACATCCTTGAGTTGGAGAAAGAGAATCCTGGCCGCAAGATCGCTGTGCTGCTGCCGGAGCTGGTGGTGCGGCACTGGTGGGAGAATGCGCTGCACAATCAGCGCGTGCAGTTGCTGAAGCTGCTGCTGCTGCTCAGGGGCAACCAGAGGATTGTGGTGGTGAATATTCCCTGGTATCTGTGAGGCTTATAGCGTAGCCGCGATTGCCGCCTTGTACGTGGGTGAGAGCTCGCGCAGGCGGGCAACGGCTGCCGGGACGAGCTTGAGTGCTTCGTCTACCTCATCGTCCGTTGTCAGTTTCGAGAGCGAGAAGCGGATGCTGGCGCGGGCGCGGGCCGGGCTGAGGCCCATTGCCGTGAGGACGTGTGAGGGCTCGGTTGCGCCGGACTGGCAGGCGGCGCCTCCGCTGACCGAGAGGCCCTTGAGGTCGAGCGCGATGACGAGCGCTTCGGCTTCGACGTGGTCGAAGTAGAGGTTGGCCGTGTTGGCGACGCGCGGTGCGCCTGCTCCGTTGATGCCTGCTTCTTCAACTTCAGCGAGGATGCCTTGTTCGAGGCGGTCGCGTAGTGGGGCCAGCTTTGCCGGACCGTCTGTTGCGAGCCACTGCAGTGCGAGCTCGGCGGCTTTGCCGAGGCCGACGATTCCGGCGACGTTTTCCGTGCCGGCGCGACGCTGGCGCTCGTGCATGCCACCGTGCATCATGGGCGCGAGGCGCACGCTGCGCCGCACGAAGAGCGCGCCGATGCCCTTGGGCGCGTGGATCTTGTGGCCGGAGATGGTGGCGAGGTCCACGTCCTTGAGCGGCCCTTTCGGGCTGAGGTCGATGGGCAGCTTGCCTGCAGCCTGGACGGCGTCGGTGTGGAAGAGCGCTCCGGTCTGGTGGGCGATGGCGGCCAACTCGGCGATGGGCTGGATGACGCCGGTCTCATTGTTGGCAAACATCACACTGACGAGGCGCGTGTTGGGGCGGATTGCTGCGGCGAGCGCGGCTGGCTCGATGAGGCCTTGTGCGGTGCAGGGCAGGAATGTGACTTCGACGTTCTGTTTTTCGAGCGCCTCGGCGGCGTGCAGGACGGCGTGATGCTCGATGCTGGTGGTAATGAGATGTGATTTTTCGCCGTTGGTGGTTTTGAGCGTGCCGAAGAGTGCGAGGTTGTCGCTCTCAGTGCCGCCGGAGGTGAAGACAATTTCGGAGGCGCGGCAGCGCAGGAGGCGGGCGATGGAGTCGCGGGCCTGGTCGACGGCGGCGCGGGCTTGCTGGCCCTGCTGGTGGATGGAGCTGGCGTTGCCGTAGTGCTCCATGTAGAAGGGACGCATGGCCTCGAATACCTCTGGCAGGAGAGGCGTGGTGGCGTTCGCGTCCATGTAAATCCTGCGCACAGCTTCATTTTACCGCTGTGGCTGGTGCGGTCGTGGAAACGGTATCAGGCGTGGGTGAAGGGCTTTCTTGCGAGGACGAGGAGATCGCTGCGGAAGGTCTCCGGTTGCATGGCTCGGATCAGTTGCTCGATCTTGTTGAGAACAGGGACGAAGGCGAGGTCGGGCGAGCCGTTGATGTATTCGATGAATTCGACCTGCATGCCTGCGTTGGCAAGCGTTTTTTCGAGAGTGGCGGACGTGTTCATTCGATAGTGCGTCGGAAAGATGTCATGGGGGTCGCGAGACTGAGCCCGCCATGTGAAGGCTCGCTTGATGGCATTGGGGATGCCGCTTGCTGCAGCAACCAGAAGATTCTTCAGGTTGGGGGTCAAAGCGAGAAAAGCTCCGCCTGGAGCCAACACTCGCGCACACTCCCCGACTACTTCGGATGGGTTGGCGAGATGTTCGATGACCATTTGAGCAGTGATCAGGTTGAAGGAGCTGTCTGGAAAGGGCAGCCGCTCAATGCTGCCAACACACGCCTCGTGGATGTACGGGTTCAGTTCTAAATCTTTCTCTTCGAGGTCAATCCCGACGATACGTTTGCAGACACGACTGAATTGCATCTGTGCTGTTTGCGCGTCGGGCAGCCATTCTCGAATGAGGAAGCGTCCGCATCCCAAGTCCAGCCACGCGGTTTCCCTGTCAACGAGCGAAAACAGGAGATTCCGATAGGCAGCTTCTGCGCACGGACGATCTACATGCGGAGTGAGAACTCCAGCAAGCGATTCGTATTCAATCATTCTGCACTCTCGAAAAATAAAACAACAAAGAAACAACAAGACGGGTGATTACAACAGCCCAGATTCCAGGTTGACGTACAAACCACATGGATTGTCCATAGGACGGCAATCACTTGTCTTTCGCCCCAACTGGCGAGAGCGATTGAGTTAGGTGGTTCAATCGCTAGGATGCCCTCTATGCAATCGAGGTTTTCAAGCGCTATCAATCGCTTTCCGGAGATGAAAAAAACTGTTGATCAGAGAAATGCAAAAGGGAGCGGCCTGGAAGCCGCTCCCTTTTTGATGGCGATGCCGATTCTGAACAGAAACTGATGTGTTCGAAAGAAGCTCGGCTTACCTGCTGGCCAGGGGGACATATGGCGCAGGGTAGGCAGGGCCGACGTACTCCGCACGCGGGCGGATGAGGCGGTTGTCGTCGTGCTGCTCGATGACGTGCGCGGCCCAGCCGGCGATGCGGCTGACGGCGAAGATCGGGGTGAAGAGGTCGATGTCGATGCCGAGCAGGGTGTAGGTCGAGGCGGAGTAGAAGTCGACGTTGGCGTTGAGCTTCTTCTCCTGCTTGACGAAGTTCTCGATCTTGCGCGACATCTCGAACCACTTCATGTTGCCGGAGGTCTTGCTGAGCTCCTCGGACATGCGGCGCAGGTGCGTGGCGCGCGGGTCTTCGGTATGGTAGACGCGGTGGCCGAAGCCGGAGATCTTCTTCTTCTCGGCAAACATCCTGCGCACGTGCTCGACCGGGTCTTCTCCGGCTTTGTCGATGGCGTAGAGCAGGCGCATGGTGGCTTCGTTGGCCCCGCCGTGGAGCGGGCCCTTGAGCGCGCCGATGGCTCCGGTGATGGCGGAGTGGATATCAGCCAGGGTGGCGGCGATGACGCGCGCGGCGAAGGTGCTGGCGTTCAGCTCGTGGTCGGCGTGCAGGATGAGCGCGATGTCGAAGGTGCGGGTTGCGGTCTCGGAGGGCTTTTCGCCGGTGAGCATCCAGAGGAAGTTGGCTGCGTGGGAGAGCGTGTGGTCGGCCTCGATGATTTGCTTGCCCTTGCGGATGCGGTCGAAGATGGCGACGATCATGGCGATCTGCGCGGTCAGGCGGAAGGACTTGCGGACGTTGGCGTCGTGACTGCAGTCGGCCTCGTCGGCGTCGTACATGCTGAGCATGGAGACGGCCGTGCGGAGGACCTGCATGGGCGAGGCTGCGGTGGGCACGCTGCGGAGCAGGTCGATGATCTTCGGGTCGAGCTGGCGGGCGGCGGAGAGCTGCGCGGAGAAGTCGGCCAGTTCCTGCTGATTGGGCAAGCGGCCGAACCAGAGCAGGTAGGTGGTCTCTTCGAAGTTGGAGCGCTGGGCAAGCTCATGGATGTCGATGCCGCGGTAGGAGAGGACGCCGGCGTCGCCGTCGATCCAGCAGATAGATGAGCTGGTGGCGACGATGCCTTCCAGGCCTTTCGGTGCAACAACAGTGGGCATGAGCAGTTTCTCCAGTAAAAGCAGGTACTTCGTTTATAGCGCAGCGCGGAAAGCGTTGTCACGGCGAGTTGCGCGAATATCGGCAAAATGGTGCGGCTTTCGGCGCGTGTTTAATGCTTTTCGACCTCTCAATTTATAAGACGCGAGAGGGGGAATAAGGGCTAAGACTGATGGCGGGGGTTTCTCCAGTGAGCAGCTGCGCCATGACGTGGGCGGTTGCAGGGGCCAGCAGGATGCCGTTGCGGTAGTGTCCGGCAGCGATGAAGTGATTGGTACGGCTGGGGGTTGCGCCTAGCAGCGGCAGATGGTCCGCCGTTACGGGACGTAGTCCGGCCCAGCTTTCGAGGAGGGTTGCATCGGCCAATTGTGGCAGCAGGCTGGTGGCCTGGGCTTTGAGACGCGCGATGTCGGCTGGGTGGACGGTCTTGTCGAAGCCGGCGTCCTCTACTGTGGCTCCGATAATGGCTCGTGTCGGCTTGGGGCCAGCGGCTCGGGGAACTATATAGATGTCAGGCGTGCGAACGACGGTGGCGAGCGGCAGGGATGCAGGAAGCGCGACGGCGAGCATCTGTCCTTTTTTGGGGGCTGTCTGGGTGGACCAGGCGCCGGTGCAGTCGACGAACTGTGACGCGTGAACGGTGCCTGCCGCGGTCTGGATTTCTACGGCGTCGCCTGAGGATTTTGCGGAGAGGAACTTCGTCTGAGTGCGTAGTTCGATTGTGGTCGCCCGGACGGCGGCCAGAAGTGCCGTGGCCAGCTGGCGCGGATCGAGGCTGTGCTCGTCGAGCAGGACGAAGCGACGGTTGCCGGGAGTGAGTTGGGGGAGGATTTGGCGGAGAGCGTCGGCGCTGAGCACTGCGCTCGTCTCTGCCATGTGCTCGGGCAGCGCCTGGAGCGCGCGGCTGGTATGAAGTGGCACTTCGAGGCCGGAGAGATCGCGCAGACGGGTTAGATACGAGGGGTATAGCGAGATGCTTAGGTCAGAGAGAGGGCGCAGCGCGGGCGGGTTGTCGGGGTCGGCTGCGGCGAGCATTCCTGCGGCTGCGGTGGAGGCTTCGCCGAGTGGCATGGCTTGTTCGAGAACGGTGATGCGCGCTCCGCGATGGTGCAGCTCGAGCGCAAGCGAAAGACCGATGATGCCTGCGCCAGCAATGCAGATGTCAGAATGTTGCATAAGACCAGTGTAGTTGGCCGGGAAGCAGGTATAGTTTGGGGATGAAGTTCTGCCGGACGCGAACGGCAGGCTACAGCGTTTTTTTGAGGAGGTGTGCGATGAGCGAAGAGGGATACGTGGCTGAGCGCTCTATGTCGGGCGCGTTTATGGCCATCGTCGTGGTGGCGCTGCTGGCTGCTCTGGGGGCGCTGGTGTGGTGCTATGGACTTTCCAACCACCTTGCGGCTGCGGACCAGCAATTGAAGACCGCCGACCAGAAGAATGCGGACCTGGCCGCTCAACTGGATGCGACCAATGCGCGGCTGCGTGCGACCAGCGAGACGCTGGGACAGAGTGTCGGCATGACGCAGAAGCAGTTGGAGGCTCGCGCCGAGAGCATTCTGGCCTCGCAGCGTGCGGCCACGACAAGGCTTGAGGCCGAGCAGGCGGCGACTACGAAGCAGGTAGGCGCGGTTTCGACCGATGTGGCTTCGGTGAAGACGGACGTGGGTGGCGTAAAGACAGACGTTGCGAATACGAAGAGTGATCTTGAAGCGACGAAGACGCAACTGAACCGGGTGATGGGCGATGCCGGTGTGATGAGCGGCTTGATCGCCACCAATCACTCCGAGCTGGAGATACTGAAGCACAAAGGCGACCGGAACTACTTCGAGTTCACCCTGCGTAAGGGGCAGAAGCCGACGCTGCTCTCGTCGATCAAGCTCCAGTTGAAGAAGGCGGACGTGAAGCACTCGAAGTACACGATGATGGTCAGTGCGGACGACCGCAACATTGAGAAGAAAGACAAGGGGCTGGATGAGCCGGTGCAGTTCTACACGGGCAAGGATCCGGTGCTGTATGAGATCGTCGTCAACTCGATTGAGAAGAACACGGTGTCGGGCTATCTCTCCACTCCGAAGAACACACCCGCACAATAGCCGCGTTAATACTGGACAAAATAGAACGGGGGGCGTTTGCCGCGCCCCCCGTTCCGTTTTGCGTTTAGGTTTAGATTACTTCTTCTTTGCGGCCTTCTTCGCCGGCTTCTTGGCTGCCTTCTTAGCTGCTTTCTTAACTGCCATGTGCCTATTCTCCCTAATGATTAGACATCGACTCTGCAACAACACATCATTGCAGCTAACGAAGGTATAGATTTACGAAAATTAACTGTCAAGAAAAATCTTCTAGTTTGTGAAATTTTTTTTGAACAAAGTTTACGGCGAGAAGGGTCGTGACGCTCTCGTGTGAGTGTCAGATGCGAGATGCGAGACGTATACTGGCGCGTTCCGGCTTTCGATTTTTGATGCGATATGTGAGGCGCGAGCGATGAATGCAGTGGCGATTGTGTCGGCGGTGCGGACACCGGTGGGCAAATTTCAGGGCGCGTTTGCAGAGATGTCGGCGATTGACCTGGGCGCGATTGCCGTGCGTGAAGCCTTGCGCAGAGCGGGGATTGACGCGGCTTCCGGTTCCTCTGTGTCGATAGACGAGTGCCTGATGGGTTGTGTGCTTCCTGCAGGGCTTGGTCAAAATCCGGCGCGGCAGGCTGCGCTGCGTGGTGGTATTGCGGACACGGTGTCGGCGATGACGATCAACATGGTTTGTGGGAGCGGCCTGAAAGCAGTCGCGCTGGCGGCGCAGGCAGTGATGGCGGGTGATGCGGAAGTTGTAGTTGCCGGCGGCATGGAGTCGATGTCGAACGCGCCTTATCTTCTGCCCCAGGCACGGAGGGGGATGCGCATGGGCGACTCGGTTGCGGTGGACTCGATGATCAGGGACGGTTTGTGGTGTGCGTGTGAGAACTACCACATGGGCATCACCGGTGAGAACGTTGCTGAGAAGCACTCGATTACGCGCGAGCAGCAGGATGCCTATGCGCTGGAGTCGCACCGGCGGGCGAGCGCTGCGTGGCGTGAGGGGCGATTTGATGCTGAGGTGGTTCCGGTCGAGGTGCCGGGAAAGAAGGGCGCGGTGACGGTGGTGCGGCGTGACGAGAGTGTGCGTGACGACGCAGTCGATCATCCGGCCGCGGCGCTGGAGGCTTTGACCGCGTTGAAGCCTGCATTCAAGAAAGACGGAACGGTGACGGCGGGGAATGCTCCGGGGGTGAATGACGCTGCTGCGGCTGTCGTGGTGATGTCTACGGCGAAGGCTGCGTCGCTTGGCTTGAGGCCGCTGGTGACGATCAAGGCGCAGGCGACGAGCGGCGTTGCGCCGAAGTGGGTGATGCTTGCTCCGGTGACAGGGGTTCAGAGGGTGCTGAAGAAGGCGGGGTGGGACCGCGATGAGGTTGATCTATATGAGTTGAACGAGGCGTTCAGCGTGCAGGCACTGGGCGTGATGAAGGAGCTTGGGCTCGATGCCTCGCGGGTGAATGTCAATGGTGGCGCGGTGGCGATTGGCCATCCGATTGGTGCGAGCGGAGCGCGCGTGCTGGTGACGCTGATTTACGAGATGATCCGGCGCGATGTGCATAAGGGCGTCGCGGCGCTGTGTCTTGGTGGGGGCAACTCGGTGGCGCTGGCGGTGGAACGGTAATGCGACTCTGAGCTTGCGTTGTACGTCGAATAGCCTGTGGGGGAATGATGGAGAAGAATGTTCACCGCTTCGACGGTCTGGCGCAGCAGTATGCGAATTATCGGGAGCCTTATGCGCCGGAGGTCTTATTGCCTCGTCTGCGCGACTGGTGCGGACTGACACCGGAGTGGACTATCGCCGATATCGGCGCGGGTACAGGTATGCTGGGCGATGTCTTTCTCGCCAACGACAATCGCGTGATTGCCGTCGAGCCGAATTCGGGGATGCGCACGATGTGCGCCGAGCTTCACGCGGGAGACACGCGGTTGGAGATCGTCGACGGGACCAGCGAAACGACCGGCCTTGCCGATCACTCGGTGGAGATGATTGTCGTAGGCAGGGCGCTGCACTGGTTCGACGTTCCGCGCGCGATGGCTGAGTTCAGGCGCATCCTGAAGCCGGATGGATGGGTAGCGGTTGTGGCTTTTGGCCGCTCGCATACGGGGCGAGAAGAGAACACGGCGTTTGAGCAGCTCCTCCGCGAGCGTGCGGTCGATAAGGTCGACATGCGCGTCGCGCTTGCTATCTATGAGAGCGTTGGCGACCACATTCCCCGCGACTTTCATCACGAAGAGATTCGTGACACGATGGCGTTCGGGTGGGATGAGCTTCTGGGCATGGCGCTGTCGCTGTCGCCAGCCCCGCGTGTTGGCGATGAGCGTTATCCGCAGTTTGTTGAGGGGCTGCGCGAGTATTTTGCTCGCTACGCGGTCGATGGCGCCGTGACGGTCGACACCCGTTATTGGATCAATGCGGGGCGATTCAACGTGGCGTAACAGGATGGCTCCAGGCGCTCAGATGTTGCTATTTCAGGTACATGGCTGCGCCGATGCACCAATTCTGCGTCTGTTCTTCGTCCTGTCACGTTCTATTCAGCAAACATTGGCAGACTGGCGTTGTCCGGCAAGTGCAAAGCCGGGGGGGACGACGCCATGCAGCCACTCTCGCAGATTTCCCGAATCTGGCAGGTGCCCGATGCTTCGCAGGCCTATACCACGGGTGTTTCGCTCCATAGCCATACGAGCTTCTCCGTCGAGACGCTTAACTTCGTTCACGCTGTTTGCTCCAGCGTTCCTTTTGTAGACAAGATTGTTGCGCACTACGCCAGGGTCAGCAAAGAGCGGTACAACCTGACTCTGGATTTTGATACTGCACATTGGCGTCCGCCACTGCTGCCCCTGATGGCATTTGAGTTGGAGCGGAAGCAGATACTTTCGCTTGGGCTCGATCCGCTGGTGTCCATTACGGACCACGACAACATCCACGCGCCGATGCTGCTGCGCACGATTCCCGTGGCGCGGCGTATTCCGTTTTCGGTCGAGTGGACTGTTCCGTTTCGCAAGACGGCCTTTCATATGGGGATCCATAACCTGCCCAGCGAGGAGGCGGCTGGATGGATGGAGCGGTTTGAGAGATTTACGGCGGCGCCCGACGATCAGGAGCTTCGCCGCATGCTGCGCGAGCTGGACTCGATTCCGCAGGTGCTGATCGTACTGAATCATCCGATATGGGACCTGTACAAGATTGGCGATGACAACCATGCGATGGAGTTGGACCGCTTCCTCGCGCAGAACAACGGGCAGATACACGCTCTGGAGCTCAACGGATTGCGGCACGCGCGTGAGAACCGCCAGGTGATGGAGCTCGCACGGCGCTGGTCGCAACTGCTGATCTCCGGCGGCGACCGCCATGGACTCGAGCCCAACGCCAACATCAACCTGACGAATGTGACCAGCTTCAGCGCGTTTGTCCGCGAGATTCGCGTGGAGCGGCAGAGCCACGTGCTGTTTCTTGAGCAGTATGCGAGGCCATGGGAGCAGCGCATTCTGGAATCGACGCTCGATGCAGTCAGCGATCATCCGCAGTTCAGCCCCGGCTGGCAGCGTTGGGATGAGCGCGCTTTCCATCTGGACGGTACGGGTGAGATGCGCTCGATGGCCGAGCTGTGGCCGCGCGGCAAAGCGCCACTGGCATTGAGGGCGGCAATACAGTGCGTTCGCCTCCTGCGCCATCGTGCGCTGGCCAGCGCACTCAGCCTGGCTGCTCCGCGGGTCAATGTGGATGCGCTGGATGCCGATGCGATGCAGGAGATCGCGTAATTCTTCGTTCGCTGACCAACTGAAAACGAGCTGCCTTTTACGGCAGCTCGGTTTATTTTGAGTGTTTGTCTGGCTTGCAGCAGGGCGGGTAGATCAACCCTGGCTTACTGGCCGCTCGCGCACGTCGATGTGCTCCCTGGTGAAAGGCTGCTCGCGGAAGATGGTCCAGAAGTAGTTGAGGGAGTAGCGCATGGCCATGGTGAGGATGCCCTCTTTTTTCAACCGCCGCGCCGAGGAGAACATCTTCAACCCCAGCGTGAAGCGCACCTCGCCAACCTGTGCCAGCCGCCGTGCCAGGTCGGTGTCTTCGCCGTAGAAGGTGATGGCAAGGTTGAAGCCTCCGATGCGCTCAAGCCCATGGCGGGTGACGACAAAGTTTCCGCCCTGCACCATGGAGCCGACGCGAAGTACGTGGCGGTTGACCGCGTAGGTCAGCCATCCCAGCCCGTAGAAGACGCGCACCATCAACGATCGTGCGGGCGAGAGGTCGTAGTAGACGAGCGGGCCGCTGAGGGCAAGCATCTCGGACCGTGTCTCGAACTCGTCGAGCACGCGGCGCACCCAGCCCTGGGGCAGACGTGAGTCGGAGTCCACGTTGGCGATCAGCTCTCCGGTGCTGGCATTGAAGCCTGCCTGGCGCGCGTGTGTCAGGCCTTTGCGTGGCTCGTCCACCAGTTTGACTTCCGGGTAACTCAAAGCCACTTCGCGCGTGCGGTCGGTGCTTGCGTTGTTGACCACGATGATCTCAGCAGGTACATCGAGGCCGCGAATCTCGGCGAGAATCGATTCGATGCAGGCTGGGAGGTAGGCTTCTTCGTTGTAGGCAGGTACGACAAAGCTCAGTCGCATATGCCCTCAGTGTGTTGATAAGACGTTGCAGGCCGCTGGCGGCTCGAAGAATATTCGAAGAATTTTCCGTATTCAGCGTACCGATTTTGGCACTGCTAGCACTCGATGATGTTCAGCGCCAGGCCTGCGAGCGAGGTTTCTTTGTAGCGCGACTGCATGTCGAGTCCTGTCTGATACATCGTGGCGATGATCTGATCGAGCGAGAGTTTGTGGCCACCGGTTTCATGCATCGACATGCGCGCTGCGTTGATGGCCTTCACGGCACCCATGCCGTTGCGCTCGATGCAGGGTATTTGCACGAGGCCGCCGATGGGGTCGCAGGTCATGCCGAGGTTGTGCTCCATGGCGATCTCGGCGGCATGCTCGACTTGTGCATTGGTGCCGTTGAGAGCCGCGACCAACCCGCCCGCAGCCATGCTGCATGCGACGCCCACTTCGCCCTGGCAGCCGACTTCTGCGCCGGAGATGCTGGCGTTCTCCTTGTACAGAATGCCGATGGCGGCGGCGGTGAGGAAGTAGCGGATGATGCCTTCCTGCTTCTCCTGTGCTGTGCCTTCACAGAAGCGCAGGTAGTAGTGGCCAATGGCGGGGATGACTCCCGCTGCGCCATTGGTGGGCGCCGTGACGACGCGGCCTCCGGCGGCGTTCACTTCGTTTACGGCCATTGCCCACACCGTGACCCAGTCCATTGGTGCAAGCGGGTCTCTCGATCCTTCGGTTTCGAGGCGGCGCGCCAGGCGCGGTGCGCGGCGGCGAACGTTGAGGCCGCCGGGCAGGATGCCTTCGGTTTCGATGCCGCGCTGGGTGCAGGCCTGCATGGTCTGCCAGATGCTGAAGATTCCTGCGCGGACTTGCTGCTCTGCGTCTGGGGTGTTGCGCAATGCAGACTCATTGGCGAGCATCAACTCAGCGATGGTGAGGTTGTGCTGTTTGGCGGTAGCTAACAACTCTTCTGCGCTGCGGAAGGGGTAGGGAACTTTGCGCGTCGAGGACTTCGTCTCGGAAGTGCGTTCGGCTTCGGAGACGATGAAGCCGCCGCCGATGGAGTAGTAGACCTCGTCGGCGATGGTGACGTTGTTTGCGTCGAAGGCTGTGAAGCGCATCCCGTTCGGGTGCGAGACGACATCGGCGGCGGGATACATCTGGTCGCGGCGCAGGTGCAGGTTTTGGCGCTCGGTGAAGGGGATGATGTGATTGCCTGCGAGGTTGAGCCGGCCTGAGCTACGAACCTCTGCGAGCTTTGCGTCGATTGTTGCCGGGTCGATCTTGTCTGGAGCTTCGCCGAGCAGACCGAGCAGCACGGCGCGGTCGGTGCCGTGGCCGATGCCGGTGAGCGCGAGTGAGCCGTAGAGGTCGACGTTGACCGACGCGGTGTGCTCAAGGAGGCCCTGCGATTCGAGCTGGTGGACGAAGCGAAGCGCTGCACGCATGGGGCCGACTGTGTGCGAACTGGAAGGCCCAATGCCGATCTTGAAGAGTTCAAACAGACTGGTATTCACGGCTGTTCGATTCTAAACAACTCACAGGGAACAAGGCCAAAGCGACCGCGGATTTCGCGGATCTGCGCGGATCAATAGAAGAAATTAAATCCGCGATCATCCGCGTGATCCGTGGTCAGCATTTACAACAGGTGCCTCCGGACGAGTTCAAGCGCCTGTTGGCTGGCCCACAGGCGAATGCGGTCGCGGTCGCCGGGCAGGCGGAACTCCTTCACCTGCGTCTCGTGGCCGTCGGCGAGGCCAATGTAGACGAGGCCGATGGGCTTGTTTGCATCGGGACCGGGCGAACCCGGTGTAGGGCCAGCTATGCCGGTGATCGAGACGCCGAGTGAAGCTCCGGTGCGTGCGCGGATGCCTTCGGCTAAAGAATGTGCTACCTCCGGCGAGACCGGACCGTGCGTGGAGATCAATTCGGCGGGCACATCGGCGAAGGCGGTCTTGAGCGCGTCGGAGTAGACGACGGCGCCGCCGAGAAAGTAGCGCGAGCTTCCGGGGATTGCCGTCAGGCGCTGGGCCAGTAAGCCGCCGGTGCAGCTTTCGGCGGTGGCGAGGGTGAGGTGGCGCATTCCGAGGTGTAGCAGTACGACCTCTTCGAGCGACTCGCCGTGCGAGGAGAAGATTGCGTCCTCCATCTCGGCTTCGATCTTGCCGGTCAGCTCATCGACGCGCGCCTGCGCCTCGGAGAGCGTTGGTTTGGCGCAGAGGAAGTGGAGCTGTATCTCGCCTGAGTGTGCGAGGATGGTCGTCTCGACGTCGGGGTATTGCTTGTAGATGGGTGCGGTGCGCGCGTCCACATGCGACTCCGGGATGAGCGCCATGCGGAGCATCCGCTTGGCGAGATGGCGGATGGGCAGCGATGCGGCGAGGCGCGGGCGCACCTGCTCGTCGAAGAGCGGCTTGAGCTCGTTGGGCGGGCCGGGCAGCAGGATGACGATCTTGCGGTGACCGTCGACGACGGTGTCGAGATATTGACCCGGGGCGCTGCCGTTTTTGTTGTCGAGCGCGAGCGCGCCGTCGAGTACGTCGGCCTGCTTGGCGTTGTTGGGCGGCATCACCATCTGGCGCGCGGCGAAGCGCTTGTAGAGCGCGGCGAGGATGCCGTTGTCCGGGTGCAGTTCGACACCGATTGCTGCGGCTGCGGCCTCGCGGGTCAGGTCGTCTTCGGTGGGGCCGAGTCCGCCGGAGAAGATGACGATGTCCGCGCGGCTGATGGCGATGGCGGCGGCGCTGGTCAGGTGGGCGAGGCTGTCGCCTACGATGGTTTTGTAGGCAACCTGCACGCCGAGGTCGTTGAGCGCGGCGGTGAGGTAGAGCGAGTTGGTGTCCTGGCGGAAGGGTGTCAGCATCTCAGAGCCGACGGCTATGATTTCGGCGATCATCGTTCGGTGCGTCCGTTCTTTGCCGGTTGCGTCGAAGTGCTCGCCCGGCTCGATTGTGGCTGAATAAATCTATTCTATTGATTCAGTAGGCGATGGAGAGATGCACGGCGTCGCCTTTTGTGACGCGATAGCCAGCCGGAGGTGTTTGAGCGACGACCGTGGCTGTAGAACTTCCTGCAACCGGCGTGGCGGGTGTAGCGGGAGCCGGGCTTACCGTCGGTGCAGTAGTCGGGGTGCTGGAGGCTGTCGTTGTGGCTGTGGGAGTGGTCGTACTTGCTGCCGTGGGCTTGATCTCCTCTGCGCTGGCAATGCGTAATCCGGCGGCAGAGGCTCGCGTGGCGGCAGTCATTAGCGGCAGGCCTACCAGCGATGGCATGACGAATGCGGGGTCTTGGCTGGTAGCTTGAGGTGCGTTCTGGCCGATAGTTTGGCCGGCAGTTGCGTTCTGCTCTGCTGCAGAGTTTTTTGGCTGGCTTAACAGCAGGCTGACGCGTGGGCGGTCGATGCCACTGGCGTTGGCTTCTGGTGTTTGCGCGATGACGGTGCCGGGGTCTCCGGGCGCCTGCACGTAGGCGATGGTGCCGACCTCAAGCTGCACGCGGCGCAGGTTGATCGAAGCGGTGCGCTCGGACTCGCCGATCAGGTTAGGCACGGCGACCTGTTGCGCGCCGAGGCTCTCCGTCACGCGCACGATGGACTGGCGGCGCACGGTGGTACCAGCCGCAGGGGATTGGCCGAGGACGATTCCGGGAGAGGTGTTGCTTGAGTAGAAGCGATCTTCGAGGATGAGTCGCAGACCGTGGCTACGCGCTTGTTCGCTGGCGTTGGCCATACTCTGACCAATCAGGATGGGTACTTTCACCTCGCGTCCGTGAATGAACAGCCGCATGGTGATGAACGCCGAGGTAAGAAAGACCGCGAACATCGCCAATGCGCCAACGATGATGTTGAAGAAGCGATTGATGGCGCGGACGCTGACCTTCATGGCTTGTTCAGGATAACAAGACCCTCATCGCCGGTTGTCGGTGGCCGGTTCGGGGTGGATGAAGAGCCGCGTGACCTCGGGGCAGTCTTGTTTGAAGGCGTTTTCGAGCGCGGTGATGACGGCGTGGACCTCCGACATGGGCAGGTCGTCAGGCAGGGTTGCGTGGCAGCTTACCTGGATGCGGTTGTTCAGGCGCGTGACGAAGACCTCGTGAATGTCGAGTATTTCGGGAAACGCCTGCGCGGCGCGGCGGAGGCGGACTTCGAGCTGGCGGTCGGGTTCGAGCGACTCGGGCCGCTCGATGGTGGCGGGCTCGCTTTCGATGTGCGTCAGGATGGATGAGACCTCTGGGACCTCGCGGCGGATGTCGGCCTCAAGCTGCGTGACCAGGGCGTGGGCGTCGCGGAGCTTCATGCGCTCGCCGACTTCGAGGTGCTGTTCGACGTGGAGCTGGTGGTTGTACTCCTGCACGGTGACGTCGTGGATGGCAAGGTTCGAGCGCGCGGCCACGGCGCGGATGCGGTCATGGACGCTCTCTGCGACCGATGCTGTGGGAACAGGGTGAACGACGACGTCGGCTCCGGGTAGATGGCGCTGCACGGCTTCGGTGGCTGCCTGGGTGATCTGCTCCGAGCGCTGAAAGGTGAGGTTGCGCGGCATCCCGAGCGTCACGTCGGCGAAGTAGCCGGAGCCGGCGCGGCGTGTGCGGACGCGGTTCACCGAAAGGACTCCATCGATGGCGGCGAGATCGGCGATGAGGCCGCGCGTCTGGCTCTGGATCTCCGGCGGCGTGGCGTCGGTGAGGGTGTCGATGGTGCGGCGCGCAAGCTGCCATGTCGCGTAGACAATCACCATTGCGACGATGATGGCGGCGGCGGGGTCCGCGAGTTCGAGGTTTGGAATGTGCCAGTGCTTGCCGATGTAGGTCGCGGCCAGTCCGATGAAGACTGCCGAGGAGGACCAGATGTCGGTGCGGAAGTGTAGCGCGTCGGCCTCGAGCGCGTCGCTGTGCGTCTCACGCGCAACGGTGTGGAGGCGGCTGGAGCGCGTGAAGTCTACGGCAATCGACAGCAGCAGCACGACGAACGGCCAGATGGAGAACGTCAGGGCCAGATGTTCGCGCGTAGTGATGCGACCGATGGCGGCGGCGAAGATCCAGACCGCGGAGCCGAGCATGAGCACAGCTTCGAAGGCGGCGGAGAGGCTTTCGACCTTGCCGTGGCCGTAGGTGTGGACCGCGTCGGCGGGCCTGCCGGAGACTTGCACGGAGAAGAAGGTGAGGGCCGCGGCGAGCACGTCGATGCCGGAGTGCGCTGCCTCGGACAACATACCGAGCGAGCCGGTGAGCAGTCCGGTGATGAGCTTCAGCAGCGTGACGCCCAGTGCTGCCAGCACGCTGTAGAGCGCGGCGGAACGCTTGGCGTCTTGCGCTGGTGCTGTAGCTGTTGGACCCATGCAGAGATGCTACAAGGAACAGGGTGGAGGGTATAGAGGGAGAATCAGGGCTTGTGTGCGCGGTAGAGGCCGATGGCTCCTAAGGTGTATCGCGTCCATGTGGCCTGGGTGAAGCCCGCACTCTCGATCAGTTGCAACATGCGCGGCGGGCGGGGAAAGCGCACAACCGAGGCGTTGAGGTAGCTGTAGGCGGGTGCATTTCCTGTGATGAGACCGCCAAGATGCGGCAGGATGAATTTGAAGTAGAGGTTGTAGAGCGTGCCGGTCAGACCTTCGGGCTGGTTGCACTCGAGGATGCCAATCTGGCCTCCGGGCCGCAGGACGCGGTGAAGCTCCGCGAGGCCTTCTTCGTAGTTGGCGAGATTGCGAAAGCCGTAGGCGCAGGTGATGAGGTCGACGGAGTTGTCGGCGACCGGAAGATGGAGCGCGTCGGCTTCGATGGGCATGATGTTGCGCGTGCCGAATTTTTTTCTGGACAGGGCGAGCATCTGGTGGGAGAAGTCGATGGCCAGGACGGCGGCTGCATTGGGTGCGGTGGGGCGATATTTGTAGAGTGCCAGCGTCATGTCGCCGGTGCCGCAGCAGAGGTCGAGCGCTACGGCTTCAGGACGTGCCAGGACCTCGCGGAACGTGCGCGCTGTGCGGCTCCACCAGCGGCGGTCGATTCCTGCGGAGATGATGTGATTGGCGCGGTCGTAGGTCGGCGCGATGGCGTCGAACATCTCGCGCACGTTCGCGGCGGCGGTGGCCTCGTCGGTCGTGCCTGTGGGGCGTGCACCGGTCGAGAGTTCGTGTTCCGGTTTCGTTTGGGTCATCGCGTGCTCTGGCGCATCAGCGTGAGCATCTTCTCGGTTGCGGCCAGTAGTTCGGCCTCGGTCACATCGCGCACAATCTGCGTTGCGCCGATGCCCTTGGGCAGAATGAACGAGCGGACGCCGCTGCGGTTCTTCTTGTCTCGCGCTGTTAGATCAACGAGCTTTTGTGCGGTAGCTTTGAAGGGTGAGAGCGGGCCGTAGCGTAGGATGAGGTTTGTCATGCGCTCGGCTTGCGCAGGCGTGACGGTCTTGCGGCCAACGGCCACGTTCAGTGCGGCGATCGACCCCCATCCCACCGCCTCGCCGTGAAGGAGCTGCTTGTAGTTCGTCGCCGCTTCGATGGCGTGGCCGATGGTGTGGCCGAAGTTCAGGATCATCCTCAGGCCGGATTCTTTCTCGTCTTTGCTGACTACATCGGCCTTCACGCGCACGCTGGCTGCAACGACGTGCGTGATGGCTTTTGGTTCGGCGGCGAGGATTGCGCTGGCGTTCTTTTCCATATAGCTGAAAAGCTTCGCGTCGCGGATGATGCCCGCCTTGATTGACTCCTGCAGTCCGGCGCGGAGTTCGGTGGCGGGTAGCGTGCCGAGCACGTCGGTGTCGGCCAGTACGGCTTGAGGGTGGTGGAAGCTGCCGATTAGATTCTTCCCGGCGGCGAGGTTTGCGCCGGTCTTGCCGCCGATGGAGGAGTCCACCTGCGCGAGCAGCGTCGTCGGCACCTGCACGTAGCGGATGCCGCGCATGTAGATGGCTGCAAGAAAGCCGGTGAGGTCGCCGATGACTCCGCCGCCGAAGGCGATGAGCAGGGAGTCGCGGTCCGCGCCCGCCTCGGCGAGCTGCTGCGCTAAATCCTCGACGCTCGCCATGCGCTTGTAGCGTTCGCCCGCGGGGAGAAACAGCACGGCGGGTGGCTCTTTGAAGCTGGCCAGAAATTGCTCCGACCAGAGGCCCCAGATCTCGGGCGAGGTCACGACGAACGGCACAAACGGCTTGCCCTGGTTCAGCTTCTCAAGGCGCGGCCGCAGTGTGCGCAAAAGGCCTGAAGCGATAGTGACGTCGTAGGTAGCGGATGGCGTTTTGACTGGAATGACGGACACGATAGTTCCATGCTATCGCAGGGGTGAGCGATCGTTGCTGGTGATCGCTTCTAACCAACAACTAACAACCGGCAACCGCTTTCCAGTAGCATCGTGATATGGATCAGGTGGACTTTCTGGTAATCGGAGCTGGCATCGCGGGCCTGAGTGCGGCGATTCGGCTGGCCCAGGTGGGCAAGGTGCTGGTCGTGACGAAGGAAGAGCTGGCCGAATCGAACACAGCTTATGCGCAGGGTGGAATTGCGGTCGCGATGGGCGGCGATGAGGACGTAGCGCTACACCTCAAGGATACGGTCGCGGCGGGGGACGGTCTCGTCAATCAGAAGGCGGCGGCGGTGCTTGTTGAGCAGGGGCCGAAGCGAGTCGAAGAACTTCTTGCGTGGGGTACAGGGTTTGACCGCGAGAATGGTGAGCTCATGCGCACGCGCGAAGGTGCGCATAGCCGCAATCGCATTCTGCACGCCAACGGAGATGCGACGGGGCGCGAGATTGCCGTGTCGCTGCTGCGCCACGTGCGCGAGATTCCGGCGATTGAGTTGATGGAGTGGACGACGAGTGTGGATCTGCTGGTCGAAGATGGACGCGTCGTTGGAGCGACACTGCTCGACGGTGAGGGTGGCCTGCGCGTTGTTCATGCACGCGCTGTGCTGCTGGCCAGCGGAGGCGCGGGACAGGTTTACAGCGATACGACGAATCCTGCCGTGGCAACAGGGGATGGCATTGCGATGGCGTATCGTGCGGGCGCTGCTATCAGCGACATGGAGTTTTATCAGTTCCATCCGACGGCTTTTGCGATGAAGGGCGCGCCTCGATTTCTGCTGAGTGAGGCGCTGCGCGGCGAAGGCGCCTATCTGGTGAATGCTCGGGGCGAACGCTTCATGGAGAGATATCATCCGCTGCTGGAGCTTGCACCACGCGATGTGGTGGCGCGCGCTATCACGATGGAGAGCATTGATGGGCCGGTGCATCTCGACATGCGCCATGTGGCTACAGATCCAAAGGCAAAGGCGCGTGACCTGAAGGCGCGCTTTCCGGGGATCTCAGCGTTTCTTGCCAAGCGCCAGCTCGAACTTGAGCGCGATCTCATACCCGTGCGTCCCGCGGCTCACTACCTGATGGGCGGGGTGAAAGCTGACGTTCAGGGGCATACTTCGTTGCCTGGTTTGTATGCCGCCGGCGAAGTGGCCTGCACTGGCGTTCACGGAGCGAACAGGCTCGCTAGCAATTCGTTGCTTGAGGGCCTGGTCTTCGGCGCTCTGGCGGCGGAGGCAATGATTGAAGAGCAGGGAATAGCGACGAAAGAAGAGGGAAGAGAAGAGGTTGCGGCGGCTCCATCTGGTCCCGTTACCGGCGACGCTCAGACTGAGAAGTGGATCAAAGAGCTGCGCGAGCTGATGTGGAAGGATGCTGGATTGTTGCGCGACGCTGCTGGTCTTGAGCGCGCCAAGAGAGGATGGCTGGCTTTGGCTCGCACCATTCCGCATGGTCTTTCGCGCAGAGTGATTGAGGCACGCAACCTGCATGTGGTGGCTGGGCTGATTATTGAGTCGGCGATGGGGCGGAAGGAGAGCCGCGGTGCGCATTTCCGCAACGACTTCCGAGAACATGGCAAAGTGGCAAAGCACTCGGTGATGGAGCGCGGCAAACTGACGTTTATGGCGTGATGGCTAGCAAGCATCAGTAAGCAGCCACAGAAAAGTCGATTGGCTGTACAACTGATGCATGGGTCTTTTTGGCAAGAAGCTGAAGCAGGAACATAAGGTCATGCAGCAGGCCGAGCGTGCGCAGGGTGCGCTGCTTGCTGAGTATCATCGTGCGACGCCGGAGTGCCCGAAACCTGAGCGCTGGCATATGTATGACTCGATGACGGCTGAAGCTGAGGTACTGGAATTTCTTCGGACACTCATCACAACTGTGAAGCCTGAGCTGGTAGTTGAAACCGGATCATTTCTTGGCGTCAGCACACTCTGGATTGCCGAAGGCCTCAAGGCCAATGGCTTTGGCAAGATCATTAGCTGCGAATTTGATCCGGTTGTTTTTGCGAAGGCCAAGGAGAAGGTTGCAGCGTCGGGGCTTTCGGAGTGGATTGAGCTGCGCAATGAGTCGAGCCTGGAGATGCACGTTGAGGGCACGATTGACCTCTTCTTCTCTGACAGCGATATGCCTATCCGTGAGCAGGAGGTGAAACGTTTTCTGCCGCAGATACGTTCGACAGGCTTGATTCTGATGCACGACGCGAGCTCACATTTGAAGATCGTGCGTGATGCGGCGTTTCGCATGGAGGCCGAAGGGTTGCTCTCATGTGTTTTTCTACCCACGCCTCGCGGGCTGGTGCTAGCTCAGAAACGCGAAGGCCGCCACTGACGGAAGCCGTGTCGAGGGCGGCTTTCTAAAAATCGGGCCGGATTTTATCCGGCCCAGTCTGCCTTGCAAACATCTTGGTTACTTGTCCGCTTCTCTCAGGAGAAACATCGTTGGATGGCGTTGCGAGTTCTGCCGCGTTGGACGAGCCTCACAACGCTATAAAAATTGGTTGGGGTAGGGAGTTGGGAAAACTGGGCCAGGCTTTACCCGACCCAGTTTGTCTTGCAAACACTGGTTCTTGATTACGCTTCGTTCGAAGTGAATCTCCTGCGGACGATTCCTGCTGCGCCCAGCAGACCTGTCGCCATCAGCGAGAGGCTGGCGGGTTCCGGAACCGGAGAGAAGTTAATCTGGCCACTGGCGCCAGCGAGACTTGCACCCGCGAGATTGAAGCCTTCAGGGATCAGGTTGGCTCCGGCGATACTGATGTCGCCAACTCCGACTCCGACGTTGATGTCCGCGGCGACCGCTGCTGCTATCGAAGCATCGCCCAGGGTAACGTCAGTGAACGAAACAGCCAAATCCTGGCACGGAATCGCCGGTCCAAGAACCGTGACTGTCGTGCAGAGATCCGTGAAGTTGAAGACGCCCAGAGTGCCAAGCGCATCAACATAGGTGGCCGTAAAGAGTGACGTGGATGAGTTGAGCAGATTGCCGTCCGACAGCACTCCGAGCGTGGTGTTTACGTAGGTGAAGTTGTATCCATTGGCGATGGGGGTACCGACAACAGTGGCTCCATCGACAGTTAGGCTGACAGTATCAGCGTGAATGCTGGCCGTGGCAAAAAGGAAAGCAACCAGAGCGAGAAAGGCGGTAATGACTTTCATAGGTGTGTATCTCCTTGTGCTGGCTATCTTGCAGGTAATCTGCCAAAGGTGACTACGGTGGGAGAAAAACCGCATTTGTCTGCGTAAAGGTAGCAAAACTATGCATATTTCCATGCGACCCAAAAACGCTGACATCGAGGATTCGGATTTGACCACGAAGAAAAATAAGCGGCACGGTAATTGCTTAAAGGAAATAAAAGAGAAGTTACCTTCTCCGGATGTGGGAAAATCATTTCCCAATGAATTGAAATTCAGCAGGTATTAGGCTGTAAGCCAAGTTATTTCCGGTTTTACGGAGTGAATACTCATTCATTGAAGGGGATGCTTGATCTGTCTCTTAGGCATTCTTTGGCGCTAACGAGGCCCCTACTGTCACTGCCATGATGGCCAGGATGATCACAAGCGAGGGCAGCGGACCAAGTGCGAGCCAAGGAGCTACGATCATTTTTAGCGCCGCGAAGGCGAGGACCGCGGCAAGCCCATAGTGCAGAAAGCGCAAAGTTGTGAGCAGGTGGGCCAATAGAAAGTAGAGCGAGCGCAATCCCATTACGGCCATGATGTTTGAGGTATAGGCCAGGAAGGGCTCTCTGGTAATCGACAGTACCGCCGGGATGGAGTCCAGTGCGAAGATAACATCGGTAACCTCGATGGCAATCAAAGCCAACATGAGTACCGTCATCATGCGTCGGCCTTCCTCGCGGACGAAGAAACAATCCTGCCGCATGCTCACGGGGTGTATGCGCGAGAGCCACTTGATCCACTTCGGAGTGTGAGTTTTCTCGTCCGGACTGCGCGGGAGAACCAGGCGAATTGCTGCTGCCAGCAACACCGCGCCAAATATATAGGTAATCCAGTGAAAGTGGCCGAGCAGCCCTAGTCCAGCTGCAATGAACGCTCCCCTCATCACAATCGCTCCGCCGACACCCCAGAAGAGCACCTTCGGCTGACGGTTGGGCTCAATCTTGAAGAGATTGAAGAGCAGTAAGAAGACAAACAGGTTGTCGATCGAGAGCGACTCTTCGATGGCATAGCCTGCTAGATATTGCGTTGCGGCGCTGCCACCACCGGTTTGAAGGAAGAAGAGTGCGAAGGCAAGCGCGGCGCCTATCCACAGGACGGTTGCTGCGATGGAACTCGAGCGGAGCTTCGTCGGCCCCTGCCATCGCACATAGATTAACTCCAGCGCGAGCAGAGCAAAGATGCAGAGATGAAAGCCGATCCAGTGGCTGAGTGGGGCGCTGGACATCCTGTATCGAATGCTACAGGCGGATGCGGGAAGTTGCACCTTCGAATGAGGTTTGTACAGGAGCGGCGTGACGGGGAGGTGCCAGCCGTGCGCGGCACTTATTTGCCAACAACGAAGGAATAAACGCTATAGAGTGCAAACGCCAGGAGAATCCAAAGCAGAGAAGACATCAGCAGGTTGCGAAGGATCGCACCGATCGGGTGCAGGTCGAAGAAACCGGTCGATTGCTGTTCCGGGGGCCAGGAGGGGGAGAGAGAACTTTTTGACTGCGTGTTCGTGAACTGCATCCGGTTCACCTCGATTCTGAACTGAGCGTATCGGCAGGGAGCGATTATCGGCTATTCCTCATCAGCAGCAGCAGATACGACATTTGGGGCACAATTCCTGGTGCAAATTGCCTCAAAAGGTTTTATCGGCCGCCTGATGACAGGGTTCAGGGCTTAGCGTAGGATTTCCGGGTAGTTTTGAACGGCTTCTTTTACCCATCTCACTTTCAGGGAGTGCATATGAAGACAATGATTCGCTTAATGACGGTTGCAGCAGGACTTATGTTCGCGCAGATGGCCATTGCGCAGGCCGCACCTGCTGGCTCAACTGGTGTATGTAGGGACGGTAGCTATACGACTGCTCCGACTAAGAAAGGCGCCTGCAAGGGCCATAAGGGTGTGAAGACATGGCTGGCGGCAGACACTTCGGCTGCTGCGCCCGCCAAGGCTGCTTCTGCTGCGAAGAGCGCCGCTCCGACGCCTCCCGCTGCTGGTCCGTCCGCTGCTACACCGGCTCCAGTGAAGTCCTCGGCGACGCATGCGGCTCGCACACAGGTGGCGCAGGCTCCTGGTGGCGGCCCTGGCATGGTGTGGGTTAATAGTTCGAGCAATGTCTACCACTGTCCCGGCTCGCAGTTTTATGGCAAGACGAAGTCCGGCTCGTATATGACCGAGGCTGAGGCCAAGGCTAAAGGCGCCCATGCTGACCACAATCATCCGTGCAGCAAGTAAGACCAGCCGCGCAGCCCGCGTGCTCCCCTGAGCAGACCCGTCACGCGGCAGAGCGCTTCATTGAACGTCCCCGAAGCTCTGAATGTTTCGGGGACGTTTTGTTTTTAGCCGATGATTGCAGGCGAAAGAGGGAGAGCGTTCGCGAATCGACGTCAGCGCTGATCGATCAGGCGGATCATTTCGATGAAGAGATCGCCTGAGACTTGCAGGGAGTGGGGGCTGAGCTTGTCCAGCGTGTCCATCGCCGTGTGGTGGTAGCTTCCCTCGGGCCGCTGTTCGGTTGGGGGACCGTAGGTGATGTCTACCAGGTCGAGGACAGGGACACCGCGCTTGCGGAAGGGGATGTGATCGTCGGTTACGGCGGTCTCGTTCTTGAAGATATAGCTGGAGTGACCTGTGTTCTTCGCTGCGGTCTTCAGCAGATCGAGCAGCCAGGGTGTTGAGAAGTCGTCGCGATTGACGTTCAGATCTTTCGCGCCGATCATGTCGGCCACCATGAACGCCTTGATGTTGCCCAGCGTTCCGTCCTGAGACCACTTCGCAGCGAGATGCCGCGTCCCATACAACGCCTCCGAGTCCGACCACTGCTCGTTGATCGACTCTTCGCCATCATCAAACACGAGCCACACCGAGTACCCCTGCGGTGGATGCGTACGCAGGTAGTTGCCCAGCTCCATCAGCAGCGCCGACGTGCAGGCTCCATCGTTTGCTCCGACAAAATTAATGTTCCTCAGCCAGTAATTGGTCTCGTAGTGGCTGGCGATGACGATGATGCCATCCTTCTTGCCCGGATACTTCACGATGAAGTTGGTCATCGGGTACATGCCCACCGGTGTATTGGCGGTGAAGGTGTCGGCCTCGAAGTGGCCTTTTGCTGCTTCTTCCTTAAAGTGGTCGCGGATAAATTGCTCGGCTTTTGCATGGCCCGGGCTGCCCATCCAGCGATGCGGAGCCACGGCAAGAAACTGCTCAGTTAGGCGATACGCTGCGTCTCCGTTGAACTTCGCTGTAGATTTTTGGGCGTGAATCATGGGAGTGCAAAGGGTCAACGAAACTATTGGGACAAACAAACGCATAAGGTGGCGCTTGCTCGACTGATTCAACAGGGAAGATCTCATGCGGCCTTGGCCTTCCTGGCGTTTCTACGTGCGGGATGGACGATAAATGCGGCGAGCACTCCAAGCATGTACAGCGCGAGCATTGGTGCGGCGAAGATACACATGCTCAGCGGATCGGGCATCGGGCAGATGATACCCGCGACGATGAAGATAATCAGAATGGCGTAGCGAATGTGTTTCAGCAGAAACTTCGCGTCCACAATGCCGAACAGCGCCAGGAAGAACATTACGATCGGCAGCTCGAACGTCACACCAAGGCCCAGCACGATTGCGAGAAAGAACCCGGTGTAGTCGTCGATGGTGAGGATCGGGTGGAACTTGTGCGCGAAGCCGTTAATCAGGATGTTGAGCGCATCTGGAAAGACGTAGTGATAACCGAACCACACGCCGATCAGAAACAGGCCGATGGTGGTGGCCATGAATGGGACCACATACTTCTTCTCATTTGAATACATGCCCGGCGAAATAAATCGCCAGACCTGAAACAGGATGAACGGTGAGGCAAGGATGGCGCCGCCGTAAAGCGCTGTCTTGATGTAGAGGTTCAACCCATCCGTGGGGTGGGTGAAGTTCAGCGGGATTCCGAGCTTGTCCAGAGGGGCCTGCACGATGCTGTAGAGCTGCACGCGGAAGGCCCAGGCTACGCAGAAGCCTATCAATAGATAAACCACTGAATGTATCAGCCGCTTGCGCAGCTCAGTCAGGTGCTCCATCAGCGTCATGCCCGGCAGCTCTGCGCGGTCGGTGACGGCGGCGCGGACGTTGTCGATCAGATCAGCCATGCAGGGCCTCGGTCGCGGGTTCGGGTGAATCATTCTCGCGCTCGACGGCCGAGGGCGAATCAGAGAAGGTGGCCGGATTCATCGTAGGGTCGGGAGCCTGCGGGATGGAGCTGAACGCTTGCGACACGGAAGAAGCAGATGAGCTTGCCACTGGCAGACCGGTCTCAGGCGGCATCATGTTGAGCTCGCCGGACGAAGCAATCGGCTGTGGCTCAGGCGCAGGCTCGTCGTAAATCTGGTCATGCGGGTGCCGCTCGATGGGCTCCTCTTCGTGGGGTGGAGCAATTGTGTTCTCCGTCTCACTCGCGAGTGCGGCCTGCGGAGGAGCAGCGGTTTCCATTGCAGCAATCTTCTTTTGCTGTTCAGCCTGCTCCGCTAGTCGCAGCTCATCTTCCATCTGCATGCGGAACTCGTTCGAAGCGCGGCGGAACTCCGCCATCAGTTTGCCTAGCTGGCGCGCAAGCTCAGGCAGCTTCTTCGGGCCGAAGATCAGCAGTGCGATGAAAAAGATGAATACGCTGTCGGAGAAACTGGGCATACCTGCTTTTCATCATAAGGCTTACGCGGGAGCCTAACAAATGGATGGCAGATGTTCATGCTGATGTAAAATGAATGGTGTAGCAAGCGAAACGGCAGCTACGGAAATTGGACGAGAATCTGTATCTTTCCTGGTGCGGATTTCGTCTAAATGAACAGCCGGGAGCCAAGTGCTATCGGCAGAAGAAGACGGGTTGCAACACCCCCGTGGACGGGTAATGGCCATCCAGGCCGGCACAGCGAGTCCACTGCAACCTTAGGCAGTTTGCTTTCAACATCCCCGTCTCTGGGGCGAATAGGCATCACGGTGGCAAGCCGTGCCTTGCGACCCCGATGAGACTGAAGGCGGAGTACAGTGAACGGACTCATTGAAGAAGCCCCGGCAATCGCCGCGGAGCCAGCGTCAGCAGCATCGTGCTCGCTCGACAACTATCTCGCACAACCTGACCACACGATGGACGACCGCATCGCGCGCGCCCGTGCCACGCTTGGCACCGACGTCGTGCTCCTCGGTCACCACTACCAGCGTGACGAGGTTATCCGCTTCGCGGACTACACGGGTGACAGCTACAAACTCTCGAAGGTCGCTTCCGAGACGAATTCGAAGTACATGATCTTCTGCGGCGTGCACTTCATGGCCGAGACCGCCGACGTCCTCGCCCAGCCGTGGCAGCAGGTCATCCTGCCCGACCTCAACGCTGGCTGCTCTATGGCGGACATGGCTGAGATCGGCCAGGTCGAAGACTGCTGGGATGCGTTGGAGCGGCAGGGAATCGTCGCGAGCAAAGAGGGCTCGGGCAAGGCTGGACTGGTGCCGTTGACCTACATGAACTCGGCAGCCGCGATCAAAGCCTTCTGCGGCGAGCGTGGTGGGCTCGTCTGTACCTCATCCAACGCGCGCGGGGCATTCGAGTGGGCCTTCGCTCGCGCCGAAAAAATTCTCTTTCTTCCTGATCAGCACCTGGGCCGTAACACTGCTTTCGCCATGGGTATTCCTCTCAGCGAGATGGTGGTTTGGGATCCGTATCAGATCAATGGTGGTGTTACGCCCGACCGGCTGCGTGCCGCTAAGGTTATTTTGTGGAAAGGTCACTGCTCTGTGCACCAACGCTTCCTGCCTGAGCACGTTGACCGTGTCCGTCGCGAGGAGCCGGGCATGCAGGTCATCGTGCATCCGGAGTGTCGCTGGGAGGTTTGCCAAAAGGCCGACGCCATTGGCTCGACTGAGCGCATCATCAGCGTCATCGAAGATGCACCGGTGGGCACAAGTTTCGCTGTTGGCACGGAGATCCATCTTGTCAACCGCCTCGCCAAGCGCTTTGCCCCACTGGGTAAGCGAGTCATTACGCTCGACGATGCTGGTTGCCTTTGCACCACGATGTATCGCATCTCGCCACAGCATCTTGCCTGGGCACTTGAAAACCTGGTTGAAGGCCGGGTGGTCAACCGCATCAAAGTAGATGAAGATGTAAAGCAGTGGTCGCGTGTCGCGCTCGACCGCATGCTGGAGATCAAAGTTTGAGCAAGACGTTCACATGGAGCGAGGCGCAGACACTGCTGCCAGTAGTCGAAGCGCTTTTGAAGAAGGCACAGAAGGCAGCCACACTCGCTGCTGAGATCGAATTGAGAATGCAGGCGCTCTCGCAGAAGATATTCCTCTCAGGTGGCCTGCTCGTCGATATCCGGCGAGCTGCCCAGCGCCGTGCAGAACGCGAAAAGGCGATGCAGGAAGCAAAAGACACCATGGCTGAATTCGATGCCATTGGCGTGCAGGTCAAGGACCTTGAAAAAGGCCTGCTCGACTTCCCCTGCATCATCGACGGCAAGACGGTGCTACTCTGCTGGAAGCTTGGCGAAAAAGAGATTGGATACTGGCATACGGAAGAAGATGGCTTCGCGGGCCGCAAGCCGCTAGATGCTCGCTTCGGTAAGCCAGAGCGTGAACGATTGAACTGAAATGCATCGCTCAAACCCATACTATGGTGGACAGAACAATCCTTGAGGAGCTTTCATGCGTGACGCAATTCTGGAGGACCCCACACTCCTCTTTCTGATCCTCTTTGCGTTCGCACTCCCGTTGCTTATTCGGCTGCAAGCGTGGGACCAGCTTTGGTTCCGTCGCCTCACACTGCTCGGGGGAGCAGTTAGCGTTCTGGTCTTCCTGCAGGTTAATATCGCCAACGTCTCTCATACGAGAAGCTTCTGGCACGACGAGCGGCACATCATTGCGATCGCCGCGGCCTACATGCATGGCGAGCCCATGTATCCCTCCCCGGCAGCTGCTGACTTGTATGCCCTGGTTTACGGGCCCGTGACCTATCTGATCTTTGTCCCTTTTCTCGCTCTCTTTCACCATCCCCTCCCCGCAATACGCGTGGGCATCCTGGCCGTCAACCTCGCAACGCTTCTTGTTCTCTTCCTCATCCTTCGCAAGAGGATCGCCTGGCAGACTGCGCTCGGTCTGCTTTCGGTTGCAACCGCCACACTACTTGCTGTCGGGCCTGCGCTCCTGGGGATGCGTGGCGATTCCTGGATGTTGTTCTCCGTCTGCGTAGCTCTGCTGAGCGCGTTGTCTCGCAACTGGGTGGAGGCGGCAGCATTTTCAGGAGTCTTCGGCGCTATCGCCATTGGCTTCAAACCCACCGTAGCGCCCGTGGTTTTGCTGCTCCTGGTCATTCTTTACCGCAAACATGGACGCCGCGCTCTCGTGTCTTCAGCTCTGATTACAGCAATGGGAGTGTTCTCGGTCTATCTTCTGCGTGGTATTTCGTTGCAGACCTATCTAATCTGGTTGGTTCGTTCCGATCATCGTCCCTTTGTAGCCGAGTCTCTCATCAGTTCTTTGCTTGCGTCTGCTCTTCTGGCTCTTCCGGCGGTCCTACTTCTGGTCTTCAGTGCCGGGACAAGCCGCAGGCGAAGGGTCCATGCTCCTCTTGCCGTGTTCGGCATCATCGCTCTGGTCGGTTGCATTGTCACAGGCTCAAAGCACGGCGCAGGTGCTTGGCACATATGGCCCATGATCCCCTTTCTCCTCCTCTGGGCTGCGTATGACGCTTCGGAACAGGAGGCGGAAGCTCACCCTTTACAGGCTGCTGCGCCTGCCTCTCGAGGCAAGACGGGAACGGTTCCGGATTGTCCAGGCATTGTGATCACAGCCATTGTTCTCGCCGCAACCGTCGTGACGGCCCGCTATGGTTTTCGCGACTTTCGAAACGTTCACCGCAAAGATCAGGCAGAACAGCGCGCGGAAGAGATCGCAGCTGGCGATGCAATCGACCGGATAACGGCGCATCCACTGTTAGGACGGAATATTGAGATGGGATATGGCGAGAGTGCGGACGACTACCGCAGTGACCTCCGTTTTATGCTTCCTCTGCGAGGGCAAGACGATTTCTTCGACGCGAACGCGGTCTTTGAGGCCGCCCGTGAAGGACTCGCAGTTCCCAGCAACGTTGTCGAGAGAATCCTGGGTTGCCAGGACATCTGGCTTGTCCCTCACGGCGAAGTGCCCTTCTCCACCCTCTTGCCGGCAGCACTTCCGGCATCGACAAGCCCCTTTCTCTTTCCCGATTCCATCCGTCTGGGCTTCTCCCAGTCCCACGTGCTATTGAAGAGTGGCCCAATCTATGACCAGTGGGGTTGCCCAACTGTCTAGTATCCTGAGCCTAAGTTCGACTGCAAATGGAAGTGTCATCCTGAGTTGTGACTGGCGCATTTTTTGCGACACGGAGTCGAAGGACCTGCGGCTTGATCTGCGAACTTATCGCACGAACTTCGAGACAGCTACCAGGAAGCGTTCTGGGAGCTTCTACTTCTCGGGCGCAGGCTGCTGCCGCGGCTCCCACGCGGGCTTCCAGTTCGTTCCTGCCAGCCATTGAATCGGTTCCACCATGGATGCAATTGCGCGGTCCATGTGATTGAAGTCGATTTTGCTAAGCTCGTCGCTTGGCTGGTGATAGTCCTTGTGTAGCCCGAAGCTTGAGACTGTTTGCGCGATGATTCCCTGTTGTGCCAACGCATAGTTGTCCGAGCGACGAAAGAAGTGCTGCGCTGGATGCGGATCTGCGACCAGATGCGCGCCATGGCGGGCCAGTTCTGGTCCGAGATTAGTGCGCTTGTAACCGGTTAGCCACAAGGTGTCCTCAGGTACGGCAGGGTCGGGACGACCGATCATCTCAAACTCCAAATTGGCGATGATGCTCTTAAGTGGCACTGGCGGATGCGCCAAAAAAGCACGGTTGCCGAAGCCGCCAATCTCCTCTGAGCCAAACAGCGCGAAGACAATGGTGCGCGCTGGCCGCTTGCCTGCGGCCAGAATGTGCGCGAGAGCAAGCACGGCGGTGGTGCCGCTGGCGTCATCGTCCGCGCCGTTGTAGATGTTGTCGCCGTTTGCTGCCGGACCAATGCCGAGATGGTCCAGATGCGCTGTCAGGAGAACGGTTTCATTGGCTTCGCTCGTCCCGCGCAGAATCGCGATCGCATTCCATGTTTCTTTGCGCGGAGTATTCTCGAAATGGGAGAGATGCTGTTGCACGCGTTCCGGCAACGGATTGGGTAGCGCAGTTTTCTGGATGAAGGTGCCATTGTCGCCACCTGGCTCCAGTCCAAGCGCCTGGAACTGCGAGGCGGCGAAGAGCGCGGCAATGTGTTCATCGCGTGTAGCCGAACCCCGGCCGTGCATCTCATCGTCGGCAAGAAACCCCATGTCTGCGCGGACCATGTGGTCAAGTGTGAAATCGGTTGAAGCTGTTTTCGATGCTGGCGCGTCGAATGTATGAACCGCCTGGGCAAGTGCGGAATTGAAGAAAATAAGGCAGGCACATGCGGCCAGCCATCCCGTGCGCGTGCTGCTTCGCGTGAACATGGGGCAGATTATAGAGGACGAATCCAGTACTCTTTGGACAGAGGCCAGATGACCGAGCGACAACGAATGACCTTGCGGTGGGCGATGGAGGCAGTGTTTGCCGCTTTATTGCCAGCTTTGATGGGCTGCGGCGGCTTCTTTCCTCCGTTGCCCAACAGCGGAGGAGGTGGCGGGGGCTCGACTGGAAATTACGTCTACGTTGCCAACGCGGGGCGAAACTCTATTGGCGGTTTCGCCATCGGCACGAACACGCTGACAAAGGTGCCGAGCTCACCGCTCACACTCGGTTATTCGCCGACGGCCCTTGCCATTACGCCCTCGAACAGCTTCCTCTACGTTGCTGGCCCCTCCAGCATCAATGCGTATACGATCAATTCGAATGGCTCGTTGACGACTCCATCCGGAGGTGGCACGGCGGCCATCGCGACTGTCGTCTCGCTCGATGTCTCGCCGGATGGTAACTGGCTCATCGGTCTCGATGGCATCCAGCAAGTGCTCGACGTCTATGAGATCAACACCTCTACGGGAGGTCTCACACTTGCCGCCACTGTAACGTACCCCGTTGCTACAGGCACAACCTGGGTTCCGCGTATGGTGCGTGTTGCACCCAACGGCTCACTGATTTTTGCGGCGCTTGGTACGGCAGGGGATGCTGTCTTCAACTTCAACACCTCAACCGGCGTGACGACCTACAGCCAATCGCTTAACCCAACGACTGTTACCAGTGACAACGCGCTCGCCGTCGATAGCGGCACAACCTATCTCTACGTCGCCCGCAGCGGCGTTGGCCCTGGCGTGGCTGTTTACTCGATCGGCAATGGCGGAAAGCTTACTTCGGTTACGGGTTCGCCATTCGCGGCAGGCACGCAAACGTACTCCATTGTGCTCAGCAAGGCGGGAACGAATGTTTATGCGGCGAATCGTGCCGATTCGACGATCTCCGGCTACTCTATTGGGACCAACGCCGCGCTGACGCAGTTGACGGGCTCGCCTTACTCAAGCGGCCAGCAGGTTACAGCCATCGGTGTTGATTCTTCTGGCAAGTATTTGCTGGCCGCAGCTAATGGAGGGTCGCCCGATTTGACCATGTACAGCTTCGACACAACAACTCCCGGTAAGCTCGTTTCGGCGACTAGCATCGCGACAGATACTGACCCCGCAAATCCGGTAGCCATTGCGTTGACGCACTAGCGTCCCTTTTTGCTTGTGGTGCGTGAATTATTTTTGCCGGGAGAGTTTGACGGCTTGATTGAGGGCGGACTGGACGGCGGGTTGTTCAGCGGGCACGTCGAGTATCCAGCCAATGGTGACGCGGGAGAAGGGCTTGGGGATGAGGAATTGGTCCCAGGAGCGGAGCTGCCACGCGCGGTCGGGGTGGGCGTGGAATGTGATGATGTTGCTGTTCACGAGTTTTCCGAGTTGCGTGACCCCGGGTTTGGCGATCTCGGCGGGGCCGCGAGGACCGTCGGCTGTGATGGCGCAGAAGTGTCCTTCGAGATAGGCGCGTTGGAGGTTGCGGAGGCCGACGGAGCCGTCGCGTGAGCTGGAGCCGCGGATGGCGATGAAGCCGAGGCGCTCGACGGTGCGGGCGATGAGCTCGCCATCGTAGCTTTGGCTGATGAGGACGGCGACTTTGCGGTTGCGGAAGCGCCAGGCACAGGTGAGCAGGCACGAGTGCCAGAAGGCGAAGACTCCAGGGGGCGGTGTGTCGTAACCGGGAAATGGGCCGGGATGGCAGACGTCGCGGTAGCGGAGCGTCATGCCGAGGCAGCGGATGACGAAGCTCGCAACGCGCGGGACAATGGCGAGTGCGAGGCGCTGCTTCGGCGTGAAGGTCTGGGGCACGAAGATGAGTTTACCTGCTCGCCCTAGCTGTATTTGAGCCAGCGGAGGATCTCGGGGAGATTGGGCTTTTTGCCGTACATGAGGATGCCGATACGGTAGATGCGGCTGGCGATCCAGAGCACGACGTAGATCGAGACCAGCATGAGACCGATGGACAACCCGATCTGCCACATGGGCACCGCGGCGATCGAGATGCGCAGATACATGATCAGCGGCGTCATGAAGGGGACGAGCGAAAGGATGATGGAAAGAGCTGAATTGGGGTTCGTAACGACGAGCCCCATGGCAAAGAAGCAGGCAGCGAGCGGAAGGACGAGGACCATGTTGAGCTGCTGGAGCTCCTGCTCGGAGTTGGTCATGGCGCCGAGTGCGGCGGCGATGCTGGCATAGAGGAGGAAGCCGAGGATGAAGAAGACGAAGAAGAAGATGATCTCGGCGGCGTTGAGAGCGAGGTGAAGCTGGCCTCCCGCCATTGCCTGGACGGCTGCTACGCCTGTGAGCAAGAGGGCCGCGCCGAGCCAGATGAAGACCTGAGTGAGACCGACGGCTCCGACGCCGAGCATCTTGCCGGCCATAATCTCGCCGGAGGTGATGGTGGCGAGGAGGACTTCAAAGACGCGCGAGGTTTTCTCTTCGATGATGGAGCGGGCGACGTTCATGCCGTAGAGCATGATGACGAAGTACATCAGGAAGAAGAGGATGATGACGGTGATGTAGCTGGAGGTGGAGGCTGCGTTCTTGCTGGCCTGCGTGGTGTCGAGCTGGACAGGCTGCATGAGCGCGGTGACGTCGGAGGCGACCATGCCCTGGTGGGTGAGGCGCTCGCGGATGAGCACGCTGCGGAGGGCTGCCTTGATATCTTCTTTCGTGGCGAAGGCGCGGTCGGAGCGCGGGGTATAGCTGAAGACAGGACGCGCGCCAGGCGTGGTTGCGGGTGTGATCCAGAGATAGCCGTCGAGGTTTTTGCTGCCCAGTTCGCCGTTGAGCGTCGCGCGGGTGGTGGAGTCAGGCGGCGAGATGACGTCGACGGTGATGTGGTTGTCTTTGTTGCTCTCGAGCTCGGTCTGGAGGTCGAGGGCGAGCTGCTGGTCGGAGGAGACGACGGCGAGGCGGGAGGTGGTTTCGGGTCTGCCCTGCGTGAGGACGGCGACGATGATGCCTCCGCCCATGAGCAGCGGGATGAGGATGGTGGTGAGGATGAAGGACTTGGTGCGGACGCGCTCGAGGTACTCGCGCTTGGCGATGAGCCAGATGTTATGCATTGACCTTGCCTCCCCCGTTGTTGGCTGATGCGGTGACTTTCTCGATGAAGATCTCTTCGAGGGTGGGCTCCTTGACTTCGAAGCGGATGATGCGGGTGCCGCGGTTGACGGCGTCGGCGAGGAGCGGTTGCGCATCGGGCGGTACGCCGTTGATGGAGTGGAGCTTGATCTCGGCGTGGCCGGTGTAGAGTCTGGAGTCTTCGATGGAGGGATGGTTGAGGAAGCCGTTGTCACCTTCAAAGACGACGTCGACGCGGTTGCGCGGGTACTGGGATTTCACTTCGCGCATGGAGCCGGAGAGGATGAGGTGGCTGTTGTGGATGAGGCAGATGTTGTCGCAGAGCTTTTCGACCTGGTCCATGCGGTGGGTGGAGAAGAGGATGGTGCGGCCGGCGTTGCGGAGCTCGACGAGGATGTCTTGCAGGACAGTGGCGTTGACGGGGTCGAGGCCGCTGAAGGGCTCGTCCATGATGATGAGCTCGGGTTCGTGGAGGAGGGCAGCGACGAACTGGATCTTCTGCTGCATGCCCTTGGAGAGCTCTTCGGTCTTCTTGTGGATGGCTGGGGTGATGTCGACGCGCTCGCACCACTCGTGCGCGCGGCGGCTGGCGGTGACGGCGTCGAGGCCGTGGAGCTGGGCGAGGAAGATGAGCTGGTCGATGGCCTTCATCTTCTTGTAGAGGCCGCGCTCTTCGGGGAGATAGCCGATACGGTTGAGGCTTTTGCGCGTGAAGGGCTGGCCGAAGAGCGAGACCATGCCGGAGTCGGGCACGGTGATGCCGATCATCATGCGGATGGTGGAGGTCTTGCCGGAGCCGTTGGGACCGAGCAGGCCGAACATACTGCCTGGTTCGATCTTGAAGGAGAGGTCTTCTACGGCAATTTTTGTGTCGTAGGCTTTGCGGACATGTTGCAGTTCTACGATGGGCATGGGATGTTTAGTTCAAGTTTAGCAGGGGATTGACGGGGCGTTCGTTTATCGATAGCAATGTTGCAGCGTCCTGAGCGCTATCTCTTAGGTAGAGGATTCTCCGGTGAAACGAGCGCTATGGATCGTTGGACTCTCGATTGCCATCTTTGTATATGGCGGGATTGATGCAGGTTGTCTTATCTGGTTGCTTTGGCATCGGCATGCGCATGTCTCGATGACTGGCTTGTTCATTCTCTTGAGCAATGCTTACATCGTTTGGCTATGTTTTCAGTATCTTCTTTTGAAGATACGCGGCCCCGTGCCAAATCCGAAGCCGCCAGATGAGCCACCCGAGATGCCGCGTCTGGTGTAAGAGCGCGTGCTGCTCTGCGTCGCAGAAAGTTGTGCCGCCGTTGAAGAAAAAGCAGATTCCTCCGCTGCGCTGCGGAATGGAAATGCTTAAGGCTACCTTCTTGAGATGACTCGGGTGTTGATAGCATCGGGGAGTGATTGAACTTTCTACACCGGTCAAATATGTAAAGCGGGTGGGGGATCGCGTTGCGGCGGAGCTGGCTAAGCGCGGCGTCGAGACCGTTGAGGACCTGCTGTATCATCTGCCGTTTCGGTATGAAGACCGGCTGAATCCGATGCCGATACGGAATCTGCAGGCCGGTACGATGGCTTCGGTGATCGGCGAGGTGCGCGGGTCGGTGGTGCTGTATACGAAGCGGATGCCGCTGTTTGAGATGACTGTGGGCCAGGGGTTGGACACGGTGAAGTGTGTCTGGTTTCACGGCAGCTATCTGCGCGATACGTTCAAGGCTGGACAGATGGTGGCTCTGTATGGGCGGCTGGAGGCCTCGCGGTCGAGCGCGGGGAAGTTCAAGATGCTGCAACCGCAGTTTGAGATTCTGCCCGACCATGCGGGGCCGGAGGCGGAGTTTGCTTCGCTGGAGGTGGGGCGGATTGTGCCGGTGTATGAGTCGCTGGGTGGGACGACGACTCGTGGGGCAAAGCTCAGCTCGAAGTGGCTGCGGCGGGTGATCTGGGGGATTCTGCAGGATATGGAGGAAGCAAAAGCAGATTCCTCCGCTCCGCTACGGAATGGAAATGCAAATTTAGAGACTTTGCCCGCTGGGTTGTTGGAGCGTCTGAAATTTCCTGATCGGCTTGCGGCGTTGCGGGCGGTGCATTTTCCTGAAGCGGGGACGCCGATGGCTGAGTTGATGGGGGCGCGGACTCCGGGGCATCGGCGGCTGATCTTTGAGGAGCTTTTTTATCTTGAGCTGGGATTGGAGCTGAAGCGGCGGCGGCTTCGCGAGCGCGAGGGCACAGCGTTTGCTACCGGGCCGGGCGTGCGGGATGCGTTGAAGCAGGTGTTGCCGTTTCATCCGACGGCGGCGCAGAAGCGCGTATTGGGCGAGATTGTAGATGCGATGCGGAGGCCGCATCCGATGCGGCGATTGCTGCAGGGCGATGTGGGTTCGGGCAAGACGATTGTGGCGATGCAGGCGGCGCTGGTGGCGATGGAGAATGGCTATCAGGCGGCGATGATGGCGCCGACGGAGATTCTGGCGACGCAGCATTATCTGTCGGCGCGGAAGCTGCTGGGGGATGCGGTGTCGCCGCGGACGGGAAGGCCGTACAGGGTGACGCTGCTGACGGGGTCGCTGGATGATGCAGCGAAGCGCGAGGCGCGGGGAAGGATCTTTCGCGGCGAGACTGACCTGGCGATTGGGACTCATGCGCTGATTGAGGACAAGGTGGACTTCGCTAATCTTGGTTTGGTGATTGTCGATGAGCAGCATCGGTTTGGTGTGCAGCAGCGGTTCAGGTTGATGAAGAAGCCGGGCGCGCTTGATCCGGATGTGCTGGTGATGACGGCGACGCCGATTCCGCGGACGCTGGCGATGACGCTTTATGGTGACCTGGATGTGAGCGTGATTGATGAACTGCCGCCGGGGCGGACGCCTATTGTTACGCGGCGGACGACAGAGGAACGTGCTGAAGATGTTTGGGGGTTTGTAAAGAAGCAGGTTGCGGAGGGGCGGCAGGCTTATATTGTGTACCCGGTGATTGAAGGAGCGAGGGATGATCAGCCGGAGTTGGATTTTCCGCGGGACGAGAAAGAGGAAGCGGAGAAGAAGGAAGAGGGGAAAGGGAAGAAGGGAAGGGCCAAGGCTGCGAAGTCAGTAGCTCTGTTTGCGCCGAAGCCTGCTTTGCGTTCGGCGACGGAGATGTATGAGGAGTTGCGTAGCGGGGCGCTGACCGGGTTGCGGCTGGGATTGCTGCATGGACGATTGAGCGCGGATGAGAAGGATGTGGTGATGCGGCGGTTTCAGCGCGGCGAGATTGATGTGCTGATTGCGACGACGGTGATTGAAGTGGGCGTGGATGTGCCGAATGCTTCGGTGATGGTGATTGAACATGCGGAGCGGTTTGGGCTGGCGCAGATGCATCAGTTACGCGGGAGAGTAGGGCGCGGTGCGGCGAAGAGCTATTGCATTCTGATGACCGGCGGGAGGGTGAGTGACGAAGCAGAGGCTCGTCTGAACGCGATGGTGTCGACCCAGAATGGATTTGAGCTGGCGGAGATGGATCTGCAACTACGAGGACCGGGGGAGTTTTTTGGAACGCGACAGGCGGGGATGCCAGAGTTTCGGGTGGCAAATCTTCTGCGCGATCGTGCTGTGCTGGAGCTGGCGAAGGCTGAGGCGGAGCGGTTCGTTTCGCAGGTGGATTTGACTATCTCTCAGGGAGAACGCGCTGCGGTATGGGAGCGGTTGAAGGTGCAGTGGCAGCGTAAGTATGGACTGGTTGAAGCTTGAGGCAGGGCGCAGGTTCCGATCGGGATTGATTTTTCAGCGCGATATGCCACTGCCTCTCTCTACGAGGCGGTGGCGTAGACATGAGCTTCTGGCTTCTGTGTGAGTGTGGGATGAATAGCCTTCTTTGGGCCGCGCTTACGGGCGACGAGGACGCGGATGCGCTCGATCATCTCTGCGGCTGAGGACGCGCCCTTGGGCAGGAAGACGTCGGCGTGCATGGCGCGGTCGAAGGCGTTGACGGTGCCAGAGACGATCATTGAGGGCAGGCCCGGGTGGAGTTGTTTGGCGCGGCGGACGAGCTCGTTGCCGTCCATTTGGGGCATGATGAGGTCGGAGAGAAGAAGGTCGATGGAGCCGGGGACGGATTGCTCAACGACCTCGAGCGCGTGCTGCGAGCTGAGTGCAGGGATGACACGGTAGCCGCGAGTTTCAAGTAGAAAGGTACGGACGGAGAGTGCCTGTTCGTTGTTGTCTACGCAGAGAATAGTCTTCTTGGGTCTCAATTTCTCTTCTCTCTCTTCTGCGGGTCTTTGGAGCTAAACCGCGGCTGCTAAGCCAGGCCGGTTTGAGCCGGTCTGGTGAGGGTTCAAGATTGTCCCCGCGAGGCTCGGCGCTAGTGCTTTGGAGCGCAGTGGAGCTTCTTCTGCTGCGGCAGGCCGGAGAGACAAAGCTCTCGCGTCTGCTCCGCAAAGAACAGTTCCACTGGTCCAGACGCACATGGCAGCCGAACCCCGAGGGGTGCGAGAGAAGCTGTGATGCCGTTCGCAGGTTGCCCACTGCTTCGATGCGCAAAAGAACTGGTCTGCCGCGGTTACAGTGAGAGCGGCAGCAGTAATAACGGGCCGGCCTCGACTGCGTATGCGGCAGCAAAGGGTTGCGCGGGAAGCAGCGACTGCGGGCAGTCGAGCGTCTCTCAACTCAAGTTGTCATTAGTACTTCTGGCGAAAGTACATTGCCGATGGAAGTATTGTGTACTGCCATCGATGCTTGCCAAGAGTATGAAGAGTTGCGCGAATTGGCAACGGCGAATTTCGAGCGAAGATGCACAAGATTAGAGCTTGCACATCCACCGAAGTTTGAAAACAGTGCGAATTCACTAGAGATTCATCATGTGTATCTGTTGAAATCGCGTGCATCACGGTAGGAAAAAGCGCCCGTTTGCAACGGGAATGGTGCGGCCTCCGACGAAGACTTTTGTCACCTTGTCACCCTCACGTGTCGCGCTCGCATGAATGCGACTGGGGCGTCGCATCTCGACACCTTGTTCGATGATGACTTGTTGGCCGGTTGCCGCGAGTTTGTGCTGAACGAGCCAGGAGATGAAGCACCCGGAGGCGGAGCCGGTGGCAGGATCTTCCCCGTTGTAGAACTGCATACGCGCGTGCCAGTCGGCTCCGGATTGCGTCGCTGCACGAGTGACGCAGTGGAAGAACTTTGCGTCTCTGCGTTCGAGGTAGGTGCTGGCTGTGTGTTGCGGAATGGCTAGGCGCGCGGCGACTTCGAGTGAGCGGAGCGGCACGATACAGAACGGCATTCCGGTGGAGACGGTTTGTGCGGGGAGGTTGGGGTCGAGGTCGTCGATGGAAAGGCCGAGTGCTTTGGCGAGTGCAACGCGGTCGTGGACTTCACCGAAGATAGGGTTGTTTTGCTGCATGGTGCCGAAGATGCCGAAGTCGTCGAGGCCTGATGGCGTGAAGCGGACGGCGATGGGGCCGATGGGAAGGTCGAGTGTGATCTCGGATGCGCTCGCGAGTGTTGGGTGGTTCCAGTGGAGCCAGGAGGCGGTGCCGAGGGTCGGGTGCCCGGCGAAGCGAAGCTCTTCGGCGACGGTGAAGATACGGACTTGGACGCCATGCTCGCGTTCGGTAGCGGTGTCGCGCGGGAGAATAAAGGTGGTTTCGCTAAGATTGGTCTCGCGGGCTAGCGACTGCATCTCTTCGGTGGTGAGGCCGCGCGCATCGGAGAAGATGGCGAGTTGGTTTCCCGCGAGCGGCTGCTCGGCGAAGACGTCGACTAGCGAGTAGTCATAGGCTTGGTGCGCTTTACGCGGTGCTGCAGGTGTATTTGACATCGTAGCTCCCGGGTCGTATGGTCTTAGTTACACCGCAAGTGGGGCAAACTGCTTCCATGCTAGCGAATGGGCTGGCCGCGGTATAAAGATTGAACCATGACGACGATTCTGAACACGGACCTGATGACCTGCTGTTGCTGTAGCAGAATGTGGGCGTGCGTCCAGCTGAATCGTCGTAAGTAACAGCTCGATTCAAGGCAGCACAGAACCCACCCGGACAATGAGCAGGGTGGGTTTTTTACGCGACTCACGTTTTTCAAACCGATCCAAAACTATAAGGAAAGAGGAAGCTGAATATGTCATTGCGCATAAACGATGTAGCACCTGATTTCACTGCCGAAACAACCCAGGGGCCAATTCATTTTCATGAGTGGATTGGTGACGGCTGGGCTGTTCTGTTCTCGCATCCGAAGGACTTTACGCCGGTCTGCACGACTGAGTTGGGCACGATGGCTGGTCTCGAGCCTGAATTCAAGAAGCGTGGTGTCAAGATTCTAGGTCTGAGCGTGGACCCGGTGGACAGCCACTCGAAGTGGGCGAAGGACATCGAGGACGTCACGGGGCACCAGGTGAAGTATCCGCTGATCGGTGATCCGGAGTTGAAGGTGGCGAAGCTTTATGACATGTTGCCTGCTGATTCAGGCAACACGTCGGAGGGCCGCACGCCTGCGAACAATGCGGCTGTGCGCACAGTGTTTGTCATTGGGCCGGACAAGCAGATCAAGCTGCAACTGATCTATCCGATGAGCACGGGCAGGAACTTCAACGAGATTCTGCGCGCGGTGGACTCGGTGCAGTTGACGGCGAAGCACAAGGTGTCGACGCCGGCGAACTGGAACCCGGGCGACGAGATCATCATCTCAGGCGCGGTATCGAATGAGGATGCAGCGAAGCTCTTCCCGGGCTTCAAGACGGTGAAGCCGTATATCCGTACCGCTGCGCAGCCGAAGTAGGTAGAATACAAACATCGCGGGCCTGCTCCTTGTTGAGAGGCAGGCCCGCAGCTTGTCTCATAGGCTGCGGTGGGCGCCTTAAACGATGAGCACCGATGGCGAAGTGGCTAACGCGCTGGTCTGCAAAACCAGTATTCGAGGGTTCAATTCCCTCTCGGTGCTCCAACAAATCAAATACTTAGATGATTATTAAGCTTCGAGCCTGAGTAGACGTGGCCGTTTTTGTGGCTGGATTTTCCCGATGCGCTTTGGTGACTCTCCCGAAGTCATCCACTAGCTGCTCTGATAAACAGACCTGCATCAATGCGGTTACCGCTCAGCGGTGGCAGATCCTTCAGCATCGTTGGCGTCGTTCTTTTGGGGAATTCAGGTGGATTTGACACAGCGGAACCATCAGACGGGCCGTGTGCCCCTCGTCCACTCAACACGCGAGTCCAGTGAGGGCACTCCCGCTAGCCCCGATGTCCACCTGCAAGGCTCCAGTTCGGAATCAGTTCGCTCCGTCTCAACTTTCGCCGCAGAACCTAGCGACCGTTCCTTTCAGCTCCATGTACCTGAAAGACCAGCTTCGCAATGTCCAGCCCACCATAATCGCAGCCTTCATTGTCCCTCCTCCTTGTGGCGAGCTTTATCAACTCATCTCCACTCTACGAGGTGAGTTCGAGTTCATCCCATTAAGTTATCCGGCGCCACATTCAGAACGGCTTGCTCTTCCAGAGCAATGTGGGTTGAAGGCCGACGGGGCGTCGAATATTCCACGTTACAACATCTCACTAGGCTTGATTTGAGGAAATGCGCTGATGCGGAGCTTGGCTGCTGCATATGGAATCAGCGACAGAGGCTCTTCTGTGTGGCTGCTGTGCACTGGGCTTTGGGGCGCGGGATTTGCAACGCCATCTTCAGCGAGCCATGAATCGAGTCTGCACGCCTTGACGTGTAATTCCACTGGAGCCTGTTTACGGGAGAAGGGAACCGCACCGACTTGCGACTCCGTTACGGATATCGTCTTGGTGAGATCGTTCGGATCTAATGCGAGTGCATAGTTCCATGCGCTTGCCGGAAAGACCTGCCAATCTGCCGTCATACCTCGGTCGCGCAGCTTCACCCAGCTTTCTTCTATACCGAATGAGAAGACAAGTGGGCCTCTATTGATGGAAACGGACTGGTTGAAACCCTGAGCGGCGCGAGGAGCCATTGGGAAACGGATCTCGACGCGATCTCCCGGATACCATTCGCGATTGATACGTGCAAACGAGCCTGGCTTCGGGGTTTCCTCCTGTTTTCCATTGACGCTAATCGTGGTTCCACTGGCCCATTCAGGAACGCGAAGTTGCAATGGAAAGCGCAGTGAGGAGTCCGGGGTGATTGTAAGCCGCACGCTGTCGCGGAAGGGATACTCCGTCTCTTCGAGTATATGAACATGCACGCCACGCACGATCGTTCGAACCTCGCAGGGAGCATACGCAGCGGCAACGAGTCCGTCGTTGGCGTCGGAACTCTGGTCGCCTGTGAGCATGAAAAGGCTGTTAGCAAATTTCGGCCAACCCTGGTGGAAGTTGGCCGTGCAGCAGCCGAAGTTAGGTTCGAGGCCATAGAGATTTGATTCAGGCCCGTCGGTGGTCCAGGGCTTGTGGTGCAAGCTGCACTCAACCTGGTTCGGTTCCTGGTTGTACTGATGCGCCCACATATCATCTGTGAATGTGCCGGGAAGGGCATTGAACGCGAGCTGCTCCAGGCGATCACCCAAGGCTGCGTGGCCAGTGATTGCGAGCGAGTTTTCCAGTGAAAACATGTACTCGACGACGGTGCAAAGCTCAGATCCCTGGGATGGATTGAGGCCTGCAAGATGCTCGTCGCAGGAGAACATGCCATTCGGCAAGCCGTGGTATCGATTCAACTCAGCGATCATCGTGACGACAGCATCTCGATCACTGGCCGATCCCGAGATCAGCGACCATACAGGACCGGTCTTTACTGCTTGGCCGTTGTTCACGCCATGCGTCGCTAAGGCAAGATCTTTAAGACCTTCACCCTGGTTGAGTTTGAGAAATTCGGCGGTGACGCGTTCCTTGTAAGGAAAATTCTCAAACTCAGCCATCCAATCGTAGCCTTGCTTCCTGAGCATGTGCGCTAGATCTAGAAGATAGCTGTCGCCCGTACGGTTGTAGAGCCAGATCAGACTGAGCAGCTCATCTTGCCAGCGGAACCTGGCCCAGTCGTGCAGTGGACGCGCAGGCAACGAAGCAAGCTGGTAGCGGAGATATCGGCTCATCACTGGAATGACTCGCGGATCGCCGGTGTATTCGTGGTACTGCGTGAGGGCTTTCAGCATCACGATGCGCGGCCACCAGTCATTATTGGATGTCGGACCGATCATCCCATCACTTGCCTGATGCTCCAGCGTCCAATCCACGAAGCGTTGTGCTTTCGCTTTGAGCGTTGCGTCATCGAGGATATAAGCGAGCGGTATCAGGCCATCCAGATAATATGGGCCCCGCTCCCATGATTCGCCTGTTCCGCCGAGCCACCCACTGTTCGGTCCGACGTCGGCCCACGTCTCGTCGAGGTGACCGCCCAAGCCATTGGCCTGGATTCGTAACTGCCGTGCAAGCCAACCTCGCGGTTGTATCGATCCGGCGGGAAGAAAATAGAACGCGCTCGGGGCAATAGGAACACGGTGCTTCACGGTGGGCGAGATACGAAGGGATTGTGGTCCCTGCGTTCCGACAAAGGCGCCAGCTTGCAGTGCACGCCCTCTGAAAACAGCAGACGAGAGCCCGAGGAGACCAGCTTTAGCGAGAAAACCGCGACGTGTAGAAACAGGATTCCATGAAGGCAATGATGACCACTCCTAGGTTGATTCGAGGCTATGCTAGTCGATTCGAGGCGCGATCGCATGGTTCAGATGACCTATGCACGATATGACTCTTCATTCTGCGCCTAGATGAGGCCCCTGTGAATTGCGGTCGTTGCTGCCTCGGTGCGGTCGGAGACTTCGAGCTTCTCTATGATACTCTTGACGTGATTTCTGACAGTGTTGCCGCTGATATCGAGAGCTCTGCCGATTTCCTTGTTAGTCAAGCCGCGAGCCAGCATACGGAGCACCTCGAGTTCGCGTCCTGTAAGGTTTGTGCGCATCATGCGCTCGGCGAGCAGTTCGGCAATGTGTGGCGGAAGGTACCTCTTTCCCGTCGAGACAGCTTTGATTGCAGCAATTATGTTGGCTTGCGGCGTGTCCTTCATGAGGTATCCGTGCGCACCCGCCTGGACTGCGCGATAGATGTCCTCGTCCGTTTCAAAACTGGTCAGGATGATGGCTCGCGTGGCAATTTTCGTGCGATTCATGGCGTGCAATGTGTCGACGCCGGTCATGCCTGGCATGCGAAGGTCGAGCAGCATCACGTCTGCCTGTATATTGGGAAGAAGCTCGAGTGCCTCTTCTCCTGAAGAAGCTGTGCCCACGACTTCAATCCCCGCCTGCGTTCCGAGCATGCTGGTCAGGCCCGCAAGCACGACAGGATGATCATCGACGACGAGGATTCGAATAGGTGCGCGTTCTGAATCAGACATGGATACGTTTTCCGATCAATGTAAGCCACATGGATTTGAGCCAAGAGACAACTGTTGGGCGCGGTGGTAAAGGCGCGTCGACGCGAATGCAGGTGCCTTTGCCGGGACCGCTTTGCACGTCAAACCGCGCATCGATGCCCTGGGCGCGCCGGCGCATGCCGCGTATGCCAAAGCCGAAACGCTCTTTGTCCTGGGCGAAGCCCCGGCCATCATCTTCTACTTCAAGATGGACGGAGTTATTGTCGTATGCCATATAGATAGAGATGAGTTCTGCCTCTGCATGGCGCACCGCATTGGCGATTGCTTCCTGCCCGATCCGGTAGAGGGTGTCGGTTGTACGGAGCGGAATCGGCCTTGCGGCGCCGTCTTCCCTGGTTAGAATCTGGACTGTTCCTCCTGCGACCATCTGATGGGCGCAGTGCGCGAGTGCCGACAGTACATCCTCCGAGCGAAAGTCATCGGTGCGCAGGGTGGCAATGCTGCGTCGAGCTTCATCATGGCCGTGCCGCACGAGGCTGCTTGCCAGTTCGAGCTGCTGACCGATCGTCGTCATCTCCGGTGTAAGGCCATTGCGAATGGCCTGCAATTGGAATCCGATGCCCGCAAAGCTCTGCGCCAACGTGTCGTGCATCTCGTGCGCCAGGCGCTCGCGCACTTCAAGTACGGCGCGCAGACGCCAGTTCTCCACGCGATGATAGAGCGACACGCTCACCAGCGTGAGCAAGACGAGCGCTGCGATGAGCGCAAGTATATGCTTTGCGCTCCACCAAGGCGGCCCGGCAAGAAGATCGAGATCTTCATTCGAGCGCAGAAGAATTACAAACGGCGTAAGGCGGTTTGTCAGTATCGGGTCCACCGCGCAGACCCCGCGCAGTTGCAGGGTGCTGTTCAATTTCAATTGATCGAACCGTTGGTCACTCCGCCCGGGGTTCATGATCGCCCGAAACGACTGAGAACCTTCATCCAGATCGAGAACCAGCGTATTGCCTGGGCCGCGTTCCTTCCCCGTAAGTCTGCCTCGGACTTCGACGAATGTTCCGGCGAATCTTCCCGTTGCTGCCTGCGAGGCGGTCACTGAGACCGGTGGAATGGGAGTACGAACCCACAGGACACGCACAGTCGCTTGCTCCAGGTTCGCACTAAAATCTGACTGGTGCGACAGGCCCGTGACCTCCACCTCGTCGCCCACGCGCAGCAAAGGTGGATGCTGTGCTTGCACGTACACGCCGCCGGTTGAATCCTGAACATAAAGCCGCGGTGCAACGAGTACGACAACACCGCGGACCGTTGCTTTTGCCGGGGTGCTGAACGATGTGAGACTGAGGCTAGCGATACTCTGTGTGTTGGCCTCGGGCGAAGGCAGTGACTGTTGGTCCTGTTCCATCTGGCGTTCGCGAATCGACTCCGAATCTTTCGCAACGAAGTCTTTTGCCGGCTGCTCGCGGGTGAGGCCATTGCCAGCGAGCAGATTTCCGAGATCCGTTCGTGTGGCGGTCCGGACCACTACATTGCGCCAGATGCCGCCGGACGAATACGAGCGAAGGCCCACGCGCCCATGGCGTAGACAATCAGAATCTGTAACACCGAACGCTGTTCGTGGTTCCGAGGCGTTACCCATAACTGCAACTGCGATGTCGCAGTTATAGGCGAGCAATTTCAGGTGATACCACTGATACGGATGAATGCCGCCGGGCACCGTGCGCTGATTTGAAGCTTCGAGCCAGCTATGATCAGCGCGGCCCAGTACGAGCGTGCTATCCCCGGTACGAATTCCTGCGTAGTAGCCGCTATATGAATTCACCCCTTCTTCTTCATTACTAGAGCGGATGATCAATCCTGCGTCCCCGCTCGCGCCGAGAAGATAGACATCGGCTTCGATTGAGTAATTGGTCCAGTAGCGGGAACCTGTGAGAAGCTTGGCGCCGCGCTCGTCAGATTCGTTGCGCATCGTGCCGTCGACCAATTCCCACGTGCCTCCAAGGGCTATCCATTCATTGGCATTACCTCGCTCAAATGAATCGTGGTAGGGAAGACCACGGGCGGGGCTATGCAGGTAAGCTCGAGCGGCAAACACTGCACCCGCGGCAAGAAGGCACACGCCCATACAGATGAGCAAAGTCCTAATCAAAGCTGGCGATCGTTTCACCGAATTGAACTCCAGTGCCAGTTGCTGGCTGGCAATTCTGTCGAAAACATCTGACGGATCTCCGGCGATCCGACATTTTCACGTGTGATCAATCGCGGAGTGAACTTAACTTCTGATGGTGTGTTCTGATGTTGTTCTTTAGCAATGACAATTTCAACCGCGCGCTTGGCCATCCCTCGAATATCCTCCTGGATTACGGAGTCGAGATAGGGGCATTGGTCGAATGGAGGCGAATTGTAGGAATCGAAGGCAATTAATTTGACCGAAGGTCGGTCTTTCATCGAATCGAGCGCACGGATAGCGCCATCTGCCGAGTCCCACATCAAGGCGACAATTAGATCGACATTGGGGTGTGCATGGAGTATTTCCTCAACCACCTGTTCTTCGCGAGGAACGTTGTATGAGCCGATACGCCGATCGACAATTGTGATGCCTGGAGCCGTCCGCGAAAGCTCCTGCTCCAGAGAGTGTGCGCGGACCATGGTTCCAGAGAGGTCGGGGTTCATGCCGATGATGGCGATCGTTCCCTTTCCATGTAGAAGCGCAGAGGCGCGCGCTGCCGCCATCCGTCCAGACTCCTCATCGTCATTCAGTACGTTTGCAAGATTGGGAGAAGGCGCGATGGAGAGTGCAGAGCCGATAATTGCGGTCGGTATACCGTGGGCCAGCGCGCGTTCAACTGGACTCACAAGCGCCAGGGGATGGTCGGGCGCGAGCACCAAGGCATTTACCCTTCGGTTGATGACGCTTTCGACCAGCGCAATCTGCGCCTCAACGTCGTCTTCGCGCATCGGGGCGTTCCAGTAGATCGACGCGCCGCTTTCGTGTGCAGCAATGTCCGCGCCGACATGTACGGTGTCCCAGAAGTTAACGCCTTCCGTTTGGGGGATTACGGCGACCGTGATTCTGCTGCCTGTGCGACAGCCCTGACTCATCAAAAGCAACCACGTGAGGCCTAAATTGGCTAAAAAAATCAGGCCCAAGCACCTGAACCCTAGCTTCGATGGTCTGGTCATATGTCTTGCCGAACACTTGGAGTCTACGCTGAGGTCTGAGCGCGAGCAAAACAAATGATTGGACTAGTTCAAATGGACTAGTGGCTGCTAGTTGGATTGATTCATGCATAAGTCATTCTCTGGCAGGTACGCTTGCCTCGTTCACTCAAAGCGGTTTTCTCTGCCCGCAAGTAGCGGTCATATGGGCTGGGGTTTAGCCAAGCTGGAGCGGGTCCAGAGATTCCAGCAACAAGCAGCCTGACGTGTCGGGCCAGCGAAGTACGATTTTCGGAGGTTCATGATGAAACCGATTACAGGAAGATGTATCACGTTACTTGCTTTCTTGGCCTTCTTGACTGCTTCCAGTTTCGCGCAATTTTCTGGGAGTGTGCAGGGAGCTGTGCAGGACGCATCCAATGCCGTCATTGCAAACGCATCTGTTTCGCTGACGAACAGCGATACTCAAGTCGTCAAGATGACAACTACGGATAGCGCCGGCGTATACCGTTTCGTAAGCCTTGCACCCGGCCCCTATGTGCTTTCGGCATCAGCCCCAGGCTTTTCTCCGGCGAAAGTGTCATTTGTGTTGACTACTGCCGAAACGCGAAGCGTACCAGTTCAACTCGCGGTTGGACAAACTTCGACGCAGGTGACTGTAAGTTCCCAGGCCCCACTTCTCGATACGTCAGACAGTCGCAATGAGCAGACTCTCGACACGCAGGCGTTACAGTCGTTGCCGCTGGTCGCAAGAAATCCTACTGCGTTGATTGGGTTAACCCCGGGTGTCACCGGATTAGGAACCGGCAGTTCGACGAACTTCAACCCTGAAAACTATATCGACGCAAGCGCCAACGGTCGTGGTCAGAATGGCAACCAATATGTTGTGGATGGTCTGGATGTGACAAGCAGCATACGTCCTGGTGTATTGAACCTCACTCCAAATGTTGATGCTGTATCCGAAGTGAGCGTCCAAACCAATACGTATACAGTTGACTATGGCCGAGCTAGTTCTATCCAGACCGTCATGACTACAAAGTCCGGAACTGACCAATATCATGGCTTAGCCAGTGAGTATTACAACTATCAGGGCTTTAATGCGCGCGGCGAATTCGGTGTGCCTCAGCCTCAGAAAATCAACCCATACCACACCAACAATATGTCGTTTGGTATTGGCGGTCCGGTTATTCCCCATCATCAGTTTTTCTTCTTCTTTTCGATTGAACCTTACCTGGCACTTTACTCGAATGGCGGTTCTATCCAGACCTATGAAGATCCTGCTTTCCTGTCATTCGCCCAGGCAACTCAGCCCAATTCGCCTGAAGTGCAGCTCATGGCAAAGTACAAGCCAACCGGCGCAACGACGACGGGTGTTTCCGCAACTGCGGTCGATGTTTTCGGCCCTCAAAACCCGATCGCTAATACAGGATGCAATACTCCAAGCACCGACAACATACCTTGCGGGACACCAGTATTCGATCACGGCAACTTCAACTCCTCCAGCTATAACAATGCGAAGCAGTGGAATCTCCGCTTAGACAAGTACTTCTCCAAAGACAGAGTCTACGGCAACTTCATTAGGAACACGATCAATTCGGGCGGTCCTGCAGTGCGGCCGGCGTTTGCCACAACCAACTCTGACTACGGTGCCTCAATTCAGGTGAACGAAACGCACACTTTTTCTGCGGCCCTTCTTAACGAGGCGAGTTTCGGTTACAACCGGATTGAAGGTTTCAATAGCAAGACAGGAACTTTCACGGTTCCAATTGTCAGCGTCAGCCAACTTGGTGTCGGCTTTGGGGACGGCTTCGCCCAGGGCGACTATATTCAACACAGCTACCACTGGCGCGATGTCCTAACGAAAATCCACGGCGGGCACAGCTTCAAGTTTGGTTACGAAGGCTGGCACGGAGACGACCTGGCCTTGTTTGCCGGTGCTTATGGTATTCCCAATCTCTACTACAACAACATGATCGACCTCATCAACGACAAACCTTACTCGGAGACCGGTCTGTCCTACAACATCGTTACCGGAAAGCCACAGCCAGGACAGTATCAGTTTGCGATGAGCACGGCTGGCGCGTTTGCAGAAGATACCTGGCAAGCAAGCAGAAAGCTGACGATCAACTATGGAGTTCGCTACGACAACTTTGGCAATGCGTATCCCATTGGCGGCACCCAGTTGGCTAACTTCCATCTAGCGTCCGGCACCTCTTTCCAAAACAGGGTGACGAACGGAGTAATGACACAGCAGAACCATGTCTACACCAATTCAATGAACTGGGTCTTCAGCCCTCGCGTAGGAGTGGCGTTCGATCCTGCCGGCGACGGCAAGTGGGTAGTTCGTGGCGGCATCGGACTTTACCATGACTTCGTCACGCTAGGGAATAGTGAAAACGGCTTGAAGGGCAATCCGCCAGGATTTGTTGTTCCTACCTTCAAAAGCGATGGCTCAACTGCCGCGCCGGTCTTTAGCTATGGCACACAGAATAAATACCCTTATGGATTCACGTATCCCGCTTTCGCCGGTACGCCACTGGATTCGAAGGGAGGTGTTGTCGGTTCGAACATCAGTGTTGGCGGAGTAGATGCGAACATGTCCTCTCCACGAACTATCAACTGGTCCGCTGCTGTTGAGCGCCAATTGACCAACCGAATGGTGGTCAGTGTCGGTTACGTTGGCTCGCACTCTGGCAACCTGGTCATCGGTGGTGGCAATACAGGCGCAACATCCTATGGCGTTGATGTCAATATCTACCCAGGCGACCTGATTCAACATATCCAATGCACTGAAACCTCAACCATGAACTCGTGCACTGGAGTGCAGACGAGGCTGAATACCAGCTTCGGCTCGATCACCTATGCCACGAATGGCGCCCGCTCCAACTACCAAGCCCTTGTTGCCGCGGTCAAAGGTCGCTTCGCGCAACGTGGCCTGCTGACAGCGTCATACACGCGATCGGATTCGCAGGATGATTGGCAGGCTTACCCCGGTGCCTATCCATACGATCAATACTATGGGCCGTCTCCTTGGAATGCACCCAATCGCTTCTCTCTCGGCTGGAGCTACGAGTTGCCTGGTGTGAACCAGGGTCATGGACTCGTTGGCCGGGTCAGTTCGGGATGGAGCCTCTCCGGGACGACTATTTTGCAATCTGGAACGCCTTTCACTGTATTCACCGGTGCATCCTTTCACGCGCAGCTGATTGACCCGACTCAGCCTGCCATTCATTCAAATATTCGGTTTGCAGCTGATAGCGGCGACTTCAATGCGGATGGCGACAACTTCGACTACCCCAACGTTTCCAGCTACAACCAGCCTAAAGATCGCAAGTCTTATAAAGCGGGCATCTTTACACACTGCGCGGGCGGAAATCTCGATAACTGCGGCGCCTTCTCACTGCCTACTCCTGGTTCGGAGGGAAATGAGAAGAGCAACCAGTTCCAGAACCCAGGTTTTGCGCAGACGGATTTTGCTTTGCAAAAGACGACGAACATCGCTGAGCGATTCAACCTGGAGCTTCGAGGTGATTTTATCAATGCCCTTAATCGACCCAATCTGAACGGCGTTGATAGCAACGCGCAGGATGGAACGAACTTTGGCACGTCAAACTCTACCCAGACACCGCGTGTTGTTGTACTGGGTGCGAAGCTTTCCTTCTGACCACGGTGTAGAGCATTCAACTTCTTTCGGCAGGGGCATTGGACAATTTCCCGATATGCCCCTGTATTTTTGTTCAACCAATGATGACCTTAGGGATGTCCGTGCCGCGCATCTATAGATTTCTTCAGATCCTTCTCTGTATTGAACTCGTAATGCCTGCGGTTATATGCGCAGCCACTTTCTCGCTGAAGAATGCTTCCACAGTCGCGACATTTGATGAGAGCGGCTTGACCTCAGTCCACGACATAGACTCAGGCAGCAGCGCAAACTTCGCCAGCGACCATTGGTCGCTGACGCTCGACAATACGACCCTACGCAGTACGGATGTAACGCCGCAAATCAGGAAGACAAATGCGGAGGAGATGACGTACAGCTACCGACTGCGGGGCTATCGGATCGAAGTCGTCTATTGGCTCAAACCGGGCTGGCGCTTTGTGGCAAAGCAAATCAAAGTTTTCGGCGGCACGAAGCCGGATTTCTCGGTAGAGGAAGTAGTACCAGTCGAGATGGTGCTTAAAGATACAGTTCTTTCAACCTATATACCTTCCAGCTACGAGCCGCAGATTGGCTTGACTGTTGCCGAATCGAGAAAAGACCTTCCAGGTAAGGATTACGGTGCTTTTCTACGCCTCCCCGAAAATCATGGCGTCATGCTTGTTGTGCAAAATCCCTATCTCAAGGTGGAGCATCATGGGCAATCTGTAGCGATTTCCTATACTCCTGAAATGTCTTGGCACGCTGCCTGGGGGGCCTTCGCTAGCGACATTGCCTGCATCTCTCCCTACCAGCTAAGCGGGGAACGTCTGCCGCGTGAGATGCTGCTCGAGTGGAAGATCCCATCGAGCTCGACCCCGAATGACGGGATGGATCGTGCCGAGATTGGATCTGTCGAAGATCGCGCCGGACACGCAACACATGTTCACAATTAAGCTGCCGCAGTTGAAGCCTGGACAGTTTCAAGGAGTATTTTTTGACAATGTGGAGTCCCAGTTAACGGAGAAGCTGGCACATTGAAGCAACGCTACACTGATCGTATGAGCATCCGGGCAGCTTTGCGCTGCGCGAAAAACAGGATCGCACCCGTAATCCGCCATCGAGCCGCGGTACCTAGCTTAGCCCTGTGCCTGCTCTATATTTTGTCACTCCTTTGGTACATCAGCCCCTCACAGTGCCTTGCTTCTCAGTCAGCAACCTTTGGTAGCTCACAGGACAGTACAACGCCGATCATTGCTGCACTGCGTACGGGCGATTTCGATGAAGCACTTCAAAAGAGCAGCGAAGCCCTCAAGAGATATCCTCGAGATTACCGACTTTGGACGCTTCGCGGCATGGCTTTTTCTGGAAAACGCGAGATGGCATCTGCGCTTTCGGCATATCAGCATGCTCTGAGGCTTGCTCCAGCTTACCTGCCCGCGCTTGAAGGCGCGGCTCAAATCGAATATCAGCAGGGCAGCGAGCGGGCAGAGCCGCTCCTTCTCCGGGTGCTGGCTCTGCGTCCCGACGACCCAACCACGCATGCAATGCTTGCCTCGCTCGACTTTAGAGGAAATCAATGCGCAGATGCTGTGCCTCATTTCCAACAAGCCGCAGCTGTGCTCGAAGCACAGCCAGTGCTGTTAACTGAATTCGCATCTTGTCTCACGGCCCTCGACCGTGATCAAGATGCTATTCCAATACTGCAACGTGTCCTAACCCTTGATCCGTCACGGCCAAGTGCTCGTTATAATCTTGCTCTCGCGCAATGGAATGCAGGTCACACACCGGACGCGATCGAGACAATTGAACCTCTTCTCGAATCCAATCCTGACGATGAGGACGTGCTCACGCTCGGGGCCGATATTTACGAATCGAATAATGACACGCCGCGTGCTGTCGAGCTGTTGCGTCATGCCATTCTTGCCAACCCCCGAAAAGTCGAAGCATATTTGCAATTTTCAACACTGTCTTACAATCACGCTTCATTCCAGGTCGGCATAGACATGTTGGCTGCTGGTCTCACGCGCTTGCCAAATGACCCACGACTTTATCTAGCACGCGCAGTTTTGTACAGCGAGAAAGGGGACTACGCCAAGGCCACGGAAGATTTTGATACGGTTAATCGACTTGACCCCAATCTCGCCATCGCCGACGTTGCAGAGGGCCTCTCGCAATCGGAACAGCACAAGTCGAAAGCGGCACTCGCGTCTTTTCGAGAGGCAGCCAGAGCGCACCCCAATGATGCCTTCGCACAATACTTGCTGGCCGAGACCCTTTCTGAGCAGCAGACTCGTCCTGGAACTGCAGAGTATGCCGAGGCAGTGAGCGCAGCCAGACGAGCGGCCGATCTGAACCCGCGAATGTCAAGCGCACTCGATCTCCTTAGCACGCTTTTTCTGCGTGCGGGGCATGCGCAGGAAGCGATTAACTACAGCAGAAAAGCGCTTTCCATTAATCCCAATGACCAACAAGCTTTGTATCACCTCATGCTCGCGCTCAGAAAGACAGATCAGAGAGACGAAGTCCCAGCCATCTTGAAGCGGCTCATTGCAGCTCGAAATGCCCAATCTACAACCACCAAAAAGCGCTACAAGCTTGACGAGGGTCCATAGCTCTTACTTTGCTGCAATAGCGGTAGGACGAAGCGATGGATTAGGCAGTATCTGTATTGCTTACCAGCCGACTAGCTGACACTGATTCATCCCTAACTTGACATCTTCGAACCATTTCAATAGATTGCCATCGATTGATGCTTAAGCAGTTTCTGTTCATCGTATTTGTCGGCGCTAACTGACTATGTCAATCGGACCATTGGGGTGAGAGTTGAAAATTACGAGAGTCTTTTCCATCGTTTTTGCATTGGCATTAGCCGTCCCGGCATTGGCGCAGTATCAATATCCATTTCAGAATCCGAATTTGCCCGTGGAGCAGCGTGTTCGGAATGTGCTGTCCTTGATGACGCTTCAAGAGAAGATTGATTTTCTGGGCAAGACGCTGAATGTTCCGAGGCTGGGGATTCATGCTTCGGGGGCGGAGTTGAGTCCTCCGGGTTCGAACGCACAGTTTGAGGGGTTACATGGAGTCACGGTGGGTGGTCCGGGAAATTGGGGCAGGAAATCTCCAGGGGGAGAAGGCAAATGGGGCGGCGTGTCCACTATTCCAACAACACAGTTTCCGCAGTCCGTAGGGCTAGGCGAGACATGGGATCCGTTGTTGATTGAGCAGGCTGCGGCTGAGGAGGGAAGGGAGGCACGATACATCTTTCAGAGCGTTGACCGAGGCGGATTGATTATTCGTGCTCCGAATGCTGATTTGGCTCGCGATCCGCGATGGGGGCGGTCGGAGGAGTCGTATGGGGAAGATCCATTTTTCGACGGAACAATGGCTGCTGCGTTTGTTCGAGGTCTTCAGGGAAGCGATACCCACTACTGGCAGGCTGCGTCGCTGGTGAAGCACTTTATGGCGAACAGCAATGAAGATGGTCGCTCAGGTTCCTCATCGAACTTCGACGCGCGGTTGTTGCACGAGTATTATGCGGTGCCGTTTCGCATGGCAGTGGAGCAGGGCGGAGCGAATGCACTGATGGCTTCGTACAACGCAGTGAATGGTGTGCCGATGACGACCAACCCCTTGCTCAAGGATTTAGCGATGAAGCGATGGGGGTTCAACGGCCTGATTGATTCAGATCGTGGCGCCGTGACCTTCATGGTGACGAAGCATAAGTATTACCCGGACATGGAACATGCGGTGGCCGGCGCGATTCATGCGGGCGTGAACCAGATACTGAATGGATATGAGGATCCGCTGAAAGATGCTCTGCGAGACGGGCTGGTGACGGAGGCAGACATCGACCAGAATCTCGCCGGGGTATTTCGTGTGCTGTTCCGGCTTGGGCTGCTTGATCCGCCGGCGATGGTGCCTTACTCGACGATCAAGGCCGGCGACGGTGCTGCTCCGTGGGACGCGGAGACCAGCAAGGAACTGGTGCTGAAGGTGACGCACGAGTCGATTGTTTTGTTGAAGAATGCGGCGAGGAAGGGGGAGTCTCCCTTGCTTCCGCTCGATGCGACGAACCTCAGGTCGATCGCGGTGGTGGGCCCGAGGGCGAATGAGGTGGATTCCGATTTTTATGGTGGCACGCCTCCGTTTGCAATTACGCCGCTGGAGGGGATCAAGCGCAGGGTTGGGGACAAGGTCGCGGTTCGATATACCTCGAACCACGATGAAGCCGTGGCTATGGCGAAGGCTGCGGATGTAGCGATTGTCATAATTGGAAACCAGCCAACATGCGGAGCGCCTTTTAATCGTTGCTCAGATCTGAGCGAAGGCAAAGAAGCGATTGATCGGAAGCAGATTGCGCTAGAGCCGGATCAGCAGAAGTTGGTTGAAGATGTCTATGCAGCGAATCCGCGGACGATCGTTGTGCTGGTATCAAGCTTTCCTTACACCATCGACTGGGCTGAGACGCATATCCCAGCGATTGTTCACATGGCGCACAGCAGTGAGGAAGAAGGCACGGCGCTTGCAGATGTGCTCTTTGGAGACTACAACCCGGCAGGGCGGCTGGTGGTCACGTGGCCACGAGACATTGCGGAGCTTCCTCCGATGATGGACTACAACATTCGCGACGGACGCACGTATATGTACTTCAAAGGTAAGCCACTCTATGCATTTGGATTTGGCTTGAGCTATACGAGGTTCAAGTACTCGAAGATGAAAGTGAGTTCGGTGCGACTTTCGAAAAATGGTGAAGTGACCGTGAGTGTGGATGTGACTAACGTTGGTTCGCGGGCCGGTGATGAGGTGGTCGAGATGTACGTGCGGCACATCGGCTCGAAGGTGGAGCGGCCTGCTGAGGAGTTGAAGGGGTTTGAACGCGTAGCACTTGTAGCCGGAGAAACAAAGGCTGTTCGGCTTCACCTGCCGGCAAAGTCGCTGGCTTACTGGGACGTGAAGAGGAATGGCTGGAATGTGGAGAGCGACCGAGTTGATATCAGGTTAGGCGCTTCTTCGGATGACATACGTGCAGAGAGGCAGATTGCGATTGTTCCGTAACTGCTTCACGAACGTATCGAATGTGAATGCTGTAAAAGACCGCGCCTGTGATGGCGCGGTCTTTGCTGTTGAACTGGATCTTGTTAGTTATGAGAGCGTCTTGCGCGGTCTCTGTACGATCAGATTTGGTGTTGCTGTGCCGCCGTTGACGCCGGGAAGATTTGGTGCGATCAACTTGGTGGGCTGGTCAGACAGCGTGGAGCGATTGATCAGGTGCACGGAGTTATCGCCTGAGGTTCCAACGAAGAAAGTTGAGTTGTCAGTGCTGAATACACCTGCAACCGGAGCGATGGGCGTGCCACTGGAGGTCGTTGCCAAGGGGATATTGCCGAGTGTCCCTGCACCAGTGGAGGAAAGAGTGTACATCGGCAGAACACCGCCAGTTCCGGTGTAGGTGACAAAGGCCAGTGAGGAATCGGAGGTTGCGTCGACGCCAGTGATTGCCGTTGGGCTGATGCCAGATAGAGTGGCATTCGAGAGCACGGCTGTATCACTGAAGGTCAGGGCATTGTTTCCGGGGCAGGAGCCTACAGGAAGCCCGGGGGAACCGCTGGAACCGAGCAGCAGGTCAGTAAAGGTGCCGGTGGAGGAAGTGGCGCGGGCACCGAGGATATGGAGGCCATCATTGGTCGCAGCCAGGCGATCGGCTGCTGGGCCGGTGACACCAGCATCAGGATAGAAGACGTTGCTCGTTACGGGCTGCCCGTCCACGGTGGAGGTTGTCGTTACAGGGCAGTATCCCTTGGCCGAGGTTGCGCTGCCGGCGAAGAACGCACCCACGCTTGGCACACCCACTGCGACATCAGTGGTGGGTTGTGCAGAGGTTGTGACATACCAGCCTATGTTGGATGAGTGGACCAGAAGCTGGTTGTTCGGTGTGACATTTCCGGAAGGGTCTACGTTGCCCATCGTGATATAGACAGTAGTGCTATCGGGCGTGAATTCGGCGTGCGTGCCGACTCCACCATAGGTCGAGATGACTCCACCAGTGGATTTATAAAGATAAACGAGTTGGCGGACGGGATCAGTGATGACCAACGTGCTGCCATCGGGAGAAACAGCGAGCACTTCGCCGGTGACCGTGGTGTCCTGCGTGGTCAGCGAATTGGTGAGGGCACTGAAAGTCATGATCTCCTGGCTGCTGCCCATGTAGATCGTCGAACCATCGACACTGATGACCATTGAGTTCGGAACATAGGGCAGGCGCACAGGAGCGCCGATGTTATTGGTTGTGAAGTCCACCGGTACGATGTATTGCGACTGAGTGCTGCCGATGTAGAGCACAGTGCTGCTGGTGCCGGGAGAGGTAATCTCAACTGGATTCGATGTGATGGGCTTCCCGTTACCATAGAGGCCAATTTGGTTGAACGGTGAGCTATTGCAGGTAGGGGGCTGGCAGATCGCTGTGATGGCTGCAGAGCCAGGCAGTGTCGGCGTAACCGAGCCCGAGCCAGCTGTGATCGTGGATGGGGTCGTGGAGACGAATTGTAGATCGAGGCCGGTGATGGGGTTGCCGTTGGTGTCGGTTACAACGGCGGCGAGCGGCTGGGTATAGTTCTGATCGACCGTGGCGCTTAGGGCGTTGTTGACGGTGAGCTGGATGGATTTAGGCGGGCAGGTTGCGAAGAAGCCTGCAGAGCTGCCTGCGTTGGAGACGTTCGCCGTAATGGTGGTCGAGCCAGGTTGCTCTGCCGTGGCAATACCGTTCTGGTCGATGGAGACGATACCAGAGGTTTGCGCGGTGTATGTAAGGTGGCCGACCTGGCAGCTGATGTTGTTGGAGGCTACGGTTGTGTCGGTGCCTGTGAAGATGCGAGCGGCGAGCTGACCGGTGACACCCTGCGAGATGCAGCCTTGAGTGGTGTCTAATGGCTGCGATGTGGTGCTGACCGGAGCTGTGCAGCAGCCATTAGCGGAGTTAATGGTGCAGCTGGTGGGGCTATTAATGTACGCTGCAGGACTGCAATTGGTGGCAGGATCGTTAACGCAGTCAGTTGATGGAGGGCCGAGCAGGACACTGGTGACGGTCGGGTGAACATAGATGGGCAGGGGGTTGCTACTGACGCCGTCAGCGCTTGCTACGACATAGACTGTGCCACTGACGTTGTTGGGTACGCAGGTGGTGTAGTCGGGGATGCCGCCGCCGGTATTGCGGTTCCATGTTCCGGCGCAGAGCCTGCCGGCGTTGGTGCCAGAGGGAACCACGTCGGCGATGGTCAGGTTCGGTTTGCCGTTGGCGTCAACAATGCCGTAGGTATAGGCGGAGACGCTGACGGCAGAGTTTTTGCAATCGACCCCTGCGGGGGCACCTACCGTGCCGATCTCAGCGTAGTTCAGCGAAATGCCGTAGACCTTGGGCGAGAGCGTAATGGTCGCCAACTGCCCAAGCACCGGACCATAGCCGGCGTTGTTGCAGTAGGAGACGCTGTTCTTCTTTGCACAACCCGAGATGGAGACGCCAAACGACACTGTGAAACACAGCAGGAATACTAACGTGACAAAACGACGCATCGAACCTCCCCGTCCAACCCGTACGCAAGCTGAACGGTTTCACCGCTAACCGCTGGATAGCTGAAACTCAAGTGTAAAAGCTGAACAGACCGGAAGCAAATCTTCGGGTGCTCTATTTTTGACGTGCCGAGAGATATTTTGCTCTGTCTGCTACTTCGGAATTTGGCATAGAGCCGCGATAAGCAGACTTAGTTTGCAGGCATCTCAGTTTCGAACCATTCGAGTGCCCGTTCCAGCACATCGCGCTGATGGCCAGGATCGCGGAAGCGATGGCCTTCATCCGGATAGACGACCAGCTCTGTCTTGACGCCCTCCGCCTTGAGCGCGTGCCAGAACTCGAAGCTCTGTGGCGCGGGGCACTCGCCGTCGCGGTCGCCGACGACGAGGAGTGTTGGAGTCTTCACATTCTTGATGTAGTTAATAGCTGAACTCTTCGCGTACACGGCAGGATCGTCGTAGACGCTCTTGCCGAAGAAGGGAATCATCCACTGGTCAATGGAGTTTTCGCCATAGTAGCTTTTCCAGTCGCTGATGCCTGCACCGGCGACTGCTGCGTGGAAGCGCGTGGTCTGGGTGACTGAGAACATGGTCATGAATCCGCCATAGCTCCAGCCGGTGATGCCTTCGCGGGTTTTATCGATGGGCAAGTTTTTTTCGAGCGTATCGACGCCGGCGAGAATGTCGCGGAGATCGCCGTAGCCAAAGTCCTTGATGTTGGCCTGGGTGAACTGCTCGCCCTGGCCCATGCTGCCGCGGGGATTCGGCATGAAGACGAAGTAACCGAGCGCGGAGAATGGGACGCCACCGTAGCTGACACTGGGCCAGCGTGGTGTCACAGCGGCGGATGGACCGCCGTGGACCTCGACGATGAGCGGATATTTTTTAGCTGGGTCGTAATTGCGCGGATAGAGCAGCCAGCCCTGCACGTGAAAGCCTTCGTTGGTCCACTCGATGTTTTCGGTTTTGCCCCAGAGTGGCTTGAGGTCGTCGTTGAGGTGCGTGATCTGTTTGAGCTCGTTGAGGCGTCCTGCCCAGACCTCGGGTGGGCGCTCGAAGGAGCTTCTGATGATGGCGATGGTGTGGTTTCTGGCGGCAGAGACGCTCATTGTCAGCTCATTGGCCCAGATGGTCTCGGGGAGGGTCTCTTCGGCGGAAGGGATGTCCCGGCCGTCATCGATATTCAGTGCGGTCAAGTGTGTGCTGCCACCTGTGTGCTCGGCGATTCCGAGTATGTCGTCGCTGAGCCAGCCTAGATAAGCCACCGAAGCTGCCCGGCCGGGAGTAATGTCTCTGGGCTCGCCGCCGGTTGCGGGAATGAGGTAGACGTCGCCCCCGGTGACGCCCTGGTCGCTCATCAGGCCGCCGATGAAGGCGATCTGCTTGCCGTCGGGAGACCAGCGAGGCACGGCTATCTGGAGGCCGCGGAGCGGGCCGGAGATGGTTTGGGGATCCAAAATGGTGATAGGTCCTCCTGTACCTCGGCTCACTCCGCAACCGGTGCCGCTACGTGGTGGGCCACAAATTCTGTCGCGATCTGCGGCATATTCGGCGGGACCTGAGCCCACACTCTGGGTATAGAGTTTCGCAATCCACCAGTTGTTCTCCCCCGGTGGTTGCGCCGCCACAATTGCCACATGGCTTGAATCGGGTGCCCAGGAGAATTCGTAGACGTGCAAATTGGAAGGTGTCACGAAGCGGAAGGCACCACTTGCAAGCTCTATGGCACTGACGCGCTGCACTTCAATGCCTTCTTCGCCGATGACGCCGCTCCAGGGCTTCATCGCGTCGAGCGCGCCTGCGTGGCGAGTGGCGTTTTCTACGAAGAGGAAGGCGATGGATTTGCCATCTGGCGACCATGCAGGCTCGTCGAGGTTACCGGTCACGTGGGTCAACTGGCGTGCTTCGCCGGTTTTCGCCGACCAGACGAAGAGCTGCTGCTGGTCGGGATTGCTGATGAGTGTGGTGCAGTTGGAGAGGAAGGCCAGTGACTGGCCATCCGGGGACCATCGCGGCTGTTCGTTGGTGCAGCCGGTTGCTCCGGTGCCGGTGTCGACGATCTTTTCTGTTGCCGGACTGGGATGGATTGCGCTGGAGAGGTGGATCTCCGAGCCATCAGATGTGCGGACGGACCAGGCTACGGTTGAGCCATCGGGAGAGATCTGCGCCTCGGTCGGGATGCGGGTGTGGCCGAGCATCTCCATGAGGGAGCGGATTTCGGCGTCGTGCGGATTGGCTGGCTGGGCCAGCGCTGAGGGCGAGGCAAGCGAGGTGCAGGTGAGTCCAATAATCGCCACAGCAAGAGGGCAGGTCGAGGCGCGACGGAAGAGCATGTCGCTCAGCCTAGCATGTGGCGGGTTTTCGGGTCGGGGACGCTGGACAAGCCCTCGCGCAGGCTATCTTAGGGGCTGATCCGTCGGTTGTTATGCTGAAGAAGGGTTCTTTTGGCGGGAGAAGGCCGCCGCGGTATGAAAAATCTGTCGAAAAGTTGACTCCAGCCACGCGAAATTGCTATTGTTAGAAGGTTCCGCAAGTACACAGTTTGTGTCGCAGGGAAGCTTGGCGCGCACCTGAGTACAAGAAAGAGATAACCGCAGGTACTCCCGGGTTTGAGAGTACTGAAATCTGCGGCCCATCGAATACGCGCCTGCGACACCCTCCACCTTGGATGGGCTATGCGGGCCGGAACAGCGAAACGGAGTCGGCTCGTTTCAGGGTTTACCCGAAAGACGCTCGGCCACCGTCGACTGTTTTCGTCTGGTTTGTTGTATCGAAGTACAGACGCGAAGCAGGGATATCTTCGCAAAAGAGACGCGTCAGCGCCCTCAATTTTTTGCGTGTGCGCAAAAGCGAAGGATAGAAGACCTGCTGCGCCTCAAGTTTTGGTTGGTTTAAGGAGTTCGAGTGCCTACGTTCCATCAGCTCGTCAAGCAGGGCCGCACGCCCACCCGCTATAAGACTGCCAGCCCCGCGTTGCAGGGTTCGCCCCAGCGCCGCGGCGTTTGCACCCGCGTCTATACTCAGACGCCAAAGAAGCCGAACTCGGCGCTCCGCAAGGTTGCCCGTGTCCGCCTGACCAACGGTATTGAAGTGACGACGTACATTCCCGGTATTGGCCACAATCTGCAGGAGCACTCGATTGTGCTGATTCGCGGCGGTCGCGTGAAGGACCTGCCGGGTGTTCGCTATCACGTGGTGCGAGGCACGCTGGATTCGGTCGGTGTGGCCAACCGTAAGCAGAGCCGTTCGAAGTATGGCGCGAAGCGCCCGAAGGCTGCGGCTAAGTAAGAGATTTGCATTAACCCAAGTCCAGCTCGTGAGATGTCACCGCGCTGGAGGAAGAAGAGAGAAGAGAGATGCCAAGAAAAGGTCATGTAGCGAAGCGCGAAGTTGCCCCGGATCCGGTCTATAGCTCGACCCTGGTCACGAAGTTTGTGAACTCGATGATGTGGGGCGGCAAGAAGTCCACCGCGCAGGGCATTTTTTATGAGGCCATGACGAATCTGGAGCAGAAGGGCGGCGATGAGGCCCTGAAGCTGTTCAAGAAGGCAGTTGAGAACTGTAAGCCGCTGCTCGAAGTGAAGAGCCGCCGCGTCGGCGGTGCGAACTACCAGGTGCCGATCGAAGTTAACCCGGAGCGTCGTACCTCGCTGGCGATTCGCTGGCTCGTGACCTATGGCCGCGCGCGTGGCGAGAAGGGCATGGTTGAGAAGCTAACGGCGGAATTGCTGGATGCGGCCAATGGCCGTGGCGCGGCGATGAAGAAGAAGGAAGATGTCCACCGCATGGCCGAGGCCAACAAGGCCTTCGCTCACTATAGGTGGTAAAGAAAGCTTTTCAGTGGAAAGCTTTAGTTTTTGGATTTTGCCAGTAACCGCGAGTAATTGCTCGCAGATGAGAGATGGAACGTGGCACGCACTGTACCTCTAAATCGTTGCCGAAACATCGGAATCATGGCGCACATCGACGCCGGTAAGACGACGACGACCGAGCGCATCCTGTTCTATACGGGCATCACGCACCGTATCGGCGAAGTGCACGAAGGCACCGCCACCATGGACTGGATGGAGCAGGAGCAGGAGCGCGGCATTACCATCACCTCTGCTGCGACCACCTGCACCTGGAAGAACCAGCGGATTAATATCATCGATACACCCGGTCACGTGGATTTTACTGCCGAGGTGGAGCGTTCACTGCGTGTGCTCGACGGCGCGGTTGCCTGTTTCGATGCTGTGGCTGGCGTGCAGCCGCAGTCAGAGACGGTGTGGCGTCAGGCTGACAAGTACAAGGTTCCCCGCATTTGCTTCATTAATAAAATGGACCGTGCGGGTGCGGATGCGGTCTATGCGACGCAGACGATTGTGGATCGCCTCGGAGCTCGCGCCGTGCCGTTGAATATTGCCATCGGTGCGGAGGCCAAGTTCGCGGGCGTCGTTGACTTGGTTACCATGAAGGCCATCCTCTGGCACGACGAGACAATGGGCGCGCAATACTCGGTCGAAGAGATTCCTGCCGATCTACTGGAGAAGGCCAACGAGGCGCGCCATACTCTGGTGGAAGCTGTCGCCGAGAACGACGACGAGTTGATGCACATGTACCTCGAAGGCCAGGAGCCGACCGAGGCCCAGCTCAAGGCCGGTATCCGCAAGGCGACCATTGGGATGAAGATATTTCCCGTGCTCTGCGGCTCGGCGTTCAAGAATAAGGGTGTGCAGACGCTGCTTGATGCGGTGGTTGACTATCTGCCCAGTCCGCTCGATATTCCCCCGGTCGTCGGCCATAACCCCGACAACATGGAAGAAGAAGTCATTCGCAAGGCCGATGACAGTGAGCCCTTCGCGGCGCTCGGCTTCAAGATTATGACGGATCCCTTCGTCGGCCAGTTGATCTTCATCCGCGTCTACTCGGGTGTGCTCAAGACTGGTGACTCGGTGTTGAATCCGCGTACTGGTAAGACCGAGCGTATCGGCCGCCTGCTCAAGATGCACGCAAACAAGCGCGAAGAGATCACCGAGATTCTCGCGGGCGATATCTGCGCCGCCGTTGGTCTGAAGAATCTTGTCACCGGAGATACCATCTGCTCAGATAAGCACCCGGTTGTGCTTGAGTCGATCGACTTCCCCAAGACCGTGATCGAGGTTGCGGTTGAGCCGAAGACGAAGGCCGACCAGGAGAAGATGGGTATGGCTCTCGCCAAACTGGCGCAGGAAGATCCCACCTTCAATGTGCATACTGATCCCGACTCCGGCCAGACGATCATTGCCGGTATGGGCGAGCTGCACCTTGAGATCATCGTCGACCGCATGATGCGCGAGTATAAGGTCGAGGCCAACGTCGGCAAGCCCCAGGTGGCATACCGTGAGACGATCCGCGGCAATGCTGAGGCTGAGGGTAAATACATTCGTCAGACGGGTGGTTCGGGTAACTACGGCCATGCGAAGATCCGTATCAGCCCGAACGAGCCCGGTGCCGGCTACGAATTCGTCAATGACATCAAGGGCGGATCGATCCCGAAGGAGTACATCAAGCCGATCGATCAGGGTATTCAGGATGCGATGCAGCGCGGCGTCCTGGCTGGCTACGAGATGGTCGATATCAAGGTTTCGCTGTATGACGGAAGCTATCACGACGTCGACTCAAACGAAATGGCGTTCAAGATTGCCGGTTCGATGGCCTTCAAGGAGGCCGCGAAGAAGGCGAAGCCTGTGCTGCTCGAGCCTGTGATGGACGTTGAGGTGACAGTGCCTGAGGAGTATATGGGAACGATTATCGGTGACCTGAACAGCCGCCGCGGACGTATCGAGGGCATGGAAATGGTTGGCGGATCGCAGGCTATCAAGGCGACGGTGCCGCTGAGCACGATGTTTGGTTATGCCACGCACATGCGTTCTTCGACGCAGGGCCGCGCGAATTACACGATGCAGTTCAAGCAGTATGAAGAGGCGCCCCGGTCGGTCTCCGAAGAGATCATTGCCAAGGTGCAGGGCAAAGAGGCAAAAGTTTAGTTCGAAGCAGTTTGCAGTCAACGAATTTTGAAGTAAAGAAACACGGAGAGAGCGATGGCGAAGGAAAAATTTGACCGGTCAAAGCCGCACGTCAACATAGGGACGATTGGTCACATTGACCACGGCAAGACGACGCTGACGGCGGCGATCACGAAGGTGCTGTCGAAGCACAACCCGAAGAACACGTTTCGTTCGTTCGACACGATCGACAACGCTCCAGAGGAGCGCGAGCGCGGTATCACGATTGCCACCTCGCACGTGGAGTACGAGACGCCGAACCGTCACTATGCGCACGTCGATTGCCCTGGCCACGCCGACTACATCAAGAACATGATCACCGGCGCGGCGCAGATGGACGGCGCGATTCTGGTGGTTGCGGCCACCGACGGCCCGATGCCGCAGACCAAGGAGCACGTGCTGTTGGCGCGTCAGGTTGGCGTGCCGTACATCGTGGTGTTTCTGAACAAGTGCGATGCGGTCGAGGACGCCGAGCTGGTGGACCTGGTCGAGATGGAAGTGCGCGAGCTGTTGTCGAAGTATGACTTCCCGGGCGACGATGTGCCGGTGATTCGCGGCAGTGCGCTGGGCGCGCTGAACGGTGAGGCGCAGTGGGAGCAGAAGATCGACGAGCTGATGGAGGCGGTGGACAAGAGTGTGCCGCAGCCTGATCGCGCGGTGGACCTGCCGTTCCTGATGCCGATTGAAGATATCTTCTCGATCTCGGGTCGCGGCACGGTGGTGACGGGACGTATTGAGCGTGGCAAGGTGAAGGTGGGCGAGGCGGTGCAGATCGTCGGCTTCCGCGACACGCAGAACACGACGGTGACGGGCGTGGAGATGTTCAAGAAGCAGCTGGACGAGGGTCTGGCTGGGGACAACGCGGGCTTGCTGCTGCGCGGCACGGCGAAGGAAGACGTGGAGCGCGGGATGGTGTTGGCGAAGCCCGGCTCGATTACGCCGCACACGCAGTTCAAGGGCGAGATCTATGTGCTGTCGAAGGAAGAGGGCGGACGTCATACGCCGTTCTTCAACGGCTATCGTCCGCAGTTCTACTTCCGGACGACGGACGTGACGGGCTCGGCGAAGCTTCCGGAGGGCACGGAGATGGTGATGCCTGGCGACAACATCCAGCTGACGGTTGAGCTGGTGACGCCGGTGGCCATGGAGAAGGGTCTTCGGTTCGCGATCCGCGAGGGCGGCAGGACCGTCGGCGCCGGGACGATCTCCGAGATTATTAAGTAAGTCACGATTCACGAGGGCTGCCGGCCCATTGAGATGTGAGCAGGAAATGACCGGCAGTCACTCCAACAGTTCTTTGAGGAAGAGAGAAGAAGATGGCTGGACAGAGAATCAGGATTCGGTTGAAGGCGTATGACTACCGCGTGCTCGACACCTCCACGGGAGAGATTGTTGAGACGGCCAAGCGCACGGGCGCCCAGGTTGCGGGGCCCATTCCGCTGCCGACCATGAAGAATAAGTACTGCGTTCTACGCTCCCCCCACGTGGACAAGAAGTCGCGCGAGGCCTTTGAGATTCGCACGCACAAGCGGCTGATCGATATTTTGGAGCCGACACAGCAGACGGTTGATGCGCTGATGAAGCTCGATCTTCCCGCTGGCGTCGACGTAGAGATTAAGACGGTTCAGAAATAAAGAAAAGCTTCTTAGTAAGCGCTTTCGATTTTGCAAGATCAACCTGGCAGTGCTGAGCGATGAGCCGGCATGATGAGGAAGGGAAACGAAGATGTCAGTTACGGGAATTCTCGGAAAAAAGATCGGCATGACGCAGCTTTTCGATGAGCGCGGCGATGTGCACCCGGTCACAGTGTTGAAGGCTGGCCCCTGCGTGATTACGCAACTCAAGACGGCGGCCAAGGACGGCTACGACGCAGCACAGATCGGTTATGTGGATTTCGTGAAGGCGTCGAAGGTGAACAAGGCAATGACGGGCCACTTTGCCAAGTCGAATGTTCCTCCGGTTCGCGTGCTCAAGGAAGTCGAGTTGGAAGCGACGAAGTCGGCTGAAGGAGCGGAGACTGTTGGCGTGAAGGCGGGCGACCGCGTGCTGGTCGATATCTTCACCGATGAGAAGTTTGTCGACGTGATCGGTACCTCGAAGGGACGTGGCTTTGCTGGCGTTGTTCGCCGTCACGCGTTCGGCGGCGGTCCGAAGGCCCACGGCCATATGTTCCAGGTGCAGGGCTCGATCGGTGCATCGTCGTTTCCGTCGCGCGTGTTTCCCGGCCAGCGTATGCCTGGCCACATGGGCCACGATCAGGTGACGGTCCGCAATCTCCGGATTCGCGGTATCGATCTGGAGGACAATCTCCTGCTGGTCGAAGGCGCAGTTCCCGGGCCGCGTGACGGCTATGTGCTGATCTCGAAGGCGAAGGCGCCGCCGCGTGAGCGCCGCGGATTCGCCGGAGCCACCACGCTTGATCCGCTGAAGGCTTCGAAGAAGGCAGCTCCGAAGAAGAAGTAGGACTGCGTGTCCAGCGAAACGCGCCTTCGGCGCAAAAGCTGAACAGGCAGTAAGCAGTAAAGCAGCAAGCTCTGCGCGGGGAACGAACCGGTAAAGCAGAGAAACAAAGTTAGGGCAGCCACATCGATGGCTGCACGGAAAGCGAACGAAGGAAAGATGGCAAACGTCAACGTAGTCAATCTCGGAGGGGCCAAAGTCGGCGAGCTCGAGCTCGCGGGCGAGGTCTTCAACGGCGAGGTAAACGACGCGCTGCTCTGGGAGTCGGTGAAGCACTATCGCGCCGCACTCCGCCAGGGAACGGCAGCGACGAAAAACCGTAAGCTGGTCTCCGGCGCGGGCAAGAAGCTGTGGAAGCAGAAGGGAACGGGCCGCGCACGCGTTGGTTCGATCCGCACTCCGCTCTGGCGTGGTGGCGGCACGGTCCACGGACCTCAACCGCGCAGCTATGAGTATGCATTCCCGCAGAAGAAGCTGATGGGAGCGCTGCGCTCGGCGCTGAACGCGAAGATTAATGATGGCAAACTGACGGTCGTCGATTCGTTCGATGTCGCTGAGGCGAAGACGAAGCTTTATCGCACGGCGCTCAATAAGCTTGAAGCTGGCAAGACCACCCTGCTGGTAGAGACAAGCCGCAAGCTGGACGAGAAGCTCTATCTCGGCTCGCGCAATCTGGATGGCGTTGAGCTTGTGCTCAGCTCCGAGGTGCATCCGTACGATCTGCTCCGCTACGAGCACGCTGTCTTCTCGAAGGACGCGATTGAAGCTCTGCAGGAGACGCTCAGGAAATTTGTCTCGAAGCGCAAGACTGCTTCGAAGAAGGAGGTTGCGTAATGCCAACCCTCTATACCGTCATTCGCCGCCCCCTCATTACCGAGAAGGGCATGGGCTTCAAAGAGGCCCAGAACACGCTGGTCTTCGAGGTTGACACGAAGGCTACCAAGACTGAAGTCAAGCAGGCAGTCGAGTCGCTCTTCAAGGTCAAGGTCAGCGCCGTTCGCACTGCAAACGTCGAGGGCAAGGAGCGCCGCCGGGGAAGGTATGCCGGTTATCGCCCTGACTGGAAGAAGGCATATGTTCGCCTGAAGGATGGCGAAAAGATGCCCGAGTACATCAACAGCCTGTAGCAGGATTTATGGCAACGAGGCGCTTCTGAGTAATCAGCTGCGCTGGCAAGAGAACAAGGCAAGGGAATAAAACGATGCCGATCAAATCATTTCGACCCACAACACCGTCGCTCCGCTTCACTACGAAGTTGGTCAGCGACGACCTGACGACGGACAAGCCGCACAAGCCTCTGCTTGCAGTCAAGCAGCGTACGGGCGGCCGCAAGAACACGGGCGCGCTCAGCATGCGTCACCACGGCGGCGGCCACAAGCAGAAGCTTCGCATTGTGGACTTCAAGCGTGACAAGTTCGGGATTCCGGCGACAGTCAAGACGATCGAGTACGATCCGAACCGCAGCTCGCGGATTGCTCTGGTCAGCTATGCGGACGGGGAGAAGCGCTACATCATTCAGCCGGTTGGCCTGAAGGTCGGCCAGTCGATCATGAGCGGACCGGACGCCGACATTCTGGTTGGCAATGCTCTGCCGCTCAAGAACATTCCCGCCGGTACGACGGTGCACAACATTGAGCTTCGTCCGGGCAAGGGTGCGCAGATGGCTCGTTCGGCTGGCTCTTCGGCGCAGCTTGTCGCCAAGGAAGGCGACTACGCTCTGCTCAAGCTGCCTTCGGGCGAGACTCGCAGGGTGCTGGTCGAGTGCATGGCGACGGTCGGCCAGGTTGGCAACACGGATCACGAGAATGTTTCGATCGGCAAGGCAGGACGCAATCGCTGGAAGGGCATTCGCCCAGCGAATCGCGGTGTTTCGATGAACCCGGTTGACCACCCGCATGGTGGTGGTGAGGGTAAGACCTCGGGCGGCCGTCATCCAGTCACTCCATGGGGTCAGCCCACGCGCGGATACAAGACGCGTAACAACAAGCGGACCGATGTGTTCATCGTCAACCGCCGCAGCAAGTAGTTTGGGATTTTTAGATTTCGTTTCGCAACAGTGAAACACGGAGCTTAAGCAGATGGCACGTTCAACCAAAAAGGGACCCTTCATCGACACCCACCTGATGACCAAGGTCACGGTGATGAACCAGACCAACGATAAGAAGGTCGTTCGCACGTGGTCGCGTCGGTCCACGATTCATCCGGACTTCGTCGGCCACACGCTGGCTGTGCATAACGGGCGCAAGTTCATTCCGGTCTATGTGACGGAGAACATGGTGGGCCACAAGCTGGGTGAGTTTGCTGCGACCCGCACCTTCAAGGGCCACTCGGCGAAGGCTGCTGAGACCACGACGAAGCCGAAGTAAGACGAGCGATTTACGGCAAGATTTGATTTCGACAGGAAGAAGAAGTTATGGCGAACGCAACGGCAGAAAAAGTACGGGAGTTTCGCGCAGAGGCGCGGTTCCAGCGCACCAGCCCGCAGAAGGCGAAGCTCGTCCTTGACCTGATTAAGGGACTCCGCGTCGAGCAGGCTCTCAACACGGTGCACTTCAGCAGCAAGCGCATCGCTCCGGTGGTCGAGAAGGTGCTGCGTTCGGCGATTCAGAACGCAAAGTTTGCGAGTGATGAGCACGATCTCGACGTGGATGTGGACAACCTCTACGTCAAGCAGGCGGTTGCCAACGAAGGCCCGCGCATGAAGCGCATTCGCCCTGCCCCAATGGGCCGCGCGTTTCGCTACCAGCGCAGGTTGGCGCACATCATCGTCACAGTGGCGGAGAAGAAGCCTTTGACTGTGGTGACGACGGTGAACGAGCCCGAGGTAACTCCGGCGAAGAAGCCCGCGAAGAAGGCCGCCAAGAAGGCAGTGAAGACTGCAGTGGCAAAGAAACCCGCGGCCAAAAAGGCCCCGGCGAAGAAGGCAGCGAGCAAGAAGACCGAAGAGTAACGGGCTCTTGTAAACTTAAAGGGTTTTGCATTACCGCCCGCCGGCTCAACCGGAAAGGGCACAAAAGTAAAGGGAAGCTATGGGACAGAAGGTCCATCCGTATGGGTTTCGCCTCGGCGTGAACAAGCCGTGGAAGTCGCGTTGGTTTGTCGAGCGCGGCTACGACAAACTGCTGGTCGAGGACGTCAAGCTGAAGGCTGAGCTGCGCGACAAGCTGAAGGCCGCTGGTGTCAGCTCGGTTGAGGTTGAGCGCCCAGGCAACAAGCTGCGCTTGATCATCCGCACGGCGCGTCCCGGCATCATCATTGGACGCAAGGGTGCGGAGATAGACAAGCTCAAGGCTGATATTCAGAAGCGCTCGAACCGAGAGGTGTTTATCGACATCCTTGAGGTGAACAAGCCTGAGCTCGATGCCCAGCTTGTGGCTGAGAACATTGCACTGCAACTGGAGAAGCGCGTCAGCTTTCGCCGCGCGATGCGCAAAAGCGTTGATTCCGCGCTGCGTTTCGGCTGCAAGGGCATCAAGGTTCGCGTGTCGGGCCGACTGAACGGCAATGAGATTGCGCGCTCGGAGTGGTATCTTCAGGGGCGCCTGCCGCTGCACACGTTGCGTGCGGATATCGACTACGGCTTCGCCGAGGCCAAGACGACCTACGGAATCATTGGCGTGAAGACCTGGATCTATCGCGGCGATATCTACGAGCAGAAGAGGCGTCGTGACCAGAGCCTGACGGCTGGCGCGTTCGCTTCGTAGTCAATGAAGTGGCCAGTTTGTCTGGCAGATGTTGAATAGGTTTTGATTCGGCTGGTTCTGGCGTGAGTCCAGAAGCTGGCAGCTAAGCTAGGGGTTTCATTATGTTGATGCCAAAGAAGGTCAAGTATCGCAAGCAGCAGCGCGGCCGCATGACGGGCAAGGCGTGGCGCGGCTCTGAACTGTCGTTCGGAGATTATGGCCTGAAGGTGATGGAGTGCGGCTATATTACGGACCGCCAGATTGAGGCGAGTCGCATCGCGATGACCCGCTTTATCAAGCGCGGCGGCAAGGTGTGGCTGAGGCTGTTCCCGGACAAGCCGATCACGAAGAAGCCGGCCGAAACCCGTATGGGTAAGGGCAAAGGTGCTCCGGACCACTGGGTCTGCGTGGTGCGGCCAGGCCGTATTCTGTTCGAGATGGAGGGTGTTACACCCGAGATGGCTAAAGAGGCGATGCGGCTGGCGGCGCACAAACTGCCGCTCAAAACCGGATTCGTCCAGCGCCACGATGTCAAGGCGACCGTGGCTGCCAAGTAACTGGAAGATTTGAAGGATAAGACAATGGACTTTGAAAAGATTCGCAACCTCAGTGATCACGAGCTTCAGGCCGAGCACACCAAGGCCGCCGAACAACTCTTCCGCATCCGTTTCCAGAAGACGCTCGGCAATACCGAGGGCCTCAAGAAGATGGGTACGCTGAAGCTCGACATCGCGCGTATCAAGACGGCACAGCGCCAGCGCGAGTTGGCCGCCAAGAAGGAAGCCAACCCTGCCCGCGTGAACGCAGCACCCGCGAAGAGCACTCGCACCGCCCGCAAGAAAGCGAAGAGGGACTAATTATGGCAGACACCAAGAGCAAAGCAGCCGCGACAACTGAAGCACCGGCCTCGCGCCGCAACGAGAAGGTCGGCCTGGTTGTCTCGACAAAGATGCAGAAGACCATTGTTGTCGAGATCGAGATGCGCAAGGCGCATCCCAAGTACAAGCGTGTAATCAAGTCGAACAAGAAGTTCTATGCGCACGACGAGCAGAACTCAGCCCGTGTGGGCGATGTGGTTCGTATCCGCGAGGCGCGTCCATTGTCGAAGCTGAAGCGGTGGTCGCTTGAAGAGATTGTGCGCCGCTCGTCGCTGGCGCTTGCTGATGACAAGACAGTGGAAGCTGCCGAAGTCAAGTAATCAGGATTCGTTTTAGAAGTTCAGGAGCCGAACAATGTCAGTACAAATGAGAACAATCCTTGACGTTGCCGACAACTCCGGCGCTCGCAAGCTGCAGGTGATTCTGCCTCTGGGCGGTGGTCTCGGTAAAAAGGCCAGCCTGGGCGATGTGGTCACAGCTGCCGTCAAAGAAGCTGCGCCCGATGGAACGGTGAAGAAGGGCAAGGTCGTCAAGGCCGTGATCGTCCGCACGCGCAAGGAGTGCAGGCGCAAGGATGGGACTTACATCCGCTTCGACCAGAATGCGGCTGTAGTCATCAACGACACCAACGAGCCGGTTGGAACGCGCGTCTTCGGACCTGTTGCCCGTGAGCTTCGCGAGAAGAAGTTTTTGAAGATAGTCTCGCTGGCGCCTGAGGTCATTTAGTTAAAGAATTCAACCGGATTCCGGCTCCGACAGATTGCCGAGGCAGGAGAGAGTAATGCCAACGAAACAAAAGCCCGCTGTGAGGGGCAAGATCAAGATTAAGCGTAATGACCGGGTTGAAGTGATCTCCGGTAAGGACAAGGGCAAGCAGGGCCGCGTTCTGCGTGTCATCGCGGGTAGCGACCGGATTCTGGTCGAGCACGTGATGGTGGTCAAGAAGCACCTGCGTCCCAACCCGCAGCGGAACATCCAGGGCGGCATCGCCGACCAGGAGTCGCCGATTCACATCTCGAACGTGATGCTGATTGACGGCGAGGGGAACAAGACACGCATCGGACGGCGCCTTGAGGGCGACCGCAATGTTCGTTATTCGAAGGTGAGCGGGAACGTGATTCCCGACAAGAAGAAGTAAGCACAGTTTGTTTTGTTGATTCAAAGGTTCACCCCACGCATCGGTACACGGGTTTGACCCAATCCGGAGACCGTGGAGAAAGAGAAGATACACATGGCAACGCGGCTTAAAGAGAAATACGAAAAAGAGATCAGACCGGCGTTGAGCAAGGAGCTCAACATCACCAACCCGATGGCGATTCCGCGCTTGGAAAAGATTGTCGTCAACATGGGCTTGGGCGAGGCGACTCAGAATGTCAAGATCATGGATCCGCTGGTGGCTGATCTTGCCGCGATCACCGGACAGAAGCCGGTGACGACGCGCGCGAAGAAGTCCATCGCGGCCTTCAAGGTGCGTGAGGGAATGCCCATCGGCGCGATGGTGACGCTACGCGGCGACAACATGTACGAGTTCCTCGACCGCCTGATCTCGATTGCGCTTCCGCGCGTTCGTGACTTTCGCGGTGTCTCGTCGAAGAGCTTCGATGGCCGCGGCAACTATACGCTTGGCCTGCGCGATCAACTCATCTTTGCCGAGATCGACTATGCGAAGGTGGATAAGCTGAAGGGCATGAACGTCACGATCGTCACAACTGCGGCGGACGATAACGGAGCCCGTGCCCTGCTCAAGGGCTTCGGGATGCCGTTCCGCGCCGGAGCTTAGTTCGAACAAGGTTTATAAGTTTGCAGTAAGGATTGAGAGTACATATGGCAACGACAGCAAAACGTGTCAAAGATGCAAGAAAGCCGAAGTTCAAGTCCCGTCAGCATAACCGCTGCCAGCTCTGCGGCCGGCCACGCGCCTTCCTTCGGAAGTTCGGTGTGTGCCGTCTCTGCTTCCGACAGTTGGTGCTCAAGGGCGAGATCCCAGGTGTTGTGAAGTCAAGCTGGTAGAATAAAGAAGTCCTCCGCACCCGGCTTTGCTGGTGTGCATATTTCCAGAGACCTCATCAGGGCGCGAGCTTTTGGTGCAGACGTCTGGAGATACAACCAGAAATAGACATTTCCGCTGGTTCTCATCGGGCGAGGCTCGTCGAGCGAACGGGAAATGAAGGAGAGTAAATGAATCTTACCGATCCAGTAGCAGACTTTTTGACGCGCATCCGCAACTCCATTCGTGCGCGCCACCAAAAGCTCGATGTTCCGGCGTCGAAGCTCAAAAGCGAGATCGCCCGCATTCTCAAAGAAGAGGGTTACATTGCCAATTACAAGCCGACCGAAGAGAATGGCCAGAAAGTGCTGCGTGTTTATCTGAAGTACGGCACGAACAATGAAGCCGCTATCCGCGATCTTCAGCGCGTTTCGCGTCCCGGCTGCCGCGTGTACCTGGGTCGCGACGAGATTCGCCGCGTTCAGGGCGGTCTTGGCATTTCGATCATGACGACGCCAAAGGGCGTGATGACTGGTCGTCAGGCTCGCCGTGAAGGCGTGGGTGGCGAGGTCCTCTGCGAAGTTTGGTAGTTTACGCGGGGTTTACCCTCGCTTGGCTGCAGTGGAACGGACGATCTTTTGATCTTTCGGGACTCGCAAGCCGCTAAAGGATTTGAGATATGTCACGTATTGGCAAAAAGCCGATTGCTCTGCCTTCCGGTGTGAAGTACACCGTCAACGGCAACACAGTTCTGGTCGAAGGCCCTAAGGGCAAAGTCACCGCTTTGCTTCCTGGAGGGATCGCGTTGGTTCAGAAGGACGGCGCGATTGTTACGGAGCGGCAGAATGACAGCCAGGCAGCCTTCCACGGTCTCGCTCGCGCGCTTGTCTTCAACGCGGTCACCGGTGTCACGAAAGGCTGGACGAAGGAGCTCGACATTGTCGGTATCGGCTACCGTGCCGAGATGAAGGGTAAAGGGTTAGTCGTCTTCACGCTTGGCTACTCGCATCCTATTGAGTTTCCGTTGCCCACTGGTGTTGAAGTTGCGATTGATCCGAAGCAGACTCACCTGACCGTCACTGGTATCGACCGGCAGAAGGTAGGGCAGGTTGCTGCGGATATGCGTGCTCTGCGTAAGCCTGATCCATACAAGAACAAAGGCGTCCGTTATACCGGCGAGAAGCTCAAGAAGAAGGTCGGCAAGACTGGGGCCAAATAAACTCTGGTGGAACATCCGCTAAGTTCTGCTGATGCCCCGCAATACAATAGACCGAACGTCGTCGGCATTCTGGCGACGCCACTAGGAAGGAACGCGAATCATGATTACACCCCGTCCACGCAACGTCATCCGGAAGCGCGTACATACTCGCATCCGCGAGAAAATGTCCGGCACCGCAGAGCGTCCGCGCCTGAATGTCTACCGTTCGCTCAACCATATTTACACTCAGCTCATCGACGATCAGAACGGCTTAACCATTGCTTCGGCTTCGACGCAGGGCAAGAAGGGCGAGACGAAGGGCTATGGTGGCAATGTCGCTGCTGCCCGTGAAGTGGGTAAACTGATTGCTGAGCGTGCCAAAGAGAAGGGCGTCAAGAAGGTTGTGTTTGACCGTGGCGGCTATCTGTATCACGGTCGCGTCAAGGCGCTTGCTGATGCGGCTCGCGAAGCCGGACTGGAATTCTAAGTTTCTTTACGGCGCCTCAAAATAGGCTGCCAGAAAGCTGGATTAGATATATATGGCAATCAAGAAGAAGATCGATGCGAACCGGCTCAACTTGAAGGACGAGGTCGTCTCCATCAATCGCGTGACGAAGGTCGTCAAGGGCGGCAAAAACATGTCGTTTGCGGCGCTGGTCGTTATCGGCGATCCGGGCGAGGGTGTTGTGGGTTATGGCTCCGGCAAGGCGAAAGAGGTTCCGCAGGCTATTCGCAAAGGGATCGAGTCCGCCAAGAAGAATCTGCATAGAGTCAACCTGTCTCAGAGTACGATTCCGCACCAGGTGCTCGGCCACTTTGGCGCAGGCCAGGTGATGTTGAAGCCTGCTCCGGAAGGAACCGGCGTGATTGCTGGTAAGACAGTGCGTGCCGTGATGACCGCAGCCGGTGTGCAAAATGTGCTGACTAAGAATCTTGGCTCGGCCAATCCACACAACGTTATTAAGGCCACGTTCGATGCTCTCACCCAGCTTCGCAACAAGGAAGAAGTCGCCGCATTGCGCGGTAAAGCAACAGAGGAGCTTTAGTTCGATGGCTACCAAGAACGCAACGATTAAATTGCAGTACTACCGTTCGAAGATCGCTACACCGGTTAAGCACAAGTCTGTTATCAAGGGCCTTGGCTTTACTCGGCTGAACCAGATCGTCGAGCGTGAAGATACACCCTCGATCCGTGGAATGGTGGCCAAAGTGCCCCATCTGGTCCGCGTCGTCGAGTAGTTCAATCGCCCGCAAAGGGGCAATTTACATGCGAGTCGCCTGACTTTGAGGTTAGGTGGCGCTAGAGCGAGGAAAATATGGCAATTCGCAATCTCTCCAATCTGCGCGCGCCGAAGAAGGCGAACGAGAATAAAAAACGCGTCGGACGTGGTATGGGCTCGGGCATGGGTAAAACTTCTACCCGTGGTCACAAGGGGCAAGGCTCCCGTTCGGGTTCGTCGTTGATGCGTGGTTTTGAAGGCGGCCAGATGCCGCTTCATCGTCGTCTGCCAAAACGCGGCTTCACGAACATTTTCCGGGTGGAATACCAGGTGCTGGGTCTTGACCGGCTGGCGGAGATCGCGGCTGAGCAGAAGGTCACGGAGTTTACCCTCGATAAGATCGTTGCTCTGGGGCTGCTGCGCAAGAAGAATGGACTGGTCAAGGTGCTGAATAACGGAGAAATCAAGACTGCCGTTACGGTCCATGCGCACAAGTTTTCAAAGACCGCCCAGGAGGCGATTGAGAAGGCTGGCGGCAAGGCTGTCTTGATCAGCTAAACTTGTCTGAAGGGCATAGTTCGTCCATGCCCGAAACTCTGTTTGAAGACGGGGGTTATGCCTCCGGGGTGGGCTTCAAAGACAAGCGGCCCGCCGAAGGAATTCCAGACCGATGTTCGAGAAGTTCGCAAACATCTTCCGCATCCCTGACCTGCGCAAGCGTGTGTTGTTCATGCTTGGCATGATGGCTGTGTACCGTCTCGGCGGCCACATCCCAACACCCGGCATCAATAGTGACATGTTGGCACAGTTCTTCAATCAGAACGCCGGGTCTGCGCTTGGCTTGGTTGATCTGTTCTCTGGCGGCAATCTGCGCAAGCTGACGATTTTTGCGCTGGGCATCATGCCGTATATCACGGCCCAGATTATCTTTCAGTTGCTAACGGTAATCTACGAGCCGTTGGCGAAGCTTCAGAAAGAAGGGGAGCTCGGCCGCCGCAAGATTACGCAATGGACTCGCTATGTCACGATCCTTCTGGGTATCGTGCAGTCGCTGGCAATTGCACTAACACTGACCGGCACATCGACTGGTTCTTCGATGGTGACGATTCCCAAGTACTCGTTTATAGCGCTTTGCGTGCTGACGCTGACGGCTGGCACGGCCTTTATCATGTGGCTGGGTGAGCAGATTACTGACCGCGGTATTGGCAATGGAATGTCGCTGTTGATCTTTGCCGGCATTGTGGTTGGACTGCCTTCTGGCATTGCCGACCTCTATACCAAGTTTCGTGACGATGCATGGGGAGCATTTACGCCCATCGCCTTGGTAATGCTGGTCGTGATGATGATAGCCGTTGTGGCATTCATCGTGTACGTTGAAAAGTCTGAGCGTCGGATCCCGGTGCAGTATGCCAAGCGCATTGTTGGTCGTAAGATGATGGGCGGGCAGTCTACGCATCTTCCACTCAAAGTTAACTCTGGCGGTGTGATGCCGGTCATCTTCGCGGCGTCGATTCTTTCGGCCCCTCTGCTTTTTGCCAACGCGACTGTCTTCGGCTATTCAATGCACGACTCGCCGATCTTCGGGCCGCTATTCCGCGCACTTGCTCCTGGCGAGCCGTGGTATGAGTTGCTCTACTGCGTTTCGATCATCTTCTTTGCGTACTTCTATATCTCGATTGTTTTTCGTCCGGATGACATTGCAGACAACATGCGCAAGTACGGCGGCTTCATTCCCGGCATCCGTCCGGGCAAGCGTACCGCGGACTTCATCAATGATGTGCTGACGCGCTTGACTTTGGTTGGCGGCATCTACCTGATCATCATCTCGCTGATACCGCAGATGCTTATCAGTGGTATCCACTTCAATCACCTTTGGCTGATTGGGCGAGCGTTTGACAGCCTGCCCACTTGGGTCACGAACGGTCTTGGCGTTACGTTCTACTTTGGCGGTACGTCGCTGCTGATCGTTGTGGGGGTGGCGATGGACACGATTCAGCAGATAGAAGCACAGCTTGTGATGCGTCACTATGAGGGTTTTTCCCCGAAGAGCGGACGTATTCGCGGGCGCAAGAGCTGGTAGGGAAGCGAGACTTGAGCCAACCTGAGACGATGACGCAACCGGCCCGGACGGAGACAGGGTTTTTACCCGGGCCGATCATTCTTCTTGGTGCACCTGGTGTTGGTAAGGGAACCCAGGCAAAGCTACTGATGGCCAAGTTCGGCATTCCGCAGATATCCACTGGCGATATCCTGCGCGATAACATCGCTCGCAAGACGGAGCTTGGTCGTGAGGCCAAGGCACGGATGGACCACGGACATTTGGTTGAGGATGAGATCGTGAACGGCATGGTGGCGCAGCGTCTTAATGCGCAGGACACCGAGGGCGGATTTATCCTTGATGGCTATCCGCGAACGACGGCGCAGGCAAGCTACATCGAACGCTTGCGTTGCTCAGATGAAGGCGGAGACAAAGTATCTCTTTCGCTTCCGTTTGTGGCTATTAACATCGTTGTAGATGAAACTGAACTGTTGAAGCGCATCACTGGAAGGCGCATTTGCCCTTCGGGGCATATCTACAATATCTACTCGAACCCTCCGAAGCGAGAAAATGTCTGTGATGTCGATGGCTCACCCCTTGAACAGCGCACGGACGACACCGAGCAGGCATTTCACAAGCGCATGGACGAGTACCGAGCGAAGACGGCACCTGTAATCGCCTACTTTAATGACAAGGGGCATCTCTTCCGTCAGGTTGACGGCAGCCAACCGGTCGAACAGGTCAGTTCCGCCATTGTTGAAATGCTTCGCCATCTGCGCGGAAAGGCCCAGGTTTAGAACGCTCATGGCCATCATGATCAAGACGCCTGAAGAGATAGCAAAGATGCGCGTCTCCGGCAGGGCTCTTCGGCAGGTGCATGACGCGATTGCGCCGCATGTCGTCGCGGGTGTCTCGACGATGGATCTCGAAGAGATCGCCGTCAAAAAAATTGCTGAGCTTGACGCAAAAGCTGCTTTCAAGGGATACCACGGCTATCCGTCGGCACTCTGCACGTCAGTAAATGAAGAGGTCGTTCATGGAATGCCCAATGCTAAGCGCGTCCTTAAAGAGGGCGACGTCCTTTCAATTGATTGCGGAGTGATCATCGACGGATACTATGCCGATGCTGCTGTTACATACCCGATTGGCAAGGTTAGCGACCATGCACGAAAGTTGTTGAATGTAACCTTGCATTCCCTCGAAGAGGCCATAAAGCAGTGCCAGGTCGGCGGTCGACTCAGTGACATCTCTGCAACTGTGCAGAGAATCTGTGAGGCAGAAGGGTTTGGGGTTGTACGCGAGTTCGTCGGGCACGGAATCGGGCGCAGTATGCACGAGGACCCTCAGGTTCCCAACTTCGGCGAGGCAGGCAAGGGCCCCCGGTTAAAGGCAGGCATGGTGCTGGCGATTGAGCCGATGATCAATGCTGGTGGGGCTGGAGTTCACGTACTCAAGGATGGATGGACCGCTGTAACCAATGACGGAAGCTATAGCGCCCACTTCGAGCACACCGTGGCCATCACAAAAGATGGACCTCAGGTTTTGACACGCTAGAAGTTTCGACCGGTTTTGGTGTATGATCAAAGATGCTGCGTGCAGAATGCCTTGTTAATGGGCTGGCGGGGATTGCCAGTTTTGTCATGGGCAGGTTGCAGAAATCCAATAACTTAAGTCATTTGCCTACTTGAGGGAGATCGTTTGTCGAAGGAAGATGCAATTGAGGTGATGGCAGTCGTTGTCGAGACCCTGCCAAACGCGATGTTCAAGGTTGAGCTTGAGAACAAGCATCAAGCACTTGCGCACGTCTCTGGACGGATGCGCAAGAACTTTATTCGCATTCTTCCCGGTGACCGTGTCGCGATTGAGTTGAGTCCGTACGACCTCAACCGTGGCCGCATCGTCTACCGCTACAAGTAGCGACGTTTCTGGCTTAAAAGGTGGATGTGGCGCTGTCTGAGTACCTGTTTAACTGGAAGCCACGAGCTAAAGGTTGAAAGCTGTTCTTGAAGGAGTTGTATGAAGGTCCGTGCGTCAGTAAAGAAGATTTGTGACAAGTGCAAGATCATTCACCGCCGTGGTGTGGTGCGTGTGATTTGCGAGAATGCCAAGCATAAGCAGCGTCAGGGCTAGTTCGGCCTGATGCCGCAGATAAATCTGCGGTAAGCAGTAACCGGCCCCTTCGGGCTAGTTAGCCGATGTCAGGCTTGCGATGAACCCGGCGGGATAACCGCAAACCCATAACGAGCCTTCTGTGGCCATGCCGCAGGGCCCTACTGAAAAGGAATCCCATGGCACGTATTGCTGGAGTCGATATTCCTGCCAACAAGCAGGTTCGTATCGGGCTCACTTATATCTACGGGATCGGTGACTCGCGCGCTGCGAAGATTCTGGCGCAGGCCGATGTTGATCCCTACGCTAAGATCTCTACGCTTGATGAGGATCAGTTGAACCGCATCCGCCACGTCATCGAGACTGAGGGTCAGATTGAGGGTGATCTGCGTAAAGAGGTCGGACTCAACATCAAGCGTCTGATCGAAATTCAGTCCTATCGCGGCCTTCGCCATCGCCGCTCGCTTCCAGTCCGTGGCCAGCGCACCCACACCAACGCTCGCACCCGCAAAGGCCCGCGCAAGGGCACTGTTGCCGGTAAGAAGAAAGCGACGAAATAAATGGCAAAGACTCAGAATAAAGCCGCTGCAAAGCCCGGCAAGAACAAGAAGTTCAAGAAGCGCGAGCGCAAGAACGTTCCATTTGGGCTCGTGTTCATTCAGGCGTCGTTCAACAACACTATCGTCACCATCACCGACCAGGCTGGCAACACGCTGTCGTGGAAGAGCTCGGGCTCGCTCGGCTTCCGTGGCTCACGTAAGGGCACGCCGTTTGCGGCTCAGCAGGCTGCGGTGGGCGCGGCCACTTTGGCCCGCGATCACGGTGTCCGCTCGGTCGATGTCCGCGTCAGTGGCCCCGGCTCGGGACGCGAGTCTGCCATCCGCGCGCTCGCCACGGCCGGCATCGAGGTGCGCAGCATCCGCGACGTTACGCCGATGCCGCACAACGGCTGCCGTCCTCCGAAGCGTCGCCGCGTGTAATACTGACTGCCAGCTCTGTTATGGAGCTGGCAGATCAAAACGAATCAGGATCGGGATTGAAACGCCTGCCGGCGCGTAAACCGATCGTCACCCGAAGTCAGGAGAAAGAAACATGGCACGTTATACAGGAGCCGTCTGCCGCCTTTGCCGTCGCGACGGTACCAAGCTTTTCCTCAAGGGGGCAAAGTGCTTCTCTGAGAAATGCCCAGTTGAGAAACGCAACTTCCCCCCAGGCCAGCACGGTCAGTCGCGTAAGGCTAAAAAAGTCGTAGGTTACGGCCTCCAACTCCGCGAGAAGCAGAAGGCCAAGCGCATCTACTTCACGTTGGAGACCCAGTTCCGCGCCTACTACCAGAAGGCTTCGAACAAGACCGGCGTCACCGGCGAGCTTCTGCTCCAGCAGCTTGAGACCCGCCTCGATAACGTGGCCTACCGGCTGGGCTTTGCCATCAGCCGCCGCCAGGCGCGGCAGCTTGTCCGTCACGGACACGTGCAGGTCAACGGCCGCAAGGTCAACATCCCGTCGTTCCAGTGCAAGGTGGGCGATGAGGTCGCCATCCGCGAGGGTTCGAAGTCGATTCCTATCCTCGAAGAGGCGAAGAACTTCGCCAGCGGTCAGAACTCTGTCGCCTGGTTGGACATCAACCGCGATAACTTCTCCGGCAAGGTGCTCGCCCTGCCGAAGCGTGAGGACGTCAACCTGCCGATCAATGAGCAGTTGATCGTCGAACTTTACAGCAAGTAAGAAACAGCTTTCAGCCTCGGGCCTTTAGCGCATTGCTAACCGCCAGAGGTTGGAGGCTGGTTTGGCCTACAACCGAATAACGCAACCGAACCACCCGCCGTCCGCAGAATGCTTCGCGGTCAGGACGGATAAAGGAGAAATACATGCTTTGGAGAGGATTCCAGAAGCCCAAGCGTCTCGCAGTCGACAACGAAACACTCACCGATAAGTACGGCAAGTTCTCCGCGCAGCCATTTGAGCGCGGTTTCGGCACCACGATTGGCAATGCGCTCCGTCGCACGCTGCTGTCTTCAATTGAAGGCGCGGCCGTCACTGCTGTACGCATCGAAGGCGTGCTGCACGAATTCCAGTCCATTACCGGTGTTGTTGAAGATGCGACTGACATCATCCTGAACCTGAAGCAGATTCCCTTCAAGCTCAACGGGGAAGGCCCGAAGGCTCTCTATCTCCGCTCGGACCAGGCCGGCGTTGTCACCTCCGGCATGATCGAAGCTGACGGAGACGTCGAGATTCTCGATAAGAACATCTACATCTGCACCGTCTCCGATGGTGGCAAAATTGACATGGAGATGCGCCTGAAGCGCGGGCGCGGATATGTCTCCGCAGATAAGAACTTCGACGCAGACCTCGGCCTGGGCTTCATCCCCGTCGATTCAGTCCACTCGCCTGTGCGCAAGGTCAACTACCTTGTCGAAGCTGCACGTCTTGGCCAGATCACCGACTACGACAAGCTCACCATCGAGATCTGGACCAACGGAACAGTGCTTCCAGCTGATGCACTCGGTCTTTCCGCCAAGCTTCTCAAGGATCACATGACGATCTTCATCAACTTTGAAGAGGAGATTGAGGCGGGTCATGAGAGCCATGATGGCGCGGTCATACACAATGAGAACCTGAACCGCTCGGTCGAGGAGCTTGAGCTTTCGGTGCGCAGCTACAACTGCCTGAAGAACGCCAACATTGCCACGATCGGGGAGCTGATTCAGAAGACTGAAGCCGAGATGCTCAAGACCAAGAACTTCGGCCGCAAGTCGCTGAACGAGATCAAGGAGATTCTCGCTCAGATGGGCCTCTCGCTCGGCATGAAGATTGACGAGCACGGTAATCCGCAGCCTGGCCCGACCTCTGTGTTGCCAGCAGCGACACTCGCCGCCAGCTTCGGACACTTCGATGACGATGAGGATGACGAGGACGATGATGACCTCGTGATGCCCAGCGAGACAGAGAATTTCTAACCTCTTGTTCCGGCGGCAGTACAACCTGCCGCCGGAACGAATAGCGTTCAGCTAACAGAAATAAGCTGATCGAGCAGCAAATGCGCGACACTGCTTGCGCATATTTCAGAGATACCGACCGACGGTAAAAGCCGGGTCGAAGGAGATCCCCCATGCGTCACCGTAATGGCGGCTTCAAGCTGGGCCGCAACACTAGCCATCGTCGCGCAGTTCTGCGCAACCTCGTCACCTCCGTCATTCTGACGGATCGCATCGAGACTACGATCACCAAGTGCAAGGCGTCGCGCCCGCTGATCGAGAAGATGATCACGCTTGGCAAGCGTGGGACCGTTCATGCGCGCCGCCAAGCTGCAGCGTACTTGCTGACAGCCAATGCCGTTGATCGTCTCTTTGCTACAGTTGCTCCGCGTTACGGGGATCGCAACGGCGGCTACCTTCGCATCGTCCGCACGGGTGCGCGCAAGGGAGATGCAGCCGAGATGGCATTTATCGAATTGCTCGGCGCAGAGCAGGAGCTCAACGAGAAGGCGAAGAAGAGAGCAGAAGCTCGTGCCAAGAAGCGCGAAGAGCTGGCTAAGCAGCTCGAAGAGCAGAACGCTGCGGAAGGCTCGGACAATAGCACCGAGTCCTAAGCGATTCATAGAGAAACAAAGAGGGACGGAGATATTTCCGTCCCTCTTCACACTTAAAATCTATTGTTCCGAGCTTTCTCTGTCACTCCGCGCTATGGGCCATAGCGCGGTTCTTTCCGGCGCGTTTCGCAGCATAGAGAGCATCATCGGCCATATCAACCAGCTGGAATCCGTTTTCGAGCGACTCGTTCATGGCGGCCATGCCGATGCTGATGGTCAGGGGGTCGTTCTCCCAGTCTTCGGTTGCGACGCGTTGCATGATACGTCGAGAGAGGCCCATCGCGCCCTCCTCGCCGCACTCTGGCAGCAGGATGGCGAACTCTTCACCTCCGTAGCGTGCAGGCAGGTCGGGCAGGCGAACCGTCGTTCGCAAGATCATGCCAAGGCGGCGTAGGACCTCGTCGCCCGCGGCGTGACCGAAGCGGTCGTTGATGGCTTTGAAGTCGTCGACGTCGATCAGGAGTACGGCCAGGTCGCGCTTGCGGCGGCGGGCCATCGAGAACTCCATGACCAGTCGCTCCTCGAAGGCGCGGCGGTTGCGCAGACCGGTGAGTTCGTCAGTCACGGCGAGGCGTCGGAGCTGGTCGTTGGCCTCTTCAAGCTCGCGCTGGTAGCGCTCCAGCTCTAGCTTGTGTGCTACCTCCTCGGAGATGTCCACGGCGACTCCGGAGAGGAGCAGGTTTCCAGCTGAGTCGTGACAGGGGAACTTGAATGAACGCAGGGAGCTGACGGTTCCGTCGGCGTCGCGGATGTGCTCTTCTGATTCGACGATGCGTCCGCTGGCCATGACCTCGAGGTCGTGGGCGCGGACGGATTTGGTGAGCTTGCGGGACCAGAGTTGCTCGTCCGTGCGGCCCAGCCACGCGTACTCGCTGATGCCGAAGCGTTGGGCGAAGCTCTTGTTGTAGAAGAGCAGGCGACCAGCCGCGTCCTTGATGTAGCTGAGGAAGGGGCTGGCGTTCATGAAGGCGCGGAAGAGTTCTTCGCTGGCGCGCAGGCTGGCCTGAGTCGCTTCTCTTTCCACGAGCGCCCGGTCGAGTGTCTGGCGTTGCATGGCGAGTTCCAGCCGTGCGCTGACCTGGTGGCCGAGGACCCGCAGGGTCATGTCCTGCTCGGCGGTCAGGATGCGGGGCATGGTGTCGATGACGGAGAGGGTGCCGAACTGGTGGCCGTCGGAGGTTTCAAGGGCTACGCCGGCGTAGAACCTGAGAGTGGGTTCGGCAAGGATTAGGGGGTTGGAGGCGAACCGGTCATCCATCATCGCGTCCTTGACAACGAGCAGACCCGACTGGCGGATGGCGTGGACGCAGAAGGCTGCCTCGCGGGGGGTATCGCCTAGTTTAAGTACTTCGGACGCACGTGCCCACTGGCTTCGCTCATCGAGGAGCGTTACCAGACCCAAGGGAGTTCCACAGATCACAGATGCCAGGGTTGTCAGTTCCTGGCACTCAAGCTCCGGATCGGAGTCAAGTAAATCGCGTGTCCAAATGGCCCTTGCACTAGCGGTCTCAGTCTCAGTTCGCCGTACAATCATCCTGCCACCGTGTTGTTAGGTGCAGAATACGCGGGTCGAAGTGGCGAAGCTAGAAGGATTTGCGCCAGATTACAAGAGTAACCGGGGGCTAGTTTCCAAACGGTGATGCGATGCCGGGTACCCCCCTATCCCCTACTTTTTGCGCAAAGTCTTCATTCTATTTGGTTTGGGTTTGGACCTGGGCCCTGATGGCTTGTGTAAGTGATTGATTCCATTGGTATGGCGGGTCCCCTTCTCTGGCAAAGTCTTCATTTCAAAAGATTAAGGCTCCAGCGGGAGCTGGAGCCCTGTTTCTGACTGCTTAATTCCATTATGCCGGATGGAGTGAAACTCGACCGCCAACTTCGCGGAAGAAATAACACCTTTGGTTTGAGTATGTTATCCGGTTTTTCCCAGGTTTTGGGGCTTGACATGTGATTTTTGCCGGAAGACAGGGCGTTCAGAGCCGATGATTTCCATGGTCAGACAATGGATGACTGCCTGTGCTAGTGTTGACGGGCATTGAGTATGGAGGCCTCGTGGCCATCCATCCATATTTGCGATGCTTTTCCGTTGTGGGTCGAAGGCTGGGTTGCTGGCCCCGTGGATTGAGTTGTGTGGCTGCTCCGGTCGTGTTGTGTTTTGCTTCTGTCCTGACTGCGCAGGTACAGAGCGCGAGGGATGCCGTTTTGGCCAACAACGGGGGCACAGCAGGAACGACCGTTGCGGTGAGTCCTGGGAAGCAGCCGGTTGAGAGCGAGATTGCTACGGCCGGGATGATCTCGTATGGCAACTACAGGATTTTTGGTGCGGCGCCGCGGGCGAATATATGGACGATGGGCGTGGAGTATGACCGGCATAGCTGGGGCCGGTTCCTGAAGGCGCAGATCGATTATGTGGTCGAGATTCTTCCGGTTGCGATTTTGAGTGAGCCGGCGAAGGAGAATTTCTGGGGTGGTCCGTTGAGTCCCAATCAGCAGCTGGTGCCTGGGCTGGGGATTTCGCCGTTTGGTTTTCGCTTTCTGTGGCGGAGCAATATGAAGGTGAAACCTTACATGATGGGGAAGGCTGGAGGCATCTTCTTTCCGAAGAAGATTCTTTCGCCTGCGTCGAGTTATGCGAACTTTAATTTTCAGGGCGACTTCGGGCTTGAGATCAGCATGACGGAGCGGACGGAGCTGCGCGTCGATCCGGTTGTGTATTTTCATGTTTCGAACGGCTACTTTGCCGCGAGCAATCCTGGGTTCGATCAACTGGGGGCGAAGATCGGGATCAGCTATCATCTTGGCCGGTGGCGGGGCGGCAGATAGCTGGCGGACGTGTGTGTTTGCGGTGAGTTTTTCTTTGGCTGCTGCCTCTGGATGCTCGACGCTGCTTCGCGCGGTATAAAGGTTCGAGTATCCGAGATGTCTTTTTATCGCGAGCATGTTTATCCGGGCCTTGTGGATCTGTTAGGAAATCCCGGGCCGATTGCGGAGATTCGGAGGCGCGTTGTTCCGCTGGCCACGGGCGATGTGCTGGAGATTGGCGCGGGCTCTGGCGTTAACTTCGCGCATTATGATACTTCGCGAGTGAACAAAGTGTATGCGCTGGAGCCGAACCGCGGGATGCTTCGGCGCGCGGAGGAGCAGAGGCGCAGGGTGCAGGTGGAGATTGAGTTTCTTGACCTGCCTGGAGAACGGATTCCTCTGGCGGATGAGAGCGTCGATACGGTTGTGAGCACGTTGACGTTCTGCACGATTCCTGGCGTGGTTGAGGCGATTCGGGGGATACGGCGGGTGCTGCGGCCTGGAGGCAGGCTTATCTTTTTTGAGCATGGTTTGTCGCCGGATGCTGAGGTTGAGCGCTGGCAGAGGCGGTTGGATCGCGTTTGGGGCTGTGCGTTCGGGGGATGTCATCTGACGCGCGATATGCCGTTGCTTATTGAGCAGGGTGGTCTCAGGATCGAGAAGATGGAGCAAGGGTATATTGCTCCGTTTCCGAAGACGCCGTCGTACTGCTGGTGGGGTGAGGCGGTCTTGCAGGCTACTTGAGTGAACTGCGCTCGGCTACGACTTGATTCAGCACCTGTTGCAGGGACCCTTTAACGATCAATAGTTTGACTTGAAGCGAAGCCGTACCTCCCGGCGGCAGAGGAGCGGTTTCGTCTACGTGCTGGCAGGTAAGCTCGGGATTGCTCCAGACATTTCCTGTGTTGTGCGAAAAGCTCGCTACGACCCATTGATGGTCCCGCGAAAGCGTTGCGATGACTGGCTCATCGACAGCAATGGGATTGTCGTAGTTGGTAATTCCATCGCTTCCTCGCGTGACCAGTTTTGCCGGGACGGGCCATGTGTATGAGTCGTGATAGCGGGCCGGCAGCCACTGGCTCAGGGGCATCGATAGCCTCTCCGGCGTATTCGCTGCCAGCAGTCCCCAGCCGGTTTGATGGTGGACGTAAGTTCGTTCGAGGCGCACATCGTGGAAGATGGACGTAAGCCTCGGATCGGTTGGCGCCCAGACCATATCAAATGCTGTGCTCGATTGATTGCGAAATTCGTAATCGAACAGGACGCCGTCGTCTTCAAGCGTGGCCCGTGCTACCATCTCAACGCCATCATCGAAGTGCTTTTCGTATTGCAGAGAATTTCCGTTTCTTTGCCACGTTGGCGGAGTGCCCTGATGGCCCTCGCGCCACATATAGATGTGTTGGACGTCGTTGCTTCCATGCTCTCTAACGGTGACGTGTTCAGGGAAGACGACTTCAATTGTTCGATCGGTAATGGGGTAGCCGGGCAGTACGATGCGCAGTGTTGGCTGGGTGTTATCTATATCGACCAGCATGCGTAATCCCTGTGGATTGCCGATGCCGGAGTGTGTCACGTCTGAAGCTGTCTGGGCAGGCATGGCGATTGCGCTCCAGATACATATCCATGTGAACCAGGCTAGTTTGCCGGATGCGAGGCAGGGTGCTGTTCGTACTCGGGTCTTCATGGTTGTCTCCAGCGACTAGAGACCCATGTTACGGGTGAGTTTTCATCCTGTCATTTTCATGATGCGAGATTTTAACCGGAGAGAAATTAGACGAGTCTGAATGTATGACATTCGGTGAATGGAGTATGCTTTCCGGGCGGGAGGACATGTCGATGAGTGATGCGGAGAAGGTGAGCCAGATTCAGGTGACGAAGAATGGGCCTTATATCGTGAAGGGCTCGCTGCCGGTGATGATGGAGACGATCGCGCAGAATGACGAGGGCGGGTCGTGGACCTGGAAGCGCGGGCGGGATTTTGAAGCGGGCGCGCAGTATGCGCTTTGCCGCTGTGGGCACTCGCACAAGAAGCCGTTTTGCGATGGCACGCATGCGAAGGTGGGGTTTGATGGAACGGAGACGGCGAGCCACGCTTCGTATAAGGAACAGGCGAAGACCTATGATGGGCCGGGGATGGTGCTGGAAGATGCGGAGCGGCTCTGCGCGTTTGCGCGGTTTTGCGATAACGGCGGGTCGATCTGGCGGCAGATTGAAGAGACCGATGATGGTGAGGTGCGGAAGGCGGTGGTGCATGAGGAGACGCACTGTCCTTCGGGGCGGCTGGTGCTGCTGGAGAAGCCTTCAGGCAAGGCTGTGGAGCCGGAGCTGGCGCAGTCGATTGGGCTGGTGGAGGACCCGGCGGAGAATTGCAGTGGGCCGCTGTGGGTGCGGGGTGGTGTTCAGGTGGTGTCGGCTGATGGGGAGAAGTATGAGGTGCGCAATCGGGTGACGCTTTGCCGGTGTGGGCAGTCTTCGAACAAGCCGTTCTGCGATGGAAGCCACGCTAGCGTGAAGTTTCACGATGGGCTACAGGGATGATGACCCAGGCAGGCATCAAACGCAGATTCCCTTCGGGAATGACAAGCAAAAAGCGAGAAGCAGATTCCTCCACTGCGCTGCAGAATGGAAATGCAAAAAAACTGACGCTGCAGCTTAGTGCTTGATGAAGTACATGAGCCAGCTTGCGGCGATGGTGCCGACGACCATCAGGGCGAAGCAGTAGGCGCCGAAGCGGACCATCATGCGTGGCTCTGAGCGCTGCGTGATGCCGAAGACGACTGAGGTGAAGAAAGAGAAGATCAGCACGGCGCTGAAGTGGGTGAGGGTCACGAGTTCTTCCTCCCGGTGGCCAGCGAGTGAGCGTCGACGGCGGCGATGATGTTGAGCAGGCCGGCGACGACCATGAATTTGGTGCCGTAGTCGGCGGTGGCGAGTTCGACGGGCGCCGTCCCCCAGCCTGCGACGCGGGCGATGAGGTAGAGCAGGCCGTTGCCGAGGTCGCCGAAGAAGTTGAGCATGTCGAGAAGCTCGCCGGTGTTGGGCGTGTAGACCTTGCCTTTGAGCGCGACGCCGATGGAGAACATCGCGACGACGGAGATGAAGAGCAGTGTGCCGCGAATCCACTTCTTGAGGAGGAAGTGGCCTGCGCCGGGGATGAGCCAGCCGGCGATGAGCGCCATGAGCGGCAGGGAAGAGGATTGACCGGCGGTGCGGGCCTGGGCTTGCGCGTTGTTAGCCATCAGCTTTGATGATAGCAGCTAGATGCGGACGAGTTCCTGCTGGCGGGGGCCGGTGACTTCGGCGCGGCCGGGACGGGTGATCATGTTGACTTCGCTGCGGATGCCGAAGGCGTTGGGATCGCTGTGGGCGCCGGGAAAGTAGATGCCGGGTTCGACGGAGAAGCAGGTGTTGGGCAGGATGAGGCGGGTGTCGTGGGTTTCGAGGTTGTCGAGGTTGGCGCCGTTGCCGTGGAGTGAGGTGCCGATGTTGTGGCCGGTGCGGTGGGTGAACTGCGGGGCGAATCCGGCGGCGCGGATGATGGCGCGGGAGGCGTCGTCGGCTTCGTAGCCGGTGATGGGCTTGTTTGCGGCGAAGGCTTGCTCGACGGCGGCGATGGCGGCGTCGCGAGCGTTGCGGACGGTGATGAAGATCTCCTGCTCGCGTGGGGTGGGGTCGCGGTCGATGACGCCGGTCCAGGTGATGTCGTACCAGATGGCGCTGGGGTCATTGGCGAGCCTGGCCCAGATGTCGATGAGGACGAAGTCGCCGCGGTGGATGGGTTTGGATGAGGCGGCGGTGGGCTCGTAGTGCGAGTCGGCGGAGTTGGCGCCGACGGAGACGTTGGGGCCGAACTCGGTGATGAGGCCTTCGCGATCGATGGCGGTCTGGAGGAACTGGACGATGGCGTGCTCGTGCGCGTCGGGTGAGTTGGCGCGGACGCGGCTGCCGATCTCGCGGAAGCCGGCCTGGAGGATGGCGTCGAGCTTGCGCTGGGCTTCGTAGTGGGTGGCGATCTGGGCGTCGGTGAGGACGGCTTCGAAGCGGCTGACGAGGTCGGCGGAGGTGACGGGTTCTTTGCCGAAGCTGCGGATGAGCTCGATGGTGCCCGCGTCGACGAGGGAGACGTACATGATGGCGTTGCGGGGGGAGTACTGGAGGGCGATGCGGGTTGCGCCGGTGAGGAGGGATTCGAGGTTCTGCTCGAGCTCCTGCCAGGAAGAGTACTCGGCTTTGGAGCCGGGGAGGGGGTCGAGGCGGCCGGACTCGATGCGGTGGACGAGCTTGCGGGGTTCGCCCGTCGCGGGGATGAAGTAGTACCAGCGGCGGGTGACGTGGCCGCCGGGAATGCCGAGGATGGAGTAGGCGAGTGGGTCGCGGTTGTGGTGGTCGTAGAAGAGCCAGCCGTCGAGGTGGGCGTCGCGGAGGGCGGATTGGATGGCTTCGATGCGGCTAGCGGCGCTTTCCATGGACCCCCTCCCCGTACTTTTTGCGCAAAGTCTTCAAACGATGAGATATAAGGTTGGACTTTGATGTCAAGTCTGATGGCATTAAATGCGAATGCCCGGCGGTTTGGCCGGGCTTGCTCCTGATTTAAGGATAGCAGGGGTGTCAAGGGTGCTGTGGAAAAGCCGGATGTGGTGGATGGGCGTATCTGGACTACGCGCCGTGCGTGCCGCAGAGTTCTTCGTTCTTCGCGCGCGTGTAATCGATTGCAAACTATTTTATTGACAACGCGCGACAGGGAAAGTTATACATTCCTGCGAAATAGAAAAGCTGTACGGGCGAATTCTGGGCAGTGCCAGTTAATTTTTCGCCAAATTCAATCGATTGCAATCTAGCAAATTTAGAGTGTGAGTGGCGCAATCCAAAAACAGGAGACCTGATTCCAATGACGATCCAAAGACGATGGCTGCATGGGCGCTTTTTGAGGACGCTGCTCCAGATCATCTGCGTGGGGGTCTTTGCCGCGTGGGCTGGAGCCTCGGCGCTGGCTGATTCGGTTGTAGTCGACTATGGGGCAACCCAGATCGGCGGCACGGAATGGCAGTATACGTATCAACTCTCGGGCACGTTCCAGTCGGGAGACGATCTTGCGATTTATTTTCCACTGGCTACGAGCGCCAATCTCGTGGACATGGGAACGGGCGGGCCCGACTGGACCACGTTTGTGCTTCAACCAGACGGGTCTTTGCCTGCGGATGGCGAGTTCGACATGCTGGCGAATCAGGATAACCCGGACCTGAGCAGCGTCTTCACGGTGGACTTCGAGTGGCTTGGATCAGGTTCCCCTGGCTCGCAGTCCTTCACGCTCTATGATCCGAACTTCAACGTCATCGACACGGGCGCGACGGTTCCCGAGCCTGGCTCGCTGCTGCTTCTGGGATCGGGGTTCCTTGGACTCTGGGCTCTGATCTACCTCCGGAGGGTCCGCGTTCAGTTTGAGCGCGCTGAACCCCCGGCCTCTCTGGAGATTCCGGAGTGATTTTGACGCAACTGTTGTTTGGGCCATCAGGCAGTTCTCTGCAGTGAGCACCGTTATTTTTCAGAGAAAGGTTCTCCATGATTGAGTTCATGCGTTTGCGACGACGTGCGGTTCGGCCGGATGTGCAGGCCGTTCTGTTTGCTGGATTGCTGGCACTTTCTACCGCGGCGATAGGGCAGCAGTTTGTGATTGGCGCCTATCATCTGCAGCAATCAACAAGGATTTCGCTGACCCAGTATGACTACACCTATACCGTGGATGTGACGAACAATGCCATGAATTCGCAGAACATCGTAGGCACGGTTACGAGCACGGCTTCGGGCACGGTGGTGCGGAAGGGTACGGTGATGTTCGGGCGGGTTGCCCCAGGGGCGACCGTGACGAGTACGGATACGTTCATCATTCGACAGAACCGTACGGTCCCGTTCAATCCGGCCAGTCTGGCGTGGATGTTCCCGACTCCAGCTGGCCCGACTGCGGTGAATGTTACTGTCCCGAACATCGACACAACGAACGAGCCGGGCGGGAGCAGCGCGTATCCGTTCGGCCAGAGTTCGATGCGCTATCAGCAGGTGTATGCGGCGTCGCAGTTCGCGACGGGCGGCCTGATCTCGGAGATATCGTTCCGTCCCACGGGAGCGCTTGCTACAGGCTCGGGTACGCCGGCTCCATTCCTGCTCACGCCGGTGACCATCCAGGTGACGCTTTCGACGACAGGCAAAGCGCCGGGGCATTTGAGCACGACGTTTAGCCAGAACTATGGTCCGGACCATACGGTGGTGTACAACGGCACGTGGAATTTCAGCACGTCGTTTGCCGGAAACGCGGGCGGACCGAATGCGGCGGATGCGCGCATTACGCTGCCGATTCCGTTTCCGTATAACCCGTCGGAGGGCAATCTGCTTGTGGACATCACGGTGACGGCGGGGGCCACGAACCTGCCTGCGCTGGATACGGATGAGTCCTCGAATGGGCTGGTGTCGAGTATCTATGCTCCGAGCGCGGACGCGGACGTGGCTTCAAACTCCGATGCAGGCGGGCTGGTGACGCAGTTCACGTTTGGGAGCTTTGCGGTCATGACCAACTGCGCCGCGACGCAAAACAAACTCGGATGGCTGATCTTTACGAATAACGTGAGCGACATCCAAAACGGCGGGTACACAGCGCTTGCACAACAGGCATTCGATAACCCGTGCACCCTGATCGGAGGCTCGTCTACGGCCACGACTTCCCCGGTTCCAGCCACCTGGACGAGTTTGGCGGTTGCGAGTCTTGATAGTTTTCAAAGCTTCCGCAACAATATGGTGGCGAACATGCCGCCGAACACAACGGCGACCCCGCTGGTTCAAAACTATAAGGTGGTTCTCTATGACAATGAGTACTGGGGCGGCGGTCTCCAGACACCCTTGCAGGAAAAGCAGGATCCCAGGGACTATGAGGCGCTGTTTGCCAGGCTGGCCCACGCCAATGGATTTGCGTTCATGTCCGCACCTGGAACCGACCTGGTGACGGTGGTGAATAAGGGTTCGGGACCAGCATATACGCGATACCTTGCGTACGGCTTCCCTGAGTTTTCCGCAGCCTCGCCCGCCGATGTCTACGACGTGCAGGCTCAGGGTTCTCAGACCGGCGTGCCCGGGGGTAGCGTCACCACGCCTAGCTGCGAGACGGGTGATAACTATTGCGATTACGTTAGCAAAGCGGTCCCGCTTGCGAACATTGGCCTTCCGGCCAGTCAGGGGAATCCTGCCAACCCGGGCAATCCGGCGACCGTCGTGATTACGGGGCTTTCCACGTGTCCGAACCAGACGGCTGCGACTGCGACGCAGTTGTACAACGCGGTGAACGAAACGTTGCCGTATGTCTCCGTCTATTGGCTGAACATGCCGGAAAACACTGCGTCGTCGCCTGTTCCTCCAGCGTGCACCGGCCAGTTTCGCGTGACGACGGTGAGCCAATTTCTGGTCAATCTGCAATCGCAGGGCCTGCTAGGGAATCCGTAAAGCAACGCGTTGTGCGAAACGTCAACAGCAAGGCCGGGATTGCTCCTGGCCTTTGCGCTGTCCTGCTGATTGGATGGTTTATGCGTTGGCTGGTTCGGTGGGTTTTTCTTCGGCTTTCTTTTCGGCTGCGGTTTTGCCTAGTTCGGCGGCGATCTTTTCTGTGGTGAAGGCTTCGACGATGTCGCCGACCTGGATCTCCTTGAAGCCTGCGAGGTCGATGCCGCACTCGACGCCCTGACGGACTTCGCTGGCGTCGTCCTTGAAGCGCTTGAGTGAGGCGATCTTGCCCTTCCAGAGCTCTTCTTCGTTGCGGAGGACGCGGACGTTGGCGTCGCGCTTGATGAGGCCGTCGCGGACGATGCAGCCGGCGATCTGCCCGACCTTGGTGATCTTGAAGACGTTGAGGACTTCGGCGCGGCCGAGGTAGTTCTCCTTGTAGACCGGTTCGAGCAGGCCGTACATGGCTTTGGTGATCTCGTCCTGCAGCTCGTAGATGATGGAGTGCAGACGAATCTCGACGTTTTCGCGCTCGGCGATCTCGGCGGCTTTGCGGTCCGGACGGACGTTGAAGCCGATGATGACTGCGTTCGATGCGGATGCGAGGAGCACGTCGGACTCGGTGATGGCTCCGACGCCTGCGCGGAGGACGCGCACGCGGACCTTCTCGGTGGACATCTTTTCGAGCGAGTCGGCGAGGACTTCGACGGAGCCCTGCACGTCGCCCTTGAGGATGAGGTTGAGGTCTTTGACGCCTGCGGACTTGATCTGCTCGGCGAGGCCTTCGAGCGAGGCGCGCGAGGACTTCGCGAGCTGGGCTTCGCGCTCTTTGAGCGAACGGTACTTCGCGATTTCTTTGGCGCGGTCGCGGTCGCTCATGACGAGGAAGGTGTCGCCTGCGTCGGGCATTCCCTCGAGGCCGAGGATTTCGACTGGCGTGGATGGGCCAGCCTCGGTGACGGGGCGGCCACGGTCGTCGAACATGGCGCGGATCTTGCCGAAGGTGTTGCCGACGATGTAGCTGTCGCCAGTGCGGAGTGTGCCGTTCTGCACGAGGATCGAGGCGACGGCGCCGCGGCCGCGGTCGAGCTTGGCTTCGATGACGGTACCGACGGCGGGACGGTCGGGCGTGGCCTTTTGTTCGTTGGTGTCTGCGACGAGGCAGATCATCTCTTCGAGGCCGTCGAGGTTGATGCGCTTCTTCGCGGAGACCTCGACGAAGGGCGTGTCGCCGCCCCATGAGTCGGGCTGGAGGCCGCGCTCGGCGAGCTGCTGCATGACACGCTGCGGGTTAGCCTCGGGCTTGTCGATCTTGTTGACCGCGACGATGATGGGGACCTTGGCGGCGCGGGCGTGGTCGATGGCTTCGAGGGTCTGGGGCATGACGCCGTCGTCGGCGGCAACGACCACGACGACGATGTCGGTGACCTTGGCGCCGCGTGCACGCATGCGGGTGAAGGCCTCGTGGCCGGGGGTGTCGAGGAAGACGATCTCGCGTCCAAAGGCGGGCGAGTCGGGCTTGGTGATTTTGACCTTGTAGGCGCCGATGTGTTGAGTGATGCCTCCGGCTTCGCCGCCGGCGACGTCGGTGGAGCGGATGGCGTCGAGCAGCGAGGTCTTGCCGTGGTCGACGTGGCCCATGACGGTGACGACGGGCGAGCGGACAACCTCGACCATACCGGTGGTGTCTTCGAGCAGGCCCTCGATGGCTTCGTTCTCAAGCTGCTCTTCGACGGAGATGATTTGCGCGTCGGCGCCGAACTGGCGGGAGACGTCCTTGACCAGCTCGCTGTCGAGCGACTGGTTGACGGTGACGAGCACGCCGCGCATGAGCAGGGTGGCGATGAGGTCCTTGCCGCGCAGCTCGAGCTTTTCGGCGAGGTCCTTGACGCTGATGCCCTCGGTGACGGTGATGGTCCGGGTGATGGGAAGCGGCTGCTGGGGGATCTGCGCTCCGCCAAAACGCGGCGGCGGGGCGAAGCCCTTCATCGGGCCTTCCTTGGTCTTTTCGTAGCGCTGGTTGCCGCGGCGGCCCGGGCGCTGTCCTGGACGCTGGCCGGTGGGCGCTTCGCCTGGAGGCGGCAACATGCCGGGTGCTCCCATGCCTGGACGCTGTCCGAAGCCTGGGCGCGGACCGCCAAAGCCGGGACGGCCGGGCGCGCCACCAGACGGTGGACCGCCGGGGTAGCTGCGTGTGGGATGCATCGGCCGGCGGGCTCCGGGAGCCGTGGGCATGGGACGCGAACCACCGGGGCCTTGTGGGCGCGGGCGCTCGAAGATGGGACGGCCGCGCTGCGGGGTTGCAGGTGCTCCTGCGGGTGCGGTGTAGATGGGGCGCGGGCCGGTCTGCGGCATGATGACGCGGCGGACGGGTGCGGCCGGAGGCGCGGGCGCTGCCGCTACAGGCTCTGGCGCGGACGGAGCTTCTACTGGTACTGGAGCTGGTGCCGCGGCTGGAGCGGGCGCTTCGACGGAAGCGGATGCGGCGGGTTTTAGCGTGGCTGGAGGCACGGCAGCGACGACGGGGCGATCCTTCGAATGTACTGCTGGAGGATGCGCCGCTGGAGGATGCGCCGCGATGGCAGGCGCGGGAGCCGCGGTTACGGGCGGCTTCGCGATGACCGGACCTGCGGGCGGCCTGGTGGCGATGGCAGGCGGCGGTGCGGGCGCGATGATGTTGGCCTGCGGACGCGGCTGCGGGACGATGCGGCGCGGGGCAGGGGTTGCAGGCTGCGCAGATGCGGGGGCGGGCGCAGCGGCAGGTCGTGCCGGAGTGGCAACGGGAGGCGCGACGACAGCGGTGGGGCGCGGCGGCGGCGCGGATTTTGCCGCGGCCTCGGCATGCTTGCGCTCAAGGATGGCTTTGAGGGCGTCGCCGGGCTTGGAGACCTTGGAGAGATCGAACTTCGGCTTGGTGTCAGCCGCCGGCCTGGCCGTAGTGGCGGGCCTGCTGCCGCCCGAGATGTATTGGCGCACCTTCTCGGCTTCGTCGACTTCGATGGAGCTGGAGTGGGTCTTTTTTTCGGTGACACCGACGGCCGTCAGGGCGTCGAGAATCGCCTTGCTCTTGACTTCCAGTTCTCGTGCCAGATCGTTGATTCGAACTTTGCTCATCCGTTCCTTTGCTTGCCTCTCGCGCTTAGCTGTTCATATCAGCCTCGAGATGGGTTGCTCTGCTCTTTGTATTATCCCTGAATCGCAGCGTGCGCGAGCGAGGGAAGTAAAGTTGCGCGAAGGGCCTGTCAGCCACGGCCGGACCCTTCGTCGATGCCTTCGGTGGCGACGTCTTCGCTCTCGTTTACGAGAGTGTCGACGGCGTCGTTATCGTGTTCGATGCGCTCCTCGCGGGCGTCGGCTTCTGAGAGAGCGTCTGTATCGGAGCCCTCTTCTTCGGCCTCGACGATGTCTTCGGTCGAGAAGCTGCGGACCTCACGGGGCGCGTCTTTGCCTGCGTCTTCAGCGAGAATCGCTTCGGGGGTCTTGTCGAAGCTGGCCTCGGGCTCGGCCTTCGGCGCGGGACGCTCTTCGCCTTCTTCGTACTGGCCGAAGTAGTGGCGGACGGCGACGGAGATCTTCTCGACGGTCTTTTCGCCGATGCCGGGGACCTCTTCGAGCTGCTCGGGGGTCATGTCGGCGAGGGCTTCGACGGTGGTGATGCCCGCGGCGATGAGCTTTTCGAGCACGTTTTCGCCGAGCTCGGTGACCTGCTCGATCGGGGTCGAGGGGCCGCCGGACATGGCCTGCATCTGCTGCTCGACTTCCTGGCGCTTTTCTTCTTCGCTCTTGATGTCGATCTTCCACTGGAGAAGCTTGGCGGCGAGACGAACGTTCTGGCCCTTCTTGCCGATGGCGAGCGAGAGCTGGGTGTCGTCGACGATGACCTCGATCTGCTTTTCGCCGAGGTCGGTGATGGAGACGCGGCTGACCTTGGCGGGTTGCAGGGCCTTTTCGGCGAAGGTGGTGATCTCATCGGAGAACTCGATGATGTCGATCTTTTCGCCGCGCAGCTCGCGGATGATGGATTGCACGCGCATGCCCTTCATGCCGACGCAGGCGCCGACGGGGTCGACGTCCTTGTCGCGGGACTGGACGGCGATCTTGGTGCGCTCGCCTGCCTCGCGGGCGATGGCCTTGATGTTGACGGTGGCGTCGTAGATCTCGGGGACCTCGGACTGGAAGAGGTTCTGCACGAGAATCGGAGAGGCGCGCGAGACGATGACCTGCGGGCCCTTGGCGGCGCGGTCGACGCGGAGAAGCACAACGCGGACACGCTCGCCGACGGCGAACTGCTCGAGGCGCGACTGTTCGCGCTTCGGCATGCGGGCTTCGGCTTTGCCGATGTCGAAGATGACGTCCATGGGTTCGAGGCGCTTGACGGTGGCGGTGATGACTTCGCCGGCGCGGTGGTTGTACTCGTTGAAGACGGTGTCGCGCTCGGCCTCGCGGACCTTCTGGAAGATGACCTGCTTGGCCATCTGGGCGGCGATGCGGCCGAGGGGCGTGGTGTCTTTGTAGAAGCGCAGCTCGCCGCCGACTTCGACCTCGGGCGCGAGTTCGCGGGCCTGCTCGAGGGTCATCTGATTGATGCTGTCTTCGACCTGCTCGGGGGTCTCGACGACGGTCTTGTAGACGTAGGCGCGGATCTCGCCGGTCTCGCGGTCCATCTCGGCGCGCATGTTTTCCTGCGTCTTGTAGTACTTGCGGGTGGCGAGGGCGATGGCGTCCTCGACGGCGCCGACGACGATGTCGGCTTCGATTCCCTTGTCCCTGCTGAGCGTCTCGATTGTTTGATACAGAACACTTGGCATCGCTTTGCTCGTCCTTCAAATGCTGAATTCGGGTGTTACTTTGTGATGCGTGCTGTTGCGGAGTGCGGATTAAATCTCCGCAACGATGTTTGCTTTTTCGATGTTCGACAGAGGGACCTCGACGGTCTGCTCTGTCTGGTTCTTTCTGGCCTTGCCTCTTTGTTTGATGGCGGAGAGGTCGAGGGTCAGGGTGTTGTTTGAAAATTGTGTCAGCCGGCCCTGGAAGTGGCGGTTGTCGTTGACCGGCGTAAAGGTCTGGAGCTTGACCAGGCTGCCGGTGAAGCGGGTGAAGTCTTCCGGTTTGTGCAGCTTGCGTTCGAGGCCCGGGGAGGAGACTTCGAGGGTGTATTCGGAGCCGGGGATGAGGTCTTCGACGTCGAGCACGGTGCCGAAGTCCTGCGCGAAGAGGGCGCAGTCCTCGTGGGTGACGCCGGAGAGCTGCTCGGCGGGGACGCCTTTGGGCAGGCTTTCGTCTGCTGCGGCGCTGGCGGCGAGTCTGGCGCGCTCCTCGGCGGTCTTCTCGATGAAGACGCGGAGGATGCGGTGCTTCGCGCCGCCCTGAAACTCGATATCGACGAGGTCGAGGTGGTGGGAGCGGGCGATGCGCTCGGCGGTGGCCCGAATTGTGTCTAACGCTAGTGCCATGTGCTGCCTAAGTGATGCAAAACAGGATGTCTTTTGGAGCAAATAAAAAGTGGGCTGTGGCCCACTCATCTCCTCCGCCAATTGCCGGTGCGTTCACGGCTACTGCTTCGGCGGAACAAAATCGCCTGCTTCTTTATGATACATCGGGTTTGGGGGGAGTTCAATGGCTAGTGTTCCTTCATGGAATGCGGGCTATACCATGATGTTGGCAGAGTCTTCGAGAGGATGAGGTTTTCATGACTGAACGGACCAAGCGCAATTTGTGTCTTCTGGGCGTGGTCGTTGGCCTGATGAGCGTGACTCTTGCCTATGGTCAGGACAAGCCAGACCGATTGACGTTTGATGTGGCTTCCATCAGGCGGTCCAACCCGAACGTGCGTGACGGGTTCATTAAGGCGATGCCGGGAGGCATTGGCTATTCGGCGCAGAACATTCCTGTGAAATTGATGATCAGCCTGATGTACAAAGTGCCCATGCGCCAGATCACGGGTGCGCCGGATTGGCTTTCCACCGATGGCTATGATGTCGAGGCCAAAGCGGACCAACCTTACAGCAAGGACGATTTACAGGTAATGTTTCAGAACCTGCTGGCGGACCGGTTCAACCTGAAGTTCCACAAAGAGATCAAGGAAGGTCCGGTTTATGCGTTGACGGTGGATAAGTCGGGCTCGAAGATGAAGGTCGATGAGAGCAAGCAGGATTTCAGTATTCCGATGAACTACAACGCGGATGGCGTCGCCGTCGGCAAGAGGGTCAACATGCAGTACTTTTGCTGGTGGCTGGGGCGCGTTCTCCATGAGGATGAGCGTCCGGTCATCGACAGGACTGGACTGACCCAGTACTACGACTTCACGCTGTCGTTTGCTCCGGTATTGCCACTCAATGTCTCGCAGGAAAAACTTTCTGATCGGTCGCTGGATCGTCCGTCGATCTTTGATGCCTTGAAGCAGCAGCTCGGTCTGAAATTAGAGGCGGAGAAGGGGCCTGTGGTGTATTACGTGATCGACCATGTCGAGCGGCCTTCGGCTAATTAGTCCCGGGGGCTGAAGCCCCCCCTTTTTTGTGGCTGGTGTTGCCCGGACTGAAGTCCGGGCCTATCTCAGGAACAACAGCAAGGGCAAAGGCAACAGCAAGAACAAAGGCAACCATCCACTCGGAATGGAGGGATCGCTTCAATGTTGGCCAATGGCATTGTTCGAGTCAATCTGCACAAGATGTTCTGTCTTTTCGCAATCGGTTTATTGATCCTCGCGCCGAATGCGATTGCCCAGCAAAATGGCGCAAAGCCGCCGGCTGTTTCGCCCATGTCCCCGATGCCGGCAAACGCGCATCCGTCGTTTGAAGTGGCCACGATCAAGCCGGCCAATCCTAATGAGACGAGTGGGAATTTCCAGATAGGCGGACATCGCATTTTTATAGAAAACGAGACGGTCGATAGCCTGATATCCGCCGCCTATGCGGTCCATCCGAAGCAGATCGTTGACGAGCCGGCCTGGCTGGGGACGGCGAAGTTCGATATCGAAGGGCAGGCGGATCTGGCAGGGGTGCCGAACCTCCAGCAGATTCAGGAGATGCTGCAAGGGCTCCTGCGGGACAGATTCGGGCTTAAGTTCCATCGGGATAAACGCGACCTTTCGATTTATGCAATCAAGGTGGCGAAGGGTGGTCCGAAGATGACACGAAGTCCTGAAACCTCGTATGGGTTGCCTTCACAGACCGGACATGGACACGGAGGACAGATCGAGAGGAAGTTTACGAATAACTCGATGTCGGACTTTGCACTTGGGATGCAGACGTATCTGGACAGGCCCGTTGTCGATGAGACCGGGCTTGCGGGCAGGTACGACTTCACCTTGAAGTGGTCGCCGGATAATTTACCTGTAAGTGAACCGGATGCCGCGCCAGGTATCTTTACCGCCGTTCAGGAGCAGCTTGGCCTGAAGCTGGAGGCTACAAAAGGCCCCGCAGATGTTCTGGTGATCGACCACGTTGAAAGGCCGTCGCCGAACTAGTCCCGGGGGCTGAAGCCCCCTTTTTTGTGGCTGGTGTTGCCCGGACTGAAGTCCGGGCCTATCTCAGGAACAACAGCAACGGCAAGAGCAAAGGCAACAGCAAGAACAACGGCAAAGGCAACGGCAACAGCAACGGCAACAGCAAGAACAACGGCAACAGCAACGGCAACAGCAAGAACAACGGCAACAGCAAGAACAACGGCAACAGCAAGAACAACGGCAAAGGCGTTGGTCGGCTGTTTACTTTCCCATCCTTCTCGATGAAGCCCGCGAAGGATGGGGCATCCGAACGGACTCTCCATCGGCATCCTGGGAACCCACCTTAGCGACGATAAAGGTGTCGCGAAGATGGGGCACCCGGATTTGTTGGGGAATTGAGCATCCGATGTGTGCGTTAACCGGAAGTTATTTTGACGCGGCGGTGGGAGGCGGTAGAATAGGCGATTAAACCCATCGGCATCTTTGCATTCCGCGACTTTGCCCGCATGGGGAGGCCTCTATCTCTATGATCAATCTTCCTGTTCCCGAAGCGCTTACGTTTGATGACGTTCTCCTCGTTCCCTCTTACAGCGATGTTGTTCCTACCCAGGTGAGCACGCAGACGCGGCTGAGTCGGAATATCACGCTCAATACTCCGCTGATGTCGGCGGCGATGGATACCGTGACCGAGTCGCGGCTGGCTATTGCGATGGCGCAGCAGGGCGGGATGGGCGTGGTTCATCGCAATCTGTCGATCGAGCAGCAGGCTGGGGAGATCGACAAGGTGAAGCGGTCGGAGAGCGGGATGATTGTGGACCCGGTGACGATTGCGCCGGAGCAGTCGATTGCCGATGCGCTGGAGGTGATGCGGCGGTACAAGATTTCGGGCGTGCCGGTGACGAAGAACAAGAAGCTGGTCGGGATTCTGACCAATCGCGACCTGCGGTTTGTCTCGCGGACCGATTTGACGATTGATTCGGTGATGACGAAGACGAACCTGATTACGGTTCCGGTGGGCACGACGCTGGAGCAGGCGGAGCAGATTCTGCACCAGCATCGGGTGGAGAAGCTGCTGGTCGTGAACGACGACTACGAGCTGAAGGGCCTGATTACGGTCAAGGACATTCAGAAGAAGCTGAAGTATCCGAATGCGTCGAAGGATTCGCAGGGGCGGCTGCGCGTGGCTGGAGCGATTGGGGCGACGGGGGATTTTCTGGAGCGCGCGGCGGCGCTGGTGGCGGCACGGGTGGATGCGCTGGCGATTGATTCGGCGCATGGGCACTCGTCGCGGGTGCTGGAGGCGGTGCGGGATTGCAAGAAGCGGTTTCCGGATGTGGACCTGATGGCCGGGAATATTGCCACGTACGACGGCGCGATGGCGTTGATTGATGCGGGCGCGGACGCGATCAAGGTGGGGATTGGGCCGGGGTCGATCTGCACGACGCGCATGGTGACGGGCGCGGGTATGCCGCAGATTACGGCGATTGCGGAGGCGTATCGCGCGGCGAGTTCGCGTGGGGTGGCGGTGATTGCGGATGGCGGCATCAAGTATTCGGGCGACGTGACGAAGGCGATTGCGGCGGGAGCGAGCGTGGTGATGATCGGGTCGCTGTTTGCCGGGGTGGATGAGAGCCCGGGCGAGACGATTCTGTATCAGGGGCGGAGCTTTAAGGCGTATCGCGGGATGGGGTCGCTGTCGGCGATGGCGCAGGGGTCGGGTGAGCGGTACTTTCAGGGCAAGGAAGATATGGACGCGAGCACGGAGCGGCCTTCGCTGACGGCGCGCGAGACGGCTTCATCGAACCGGCTGGCGAAGTTTGTGCCGGAGGGGATTGAGGGCAGGGTGCCGCATCGTGGGCCGCTGGAGGCGATGGTGTATCAGCTTGTGGGTGGGCTCAAGTCGGGAATGGGGTATCTGGGCTGCGGGACGATTGAGGACTTGCAGACGAAGGCGCGGTTTATTCGGATCTCGAATGCCGGGCTGCGCGAGAGCCATGTGCATGATGTGATCATCACGCGCGAGGCGCCGAACTATCACGTCGAGTAGGCTGGGGTTTCGTTGCTCCGGGAGCTTCTGCCTGGAGTATTATTCAGCGAAATGAAACTCACTGGATTATGCGGTGCGGTAACTTTTCTTGCTGTTTCGGTGCTCCAGGCGCAGAGCGGTGCGAAGACGCATTTGACTGTTGTTGTTATGGACCCAACGGGAGTCGCGATTCCGCAGGCAGACATTCAAATTACCCGTTCTTCCGATACGGCTGACCCCGTTATGGAAGCGGACAAAAATGGCCGACTTGTCGTCGACGCCATACCGGGAAGCTACAACCTGTCTGTATACAGTGCTGGATTTGTTACTTCGAAGCAGCGGATTGACGTGCATGGAGCGAGTCAATCCTTTGAAGTGGTACTGAAGATAGGTGGTTGCACCGAGTGTGTGACCGTTGAAAGGAAATCACAGAAGCCGCTGCCTCCGATTCGGCTGCCAGCGCTTGGTGGAATTCCATTGACATGCTCGAATCAGGCATTTAGGTATGTAAATTTGGGAGTGCCGGCCTTCTTTCGGGATCGTGGGGCTGTGCGATATGGCATCTCTCTTCCTCCTACCCGCTTTAGTCTTGATGCGGGGCTCATTCCGCTGCATGTCTGGCTCCTAAACGCAACGGATAAAGATATCGTTCTTGGAGCGTGTTCCATGTTTGCCGACTGGGATGTGGATGTGTGGAATGGACCGCAGAGATTGCTTAGTAAGCGCGAACAAAAGGATAAGCAGATGTGGCCTAGCGGTCCATCGTGCGGGGTGGACGCCTCGATTACGGTGCGCGCGCATAGCTGCTCCGTCGTCAATGAGCTCAATCTATTGGATGATTACGATCTGTCAGAGTCGCTCTACACGGTGGTTGAGCGACCGAAAAGGGACCTGAATTCGTCGAAGCCGCCCAGTCGGGCCGATGGACTGGAGTTTCAGGTTATTGGTGGCAGGTAGTCGAGGCACAGCAACAACAACAATAATAATTCCTCCCCCCTTCAGCTTCGCTCAGGGTACGGAACGGAAATGCAGAGAGATTGTCGAATGGAGATGCAATAGCAGGGGCAAAACCGTCAGGGAGCTCCGGTTTTATCGAGCACCATTGCCTCGAAGCGGTGGCGGGTGAAGAAGCCGAGTTCTTCGTAGAGATGGACTGCGGGGCGGTTGGCTTCGGTGACGGTCAGGGTGATGGCGTTGAAGCCTGAGTGGGAGAGGTGGTCGATGGAATGGCGGAGCAGCAGGCTGCCGAGGTTTGCTCCGCGATAGGCTGGGGCCACGCAGAGCTGGGTGATGTGGGCGACGTCGGAGGCGACGCGCGAGCAGAGCACCATGCCGACGAGGGTTTGCGTGCGGGTGTCGCGCAGGACCCAGGACTCGGTCGCGTCGAATACGCCGCAGCCGGGGAAGCGGACGATGTTGTGCAGGAAACGCAGAGAGCCGTGCAGTGAGCAGTACTGGTCGTTGATGAGCGCGTCGATGTGGCCGGTGTAGGACTCGTGGATGAGCTCGGCGGCCTGCTGGTAGTAGACGGGTGACCAGGGACAGAGCTCGATGTGCGTGGGGAGATCGGGTGGGAGCGTGGTGCCGTTCGGGCCGAAGAATGGACTGGCCGATGGCGGCAGATGGTACTCCATGAAGAGACGCGGATGGAGCGAGAAGTTGTATTCGCGGAAGACGTCGTCGATGGAGCCGGCGTCGTAGAGGAGGAGTTGGGATTCGATGCGCTGGACGCCGGGGGAGTTGACCAGCAACTCGATGAGATGGCGGAGCAGAGTGTTGGAGACGAGCTGGGTCTGGGCGACGTCCGGGGCCTGCGCGTAGGCGTCGCCGATGACGGCTTTGGGGCCTTCGTAGACGCAGAAGGTGAAGCCGGAGATGCGGCCACGGTCGAGTGCGACGAAGCCGGGGAGGATGCGCGAGTCGAGATACTGCAGCAGAAGCTCGGTGGAGTTGGTGTAGTCCCAGCGCAGGCGCTGCCGCCAGGCGTGTGCCTCGGACTCAAGGAGGGGGCGCATCTGGCGCGCGGAGAAGTGCCGGAGGTCGAGTATCTCGAGTTGGGTGGCGATGGCCATGCTCGTCCGGAGGTCGATTCCGAGTATTGGATGAGATTATAGGAACCGCGGTGCGGTAGGGAATGATGTGCTCGCGGGGTATTCGGTTCCTTACCGTCTGGTGACCACGGATTGTGCGGATGAACATGGATTACGCCTCTGTTGAAAGGCGATGGCAGATTCCACTTTGCGACTCGCTCTGCTCGCTGTGATGTGGCGAGAGTGGTGGAGATGTCGGGGTCGTGGCTGAAAGGGTTGGAGGGTATGGGTGGGATCTGGCGGTGTCGGGGTCCTTCGACTGCGCTCCCTGCGGTCGCTTCGATCAGGATGACAACTGTTTTGGGAAGTAGTGCGGGATGTGCAAAAGCGAAATGCAGAGGTCTCTCCACCCCCTTCGAGATGGGTGGCTCAGGGGAGCGATTGGGCGTCGACTTTGTAGACGGCGAGGCCCTGGGTTTCGTAGAGGAAGAGCGGTTCGTACATGCGGCCGGCGAGGAGGGTATTGAGTTTGGAGGTCTTCGACTCGCGGATGACGAGGATGTGGGCGGCGGAGGGGACGCCTTCGACGCTGTAATCGACGACGGGCTCGTTGCGATAGAAGGCGAGGCCGTAGTTGATGTCGCGGTTGACGTCGTCGGTGGCGACGATCTTCACGTCGGGGGCCTGCTGGTGGATCTCGCGTGCGAGCGGGCGGGCGGAGTAGGTGAGGTCGAGCTCGCGGCCGTGGAAGCCCAGCAGGAAGACCAGGATAGCGAAGATGGGGATGAGGGTTGCGTTGGTGAGCTGCTTCGGGCCCCAGCGCTGGGTGATGGCGAGGACAATGCCGCTGAGGATGAGGGCGGAGATGGTTGCGGCGATGAGCCAGTGCGCGGCGGGGACCCAGGTGTCGTACTGCATGTGCTGGGGCGCGAGGACGAGGACGAAGATCATGATGGCGCAGACGGCGGCGTGCGACCAGAGTATCCAACGGGGCAGACCGCACTGGCGGCGGCGGAAGAGATAGTCGGCGGCGAGGATGGTGAGCGGAGGGATCGACGGAAGGATGTAGCCGGGGAGCTTCGAGCCGGAGAAGGAGAAGAAGAGGATGGGAAAGAGCGCCCAGAGGACGAGGAACTCGGGGAAGGCGTCGCCGGCGCGGGTGTGGCCGAGGTAGCGGGCGGGGTTGTGGCGGACTTTCCACTCGGCGATGGAGACGTCGATGGAGTCGATGAGGGCGCGGATGGCGACGACGGTCCAGGGCATCAGCGCGAGGACGAGGACGATGAGGTAATACCAGGGCGCCTGGTGGTGCTGATAGCGGTTGGTGGCGAAGCGCTCCAGATTGTGTTCGAGGAAGAAGAATTTATAGAACGTGGGGTTCTTCCACTGGACGGCGATGTACCAGGGCAGGACCATGACGAGGTAGAGCAGGATGCCGGGCCACCAGATGGTGCGGCGCAACAGCGACCACTCGCGGCGCAGGGCGGCGAAGATCAAGATGATGAAGATGGCCAGGAAGGGAGCGACGGGGCCTTTGGCGAGCGTGGCCGCTGCGCCGAAGAAGTAGAGATCGAAGAGCCAGAATTTTTTATCGGTCTCATACCAGGCATACCAACCGAGCATTCCTATACAGAAAGGCGCGGCGAGCTGCATGTCGGTGGAGGCCCCGCGCGCGAAGCTGAAGATGCCGACGCATGACGCTGTGATGAGTGCGGCGTCGAGATGGCCTCCAGGTCGGAATCTTCGCATGTGCAGGTAGATGAGCACGATGAGCGCGAGCGCTCCGGAGGAGGATGGCAGGCGCGCGGACCAGTCGGAGACGCCGAACTCTTTGAAGAAGCTCATAGCGCGCCAGTAGTAGAGCGCGGGCTTTTCGAGCCAGGGTTTGCCGTAGAGGATGGGTGTGATGGTCCCGCCGAGCAGGCAGTGGTAGGAGTCTTTGATGGCCGTGAGCGAGAGGTTGTGGGGGACGATTTTGGCGTCGTAGGCGTGGCAGGCCTCGGAGTGGGCGGCGAGCATCTCGCGGGCGACCTGGGCGTAGCGGGGTTCGTCGGCGCCGACGAGGCCGAGCTGGTCTCCGCCAAAGATGGGGACGAGGCCGTAGAGCAGCAGGAAGCCGGTGACGGCGGTGAGGATGAGGCACTCGCGGATGGTGATGGAGTCGGGAAGCTGGATGGTGCGGCGGAGCCACGTGCGGAACGCGCTGGGGGCCTCGGGGCCAGGTGCGGCAGGTGGCTGTATATCGGTCATTCGGAAGAATAAAGGCTTAAGACAAGGCTATCAGAGAGTGTCTCGCTGCGCGGCGGATGACAATGTTCGGATAAGTCAGAGTCCGGTGCGGAGTTGTGCGAGGATGCGCTCGGTGGCGGCGTCGAGTGGGCCGTCGAGGGTGCATCCGCTGGCGCTGCGATGGCCTCCGCCGCCGAAATGCTCGGCTACGCGGGCGACGTCGAGCTTGCCTTTGCTGCGGATGCTGAGGCGGAATTGGCTGGCGTCGGGGACTTCGCGGAGAAAGACGGCGGACTCGATGCCGTCGATGCTGATGAGGTAGTTGACGACTCCTTCGCAGTCTTCGGCTTCGGCGCCGATGCGGTCCATCTCTGCGCTGGTGATCCAGCTCCAGGCGAGCTGGCCGTCGCATTTGAGATTGGAGAGCGCTGCGCCGAGCAGGCGGATCTTGCTGGCGGGATTGGAGAAGTAGACATCGCGGGCGATCTGCGCGGGGCTGGCGCCTCGGGTGGCGAGGTCATGGACGAGAGCGAAGGTGCCGGCGTGGGTGCTGGAGTAGGTGAAGGACCCGGTGTCGGAGAGGATGGCGGTGTAGAGACAGGTCGCCATGCTGGGGGTAATCTCGGCTTTGGCTGCGTGGGCGAGGCGATAGACCATTTCGGCGACTGCGCAGGCGTGTTCGTCGATCCAGTTGAGATAACCGAAGGGGCGGCCGCTGGCGTGGTGGTCGATGTTGATGAGCGGGTGATGGTCGAGGTCGGTGAGCCCGGTGCGGGTGGTGCCGTCGCATTCGAGCAGAATGACGGGTGTTTTGGAGTCGGAATCAACCTCGTTGATGGATGCAGCGTAGCGAATGCGGTCGAGGCCCGGTAGAGTGCGGAAGATGAATGGGATGGGGTCGGCCAGGACGACCTGGGCCTGGCGGCCTAGTTGTTCGAGCAGCTCGGCCAGCGCGAGCACGGAGCCTATGGCGTCGCCGTCTGGGCGGCAGTGCGAGGTGACGAGGAAGCGTGGGTGCGCGCAGAACTCGGCCAGAAGCGCTTGGATTTGGGCTTCGTGCTTCATGATTTGGCTGGGGCCGTCTCCGGGGGTTGAGAATGGCGTTTCTGGTCGCGCTTGCGGATACGGTCGAGCAACTCGTCCATGCGACCGGTGACTCTTTCCGAGCGGTCGATGGCGAAGGTTAGCTCAGGAACATGACGGACGCCCATGCGCTCGCGGAGTTGCGAGCGGATATAGCCACGGGCGGCGGTGAGGGCTTCGAGCGTGGATGCTTCTTCGTTTTCATCGCCGTGCACGGCGACGAAGATGCGCGCCGACTTGCCGCCGGGAGCCAGCACGACGTCGGTGACGTAGCTGGGAGCGATGCGTGGGTCGGAGAGCTCACCTTCGAGCATGGCTCCGATCTCGTCGGAGAAGGTGTTGGCGACTCGGTTGCGATGGTGCGTTCTGGCGCGTTGTTCAGGCATAGGTAGTTTGACAGTAGGCGAACCTGTGAGGATATCAAAGATGGGGCGTTCGACCTAGCCAAAACGCAGACGATTGATCAGAAAATTTGCAGAATGATGGTCAATCCGGTTGATTTGGTGAAAGTTGCCCGGATTCGGAGATGATTTCGGCCCAGGAGTCGGTGATTTCGGCGCTGAGGGCGGAGGCGTAGCTGTTGGCGGCCTTGTCGAGCTGCTCAAGCTGGCCGGTGAGGTAGGCGGTGGACGATGAGATGGCTGCGATGCCGATGGTGGCGCGGTTCCAGACGATGCCGTCGTCGAGCTCGGCGATGGAGATGTTGAAGCTGTGGCGGAGCTTGTCTTTGAGTGAGCGGACGACCTGGCGGCGGTCCTTGAGGGACTGGGCTCCGGGGATCTCGACTTCGAGTGTGAGCCGGGCGATGGGCATGGCTGGAAGCCATTATCTACCCGGCAGGAGCGGTTTACCAGATTGCGATTTCGTCGCGCACTGTGCCGCGCGCACGTAAGCTGGTGGGATGAATCTCGAATACGGACACTTGCGCGTTGGGCTCATCGGTCTCGGCTTAGAGGCTTACTGGGAGCAGTTTGAAGGGTTGGAGCAGCGTCTTGCGGGCTACCTGTCGGAGGTGGAGCGAAGAGTGATCTCGTCGCGAAGACTGGTCTTCAACTTCGGCCTGGTGGATACGCCGGGAAAGGCGATTGATGTAGGTCATCGCTGCCGGCAGAGCGATATCGATATTTTGCTGGTCTATGTGACGACGTATGCGCTCTCGTCGACGGTGCTGCCGGTGATTCAACGGGCGAAGGTGCCGGTAGTGTTGCTGAACCTGCAACCCGGCGAGGCGATTGACTATGCGCAACTCAACCGCATGGGCAACCGGACGGCGATGACGGGAGAGTGGCTGGCATGGTGCAGTTCGTGTCCGTTGCCGGAGATCGCCAACGTGCTTGCACGTCTCGATATTCCGTTTCGCCAGGTGACGGGAATGCTTGAAGGCGACGTTGAGTGCTGGCGTGAGCTGGAGGAGTGGCTGCGCGCGGCCGAGGTTGTTCATTCGTTTGCGCACAGCAGGCTGGGGCTGATGGGGCACTACTACGGCGGGATGCTCGATATTGCCACGGACCTTGCGCAGGTGAGCGGGCGGTTTGGGCTGCACATCGAGCAGCTTGAGGTGGATGAGCTGAGTGCGCTGCGCGCGGATGTTACTGATCGCGAGGTTGAGCGGAAGGTGGCGTCGATCCGCGAGTTCTTTGCTGTTGGCGAGGATTGTCCGGTTGAAGAGCTGGCCCGTGCGGCGCGCACGTCGGTTGCGCTCGACCGTTTTGTTGATGCCAATGCAGTGGACCTGATGGCTTATTACGCGAAGGGCACGGGCGTTCCGGCGAATGAGGACACGATGAGCTCGATCATTCTGGGCACGTCGATGCTGACGGGACGCGGGATTCCTGTGGCTGGCGAGTATGAAGTGAAGAATGCGATTGCGATGAAGATGATGGACCTGCTGGGCGCGGGCGGGTCGTTCAGCGAGTACTACGCGATGGACTTCGCCGCGGACCTGGTCCTGCTGGGACATGATGGCCCCGGCCACATTGGGATTGCAGAGGACAAGATCAAGGTGCGGCCGCTGGAGGTTTATCACGGCAAGGTGGGCAGGGGGCTTTCGGTTGAGATGCAGGTGAAGCAAGGGCCGGTGACGCTGCTTTCGGTGGTTGAGGACAGGCAGCGCGGCTTCAAGCTGCTGACTGCTGAAGGTGAGAGCGTTCCGGGGGAGATTCTGGAGATCGGCAACACAAATAGCCGCTACAGGTTTTCGATTGGAGCGCGGCGGTTCGTTGAGCAATGGAGCGCGCAGGGGCCGGCGCATCACTGCGCAATCGGCCTGGGACACATTGCGGAACAGCTTTGGAAGGTTGCGGATTTGCTTGGGCTCGGCTTCGATCAGGTTTGCTGAGCGAAGCCGAGCGGTGGGTTACTGCGCGACGTGCAGCGTGGCTTCGAGCGGGGTTTCGTTCGAGGATGCACCTGCGAGGATTTTGTAGTCTCCGGGCAGAAGCTGCCAGCCGTCTTTGGCGGTGTCGAAGACGGAGAGGTAGAGCGGGTTGAGCGTGAGGGTGACGTCCTTCGATTCGCCGGGTGCGAGCTCGACGCGCTGCCAGGCGACGAGGCGCTTGTAGTCTTCGTGTGCGGCTGTTGGGAGTTTGGCGTAGACCTCGGCGATCTCGGTGCCTTTGCGCGTGCCGGTGTTCCTGACGGTGAAGTGGACGGTGCGCGCGGCGTCGTCGACGGTGAGGCCGGAGTAGGCGTAGGTGGTGTATGACAGGCCGAAGCCGAAGGGGAACAGCGGCTGCTCGTGCTGCTGCTCGAACCACTTGTAGCCGACCGCTGCGCCTGCGGTGTAGTGGAGGTCGAAGGTTTGGGTCTTGTGGCCCTTGCCGTCGATGTAGACGGCGCCATGGCGGGTGCTGGCGTCCATGCCGACGATCTGGGGGTGCGGCAACTGCGCGTCGTCTTTGGCGAAGGTGGCGGCGAGCTTGCCGGAGGGATTGATTGTGCCGAAGAGGATGTTGGAGAGCGCTTGAGCGCCGCCGATGCCGGGATACCACGCTTCGACGATGCCTTTCACTTTGTCTGCCCACGGCATCGAGACGGGGCCGCCGGTTTCGAGCACGACGATGGTGTTCGGGTTGGCGGCGGCGACGGCCTCGACGAGTGCGTCCTGATTGTGGGGCAGCGAGAGCGTATGGGCGTCGCGGCCTTCGCTCATCCACTGGGTGACGAAGACGATGGCGACGCTGGATTTTTTGGCGAATTCGGCGGCGGCTGCGGTGTCGGTGCCGTCGTTATAGCTGATGGTGGCGTCAGGTGATTTTTTGCGGATGTATTTGAGTGGCGAGGACGGGAAGTAGACGGGTACGCCCCAGCGTGCGCCGCCTTCGCGCGGATGCACGGCGTCGCCGTTGGGCGCGTCGACCTGCGCGGAGCCTCCGCCGGAGAGGACGGCTACGTCGGCGTGGCCGCCGATGAGTGCGATGGATTCGGACGGCGCGGCTTTGAGCGGGAGGATGCTGTCCTGATTTTTGAGCAGGACGATGCTTTCTTCTTCGATGTGCTTCGCGTCGTCGCGGCCCTGGAAGGGATCGACTACGGTGCGGATGGGCGGGTTGTCGACGACGCCTGCGGCGAACATGCTGCGGAGGATGCGGTGCACCATGTCGTCGAGACGCGACTGCGGAACTTTGCCGTCGAGTACGGCTTGCTTGAGCGGAGCAGCGAAGTAGCCGTCGTCGCCGGGCATCTCTTCATCGAGGCCGTTGAGAGCGGCTTTGACGGTGGTGTGGGTGCCTCCCCAGTCGGAGAGGACGAAGCCTTTGAAGTGGAAGTCCTTCTTGAGGACCTGGTTGAGCAGGTAGTCGTTTTCGCAGGCGTAGTCGTTGTTGACGAGGTTGTAGGAGCACATGACGCCGGAGGGGTCGGAGATGCCGATGGCGACCTGGAAGGCGAGCAGATCGGATTCGCGCATGGCTTTTTTGTCGAGGAGGACGTTGACCTCGGTGCGTCCGGTCTCCTGATCGTTGAAGGCGTAGTGCTTGACGTCGCTCATGACGTGCTGGGCGAGGACGCCTTTTTCGACGTAGCCGTCCATGGTTCCGGCGAGGACGGGATCTTCGCCGGCGTACTCGAAGTTGCGGCCGTTGCGGGGCTCGCGCATGATGTCGACGCCGCCGCCGATGGTCATGTTGAAGCCCTGGTCGCGCAGCTCGCGGCCGATGACGGAGCCGTAGAGGAAGGCTGCGTCGGTGTCCCAGCTACAGGCTGCGGCGAGCGTGGAGGGCAGCAGCGTGGCGTAGCGTCCTTGATAGGCGGCCATGCGGATGCCGACGGCGGAGTCGGCGAGGTTGAGGTCGGGGATGCCGAGGCGGTCGATGCCGTGTACGAAGCCTGCGCCGAAGTTTGAGCGTGGGTCGAGTGGAGCACCGGGACGCAGTACGCCCCAGCCGTCGCCGTGGACCATCTGGATCTTTTCGTCGAGCGTCATCTGTTTGACGACGAGGTCGGCGCGCTGGTCGGGGCTGAGGGACTTGTTCATCCACGGCATTTTGGAGAGATCAGGTTGCTGGTGGCGGGTCTGTGCGCCTGCTGTTGCCGAACCAAGTGCGGCCATCGCCAGCACAACCATTGCAGAGAAAAATTTCGTGCTATTGCACCGTCTGGATACTTGCATCGTTCGCTTCCTTCTTCTTCGATTCAGGACGCAGCTTGTCGTTCTGCCGCCCGCAAAACCGTTGTGCTGGTCGCCAAGCAGTCTATCCTAACTAAATCGGTATAGGTAAGGGGTTTTGTAAATATATTTTTGAGGAAACCCTTTAGGCAAAGGTTTGACCTCCGCTTGGGTGCGTCACTTTGCGAAGAGCTGACTGGGATCGGCGAAGGCCTTGAACTCGAGTGCGTTGCCTGCGGGGTCGAGGAAGAACATGGTTGCCTGCTCGCCGGTCTGGCCCTTGAAGCGGATGTATGGCTCGATGATGAAGTGGATGTGCGCGTTGCGGAGGCGCTCGGCGAGGCGCTCCCACGCGTCCATGGGCAGGACCACGCCGAAGTGAGGCACGGGGACGTCGTGGCCGTCGACGGGGTTGTGGTGATGGCCGGGCGCAGAGGCGCGCGGCTTGAGGTGCGCGACGATCTGGTGGCCGAAGAGGTCGAAGTCGATCCACTGGTCGGAGCTGCGGCCTTCGGGGCAGCCGAGTGTGCCGCCGTAGAAGGCGCGCGCGGCGGCGAGGTCATCGACGGGAAACGCGATGTGGAAGGGAGTGAGAGTCACGGTGCGCTCCTGACGCCTATCTTACGATGGCGGCGTCAGGAGCGACACGAACGTCGTTGTGCGGGCTATCGCTGGTTGTAGAAGCCCTGGTAGTAACCGCGGAGATAGGCGTTGCGAAAGGCATCGCGGTATGGGCCGAACGGGCCGAGCGCAGGATTGTAGCCGGGGCAGTCGTGGTACTTGCGGTCGTGACGCGGATGATAGCCGAAGCGGTTGTAGGCATCGCGGGCACCATCGTCGTGGCCTGCGCGGAAGCCATCGCGATTGGCCTGTTGGATGAGGGGCGGAACGCTTTGTGGAGGCGGCGGAGGCGGTGGAGGCGCGTAGTAGTTGGGGTGCGAACAGCCCGCAGTGAAAATGACTCCTGCGGCAACGAGAGGTAGTGCAAAACGAGAGAGCTTCATGGTGTCCTCACACATTCCAGCCGCGTCTGAGTGCGGCGCGTTCTGAAGCTACAAACGCGAGTGCGGGGGAAATGTTGCCGTGAAAAAGTGACGCGGACGGGTGATGCGATGGCGATGAGTCAAGGAAAGACAAAAGCAGATCCTCCCGCTGCGCGGAAGGATGACAACTGTTTTGGGCAGTCGATGGAGGATGACAACTGTTTTGGCAGTTGATGGAGGATGACAACTGGTTTTGCAGGCAAACAGCGAGGACTCCAATTGTTTTGGAATCGTCTGATGATTCGTTACTGGCGGGTGGCGGGGATGCGCACGACGAATTCGGTGTTGCCGGGTACGGAGGAGAAGTGGATGCTGCCGCCGTACTGGTCCACGATGCGCTGCACGATGCCGAGGCCGATACCTGTGCCTACGCCGACTGGTTTTGTGGTGTAGAACTGGTCGAAGATCTGAGGCTGGATCTCTGCGGGGATGCCGCCACCGTTGTCGGCCACCATGACGCAGAGCTCGGTGTGCGGATTGGCGCCGTTCGCGTCGGACTTCTCGGCCCACGTGCGGACCTGGATCTTGCCCTTCTGGGGCGCGGCGTCGATGGCGTTGTCGAGGAGGTTGGTCCAGATCTGATTGAGGCCGGTGGAGTCACTTTCGAGTGGAGGGAGATCGGGGCTGAAGGTCTTCTCGATGGTGAGCTCTTTCTCGCGCATCTTGTGGGCGAGGATGAGGATGGTGGCGTGGATGCTCTCGTTGACGTCGATGGCCTGGCGTTTGCCTTTGCCTTCGTACGCATATGATTTGACCGCGTGAACGAGGTCGGTCACGCGGCCAATGCTCTCTTCGATTGTGCCTACAAGTTGCATGCTCGAAACCATTGCGTCGAGCCAGCTGAGTGCGTCGGAAAGCATTTCGCCGGGAAACTCGGCCCTCGCGCAGGTGAGTTCTTTTTCGTCCATGCCGATGGAGACCAGTGTGGGAGCGAGCTTCCAGGCATTCTCGACGTTGACGGACTCAAGCCACTCGGCCAGATGCTCCTCGGCGTCGCTCTGCTCGAGTGAGCTCATCACGCGGGGTTTTTGTTCAGCGAGTGCGAGGTCCTGCATCTCGAACATGCACTTTTTCTGTTCGATGGTCAGGTCTCTCTGCTTGAATTTGCGCGAGAGCTCGTGCATGCGCATCAGGTTCTGACGGAGCTGCGAGGCGGCGCGGCGCGCGGCGGAGCCTGGATTTTTGAGCTCGTGCATGAGGCCGGCAGCGAGTGTGCCGAGGGACGCCATTTTCTCCTGCTGGATGGTGACGCTTTGCATGCGCTGGAAACGGTCGCCCATGTTGGCGAGGATGGCTTTGCGAACCGTCGGGCAGGTGGTCATCAGATTCCAGAAACCCTGCTCGCTTAACTGCAGGAGGTCGGAGTCTGCCGCGGCCCTTACATTGACGACGCAGGGGATGTTTGCCAGCAGAGGCACCTCGCCGAAGGCAGCGCCTTTGGGCATGGAGGCTACCGAGGTTTCGCGGCCATCGGGCTGCACCCAGAAGATCTGCACCTCGCCTTCGAGCAGAATCCAGAAATTGTGAACGGACTCGCCCTGATGCACGAGTGTCGTTCCTTTTGTCAGCCGGATTTCTTCGACGCCTTCCAGGCAGCGTAGCTCTTCATCCTTCAAAGACGACAGAATGGGTACGGTGCGCAGCTTCTCGACGAGAGCTTCGCTCATCGCTTCCTTGTTCTGGACTGCCTGGGCCTGTTCGTTCATGGTCGTTCTGTTCTTGCCGCCTTTCACAATGTTGCTAAATACTGGTGCACAAACTGAATTGCGATGGAGCCTTCGCCAACGGCTGAAGCGCACCGCTTCACGGAGTTATACCGCACATCGCCTGCAACAAACACGCCGGGGACGCTGGTCTCGAGCAGATACGGCTCGCGGTCGAGCTTCCACGACTTCGGGCACTTCGCTTTGAGTTCGGGACCGGAGAAGACGAAGCCCTTGCCGTCGCGCAGGACATCGTTCGGCAGCCAGTCTGTCTTGGGCTCGGCGCCGATGAAGATGAAGAGCGAGCTGGTGGGGCGTGATTCTTCGCCATGCGGCGTGCGGACCATCAGGCATTCTAGATGGTCGTTGCCGGAGGCGGCTATGACTTCGGTATGGGTTTCGACGATGATGTTGGGCGTCGCCTCGATCTGGTCGATGAGGTACTTGGACATGCTTTTGGCGAGCGAGTCTCCGCGCACGAGCATCCGCACCTTGGCAGCGTAGCGGGAGAAGTGCATCGCCGCCTGTCCGGCAGAGTTTGCGCCGCCTACGATGTAGACCTCTTCGTTTGCGCATGCCATTGCTTCCGTCAGGGCCGCGCCGTAGTAGATGCCAGCGCCTGCGAACTTGTCCGCTCCCGGTATATCCAGCTTGCAATAAGAGACGCCTGTTGCAATCAAACAAACGTGGCATGTCACCTCGCGTCCGTCCTTCATGCCAACGACGCGGTACTGGTTTTCCTGGCGGATGCTGGTGACTTTTTGCAGAAGGAACTCGGCGCCGAGGCGGCCGGCCTGGAGGAAGGCGCGCTTGGCGAGCTCGTCTCCGCTGAGGCCGTTGGGGAAGCCGAGGTAGTTTTCGATGCGTGAGCTGGAGCCGGCCTGGCCACCGGGTGCGTTTGGCTCGACGATGAGTGTCTTGAGGCCCTCGGACGCGCCGTAGACTCCCGCGGCGAGGCCGGCGGGGCCTGCACCGACGACGACTACGTCGTAGAACTGCTGCTGCGCCTGGGTCGAGATACCGACCTTGTTGGCGAGGTCGATGGTGGTGGGCTGGACGAGCGCGGTGCCGTCGCCGAAGACGACTACGGGGAGCTTGGAGTCGTCGAGGCCTTTTTCCCTGAGCAGATCGACTGCTTCGGTGCTCTGCTCGGGCGTCAGCCACTGGTAGGGGATGCGGTTACGCGAGAGGAAGTCGCGGACGGCGTGGTCCTTGGGCGACCAGCGGGTGCCGATGACCCGAATGCCTTCAAAGGGAGGTTTGTAGCCTTGCTTCCAGGCTTCGAGCAGGTCGTCGAGGACCGGGTAGAGCTTTTCTTCGGGCGGGTCCCAGGGCTTGTTGAGGTAGTAGTGGATCTTGGCCGAGTTGATGGCGCGGATGGCGGCTTCGGTGTCGGCGTAGGCGGTGAGGAGGACGCGTTTGGCCTCGGGATAGATGGTGAGCGCCTGTTCGAGGAATTCGACGCCAGTCATGCCGGGCATGCGCTGGTCGGAGAGGAAGAGTGCGACGATGTCCTTGCGCTCCTGCAACTGGCGGCAGATGTCGAGCGCGGCTGCGCCAGAGGCCGCACGGATGATGCGGTACTGCTGGCCATAGTGGCGGCGCAGGTCCTGAACTACGGCTTCCAGCACACTGGTGTCGTCGTCGATCGCGAGCAGAATTGGCTTCGGCATACTCTTGTTATACTTCGCCCGCCCGTTTCGGGCGAAGCGGCGCACACTCGGCCGCGCCAATCTTTCGATTCATATGAACAGGTTTAGGGTGCAAAATCGTAAGCCATTGATGTAGCGTGGTTAACGGACAGTCGTTTGGGAAGAGCCCCATTGTCCGATTTGCAGACAATCGCCAGAGGGGAGTTGTGCCCGCCGATGAGTGCAAAAACGGGGAAGTTGAACCCGGCAGGGAGACAAACGACACTCATGAACCGACTTATTCTGGCCGACAATCAGGCAATCTTCAGGGCTGGAGCGGCCCGCGTGCTGGCGCTGGAAGACGATATGCGCATTGTGGCCCAGTGCGAGGACGTGGCGAAGCTCTTTTCGGCTGTGGACAGCTTTCGCAATGCGACGGTGATGGTCTCGACCAGCCTGTGCCCGGATTTTGCGGCGCTGGTCTCACACACACAGCCGCTTGGAAGCCACGCGATTCTGGTTACGGAGAACACGGAGCAGCTTGCAGAGAATGTCGTCCATCTCTTCGATGGCGTGGTGCGGCGCAATATCCTGGGCGCGGACCTGGTGGACTGCGTGCGCAGGGTGTCGAGTGGGCAGCGCTATGTGCAGCATACGAACGTGACGACGATGCATACGGCGGACTCGGTTGGGACGCGCGTACGCGACCGGCTGACGCCGAAGGAGATGCAGATCGTCTCGCTGATCGTGCAGGGGTGCAAGAACAAGGAGATTGCGAGCCAGCTTGGGACCAAGGAACAGGTGATTAAGAATTACCTGCGCGGGATTTATGACAAGACGGGTGTATCGGACAGGCTGGAGCTGGCGCTGTTCACGATTCATCATCGCGTGCTGGCCGAGGCTGCGGCGAAGGCAGGGAACCTGCTGCAGATGAGGTCTGCTTAGCGCGTCAGTTTTTCTCCGATGCTCTTGGCTTGCGTGAAGAGCAGCAGGTAGTCGGGGCCGCCGGCTTTGGAGTCGGTGCCGCTCATGTTGAAGCCGCCGAATGGGTGAGCGCCGACCATGGCGCCGGTGCTCTTGCGGTTGAAGTAGAGATTGCCGACGTGGAACTCTTCGGCGGCACGGTCGAGCTTCTCGCGTGAGCGCGAGTAGATGGAGCCGGTGAGGCCGTATTCGGTGTTGTTGGCGATGGCAAGGGCGTCGTCGTAGTTCTCGGACTTGATGATGGCCAGGACAGGACCGAAGATCTCCTCCTGCGCGATGCGCGCGGTTGGGGAGACGTCGGCGATGACGGTGGGAGCGATGTAGTAGCCGCCTTCTGGCGTTTCGATGGAGTGGCCGCCATTCAGCAGACGGCCTTCGCCTTTGCCGATTTCGATGTAGTCGAGGATTTTTTTGTAGGCTTTTTCGCTGATGACGGGACCGGTGTAGACGTTCTCGGCGGGATTGCCGGTTTTGATTGCGGATACGCGCTCGCGGAGCCGGTCGCAGAAGCTGTCGTAGATGGTCGCGTCGACGATGGCGCGCGAGCAGGCGGAGCACTTCTGGCCGTTGAAGCCGAAGGCGCTGGCGACGACGCCTTCGACTGCGGCGTCGATGTCGCAGTCTGCGTCGACGATGATGGAGTCTTTGCCGCCCATCTCGAGGATGGTGCGCTTGATGAAGATCTGGCCCGGGTGGGTTTTAGCGGCCTGCTCGTGAATCTCGAGGCCGACGGCTTTCGAGCCAGTGAAGGAGATGAAGCGCGTCTGCGGGTGCCGGACGACGGCGCTGCCGAACTCGTGTCCTTCGCCGGGGCAGAAGTTGACGACGCCGTCGGGAAGGCCAGCCTCGATGAGGATGTTCATGAATCGCGCGGCGATGGTGGGGGCATCGACGGATGGCTTCAGGACGACGGTGTTGCCGCAGACGATGGCTGCGGCGGTCATGCCAGCCATGATGGCGAAGGGAAAGTTCCACGGCGAGATGACTGCGCCGACACCGAGCGGGATGTAGCGCAGACGGTTGCGTTCGCCGGGGTACTGAATTGGGGTCGTTGCGGCGTCGAGACGAAGGGCTTCGCGGCCGTAGAATTCGAGGAAGTCGATGGTCTCGCCTACGTCGGCGTCGGCTTCGGCCCAGTTCTTGCCGGCTTCGTAGACGAGCCAGGCGTGGAACTCGAACTTGCGCTGGCGAATCAGCTCGGCCGCGCGGAAGAGCAGGCCTGCGCGCTCGGGGACAGGGACGGTCTTCCACTTGAGGAATGCCGCTTGCGCTGCTTGCATTGCGGCTTCGACGTGCTCGGCGCCAGCGCGCTGATGAATGCCGACGACTTCAGCCGGGCGCGCGGGGTTTGAGGAGACGATCTTGCTGGTGGTGCGGAGATGTTTGCCGCCGATGATGAGGTCGTACTCGCGGCCCAGACTTGCAGTGACCAGGTCGAGCGCGTCTCCCATCGCGCGCTTGTTTTCTCCCTTGCTGAAGTCGACGAACGGCTCGTTGGCGAAGGGCGTAAGCGAGATCGAATAGGCGGTCGTGGGCGAGAGTTCTGCGGTGGCCATAGGGGTTAGATTCTAGCGCGGCTGTGCAGGGTTCGTCTCGCGATTGATTGGTTTTGATTATCTTTTATTATTTTTCCGGCAAAGCGGCTTCGGCCTTCAAGGCGGCGTTGGCTTCGGGGTTGAGACTCGGCTTCCATAATGCTCCGGACCAGACGATGAGGAGAGGGAAGAATTCGAGTGTGTAGCGCGGCTCGGAGTTGTCGAGCGTCAGCAGCAATGCCAATCGGAGCAGCAGATAACCTAGCATGGCCCAGGCCAAGGCATCGTTGCCGGTCCAGTTCCTTTTGCGCCATTGCCAAAGACCTGCACCGCCGAGCAGGAGGTAGACGAGATTTAGCGCGGCGTAGGCGATGGAGAACGCGCTTCCTTTCGGATGCTGGCTCCACTTCCACCATTCGACCGTGACGGGGAGGATCTCGGTGCGGGGACGCAGAAGCATGTTGAGGACGCGAGCGACGGGGAGCGCAACGTAGTAGCGAAGCGGGTCGGCGTGGATGCGCTCACGCGCCAGTGCGGCAAAGCGCGCGTCGAAGGCGGAGGTTGCGTTGCAGGTCTCGTTGTATTCGGCGAGGAGGGCGCCGGTGCGGAAGTACTGGTCGTCGGAGTCGAAGGCTCGCGTGGGCAGGTCGCTGATCTCGACCGTGTTTGCGTTGTAGTTCCAGTAGACGTCGTCGGTGGAGGTGAAGTCGATGGCCCAGGTTCTGTACCAGCGATAGAAGCCTTTAGGGACGAACTCACCGGGGTCGGCTGCGGATTTCGGGGCGAGCGGTTGCAGGACGTGGAAGGTGTTCCAGTTGCGCGCGGCCCAGGGCGCGAGTGGAAGCACGACGCAGATTGCTGCTGCGGCTACCGGCGCGATGGTTCGTGCATGCGTGCGCAGAGACATCCAGAGCATTGTGGGAATGATGGCGGCGGCGAGCAGGCATTGCTCGGGGCGCAGCAGCAGCGAGTAGGCCATCGCGGCGGAGGTGGTCCAGAGCCAGCGGTTCCAGCCGAGCGCTGCCGCGCGCCAGCGTTCGAGGCTGTAGAACGCGAGCGCGATGGTGGCGAGCGTCAGTGTCTCGGTTAGCGGGGCCGCGACGTAGTTTGCCGTGAATGGGCAGAGGACGGCGAGCCAGAGCGCAGCCATCGCGGCGCGCTTGCCGAAGAGGCGTCCGGCCAGCGCGCTGACGAGAAGGCAGGTGCCGAGGTCAATGATGCATTGGACATACATGACCGCGGTGTAGTGGTCGATACCGAAGATTCGAAAGCAGAGAGCGACAAAGAGCGGATATCCGGGCAGACGGATGAGAGTAGGCAGTGGCTGGGCGCCGCGCATGGCAAAGCCGTAGACACCATGGGTGAGCCAGTTTTTAGCTATGTCACCGTAGACCAGCGAGTCGCCGCCTATGGCGCCGGCGAGGCTGATGAACCGGAGCCGCAGCAGGGCTCCGAGGGCGAGCGCCACCGTAGTCCACAACCATGTTCGCAATTGTCTGCCGCGCATTTAAATGCATCATACTGTTTGTGTAACGACGCTGCGTATCGCAAACAGAACATGCTCGCGAATGCGTTGACTTCAAGTAGTGCGGCTGCATACGATTGCAGATAGCGCTTAATTGACTGGCTGTAACTTTCCGAGATGAACAAACAAGTTTTCTATGATCCGCAGCGTAAGCGCTGGAAGAGGCTGCGACGCATCTTCGACATACTGGCCCTCGCAGGACTGTTGCTGGGGACCTTGTTCATCATCAACCTGTTGCGAATGAAGCCATTGCCGGAGCTGCTCCTGGCGACTCCGAAGCGTAACTATCGCGCGCTTGCCACTCCTCCTAAGAGCGCGAAGACTGTCCAGAAGCTGCGTCGGTCCGCCCATCGTAAGACGGATACGAAGCCGTCGGCGGTGCCGCTGAACTCTGGCGAAGGTCTTCGTGCGGCATACTATGTAGTCGACGATCCGGCCAGCTATTCTTCGCTCAAACAGCACATCAGCCAGATTGACCTGCTCTTTCCTGAGTGGCTTCATGTGGTTACGCCTGACGGTTCTTTGACCGGCTATTCGGAAGACAACACGCCTTTTGCTGTGGTCGATTCCACTGGAGTGCATCAGGTGGACCGCGAGAACCAGGTTGCCAGGACCATCGCGAAAAACCACGTCAACACGGAAGTCTTTCCGCTGGTCAATAACTACGATCCGACGAAGGGCTACTTTCTGCCGGAGATCGGCGATTTTCTGAATGATGCCGACGCTCGGGCAAACTTCGTCAAGCAGATCGATAAGTTTTTGTCGGCCAATCCGGGTTATCACGGCATTTCGCTCGACCTGGAAGAGATTCCGACTGACGCGCAGCCAGGCTTCAACGCGCTGGTTGGCGCTTTGTATGACGACTTTCATCCGCACAACTGGAGCTTGTATGTGAACGCTCCGGTTGATGACGATGACTTCAATCTGACGTTCCTGGCCAATCACTCGAATGGCCTGCTGCTGATGAACTATGACCAGCACCAGATCGATAGCGGACCGGGACCGATTGCCGCGCAGGACTGGTTCCTGAACAACCTGAAGACAGTGCTGAAGACTGTGCCGAAGGACAAGATTATTTGCTCGGTGGGCAGTTATGGCTACGACTGGAGCACGACGCTGCCGCCGCCTCCGCGCCGTGGACAGCGACCGAAGCCACAGCCGGAGAAAGTATTGGGATCACGCAATCTTTCAACGCAGGAGGCATGGCAGGAGGCTTACGACTCCGAGGCGCAGGTAGCTCTCGATCCGGACTCGCTGAATCCGCACTTTGCCTATGACGATGAGGACGCGCACATCCGGCATCAGGTGTGGTTTCTGGATGCAGTGACAGTGCTGAACGAGATGCGCGCGGCGCAGGCGCTCGGCATTCAGACGTTTGCTTTATGGCAACTCGGTTCTGAAGACAACTCGCTGTGGAAGATCTGGGACTCGCCGAACAAGGTGGACCCGATCAAGGCACTTGCAAAGGTCCCTCCGGGATACGACGTCGATACCGAGGGCGATGGAGACATTCTGCGCATCACGCGACGGCCACAGGATGGCGAGCGCACGATGACGATGGACGATGATGAGTCGGTCCCTGTGGGTTATCGCACGATCTCTCAGGAGACGATGAACTCGTATCCGCTGTCGTACACGGTCCAGCAGTATGGGTATAACCCGAAGAAGATTGCGCTCTCGTTCGATGATGGGCCCGATCCTGTATGGACGCCGAAGATTCTCGACATCCTGAAGAAGTACAACGTCAAGGCTACGTTCCTGATGATTGGCGAGAACGCCGAGAAGAACGTGGGCATCATGGAGCGTGTGTACCGCGAGGGACACGAGATCGGCAACCATACCTTCACGCATCCTGACATCAGCGAAATTTCGAACGCTCAGGTGGACCTGCAGCTGAATCTGACGGAGCGCTTGTTTGCCGCGAAGCTGGGTGTGCAACCGCTGTTTTTCCGTCCACCATATTCGATTGACCAAGAGCCGGATACTAACGATCAGGCTGCACCGGTCGATCGCATCCAGAACATGGGTTACACCATTCTGGGGAACAAGATCGACACGAACGACTGGGACGAGCATCCGCGGAAGAGCCCGCAGGAGATTACGGACAGCGTCTTCGAGCAGATTGCCGGGATGAAGGACAAGCCCTGGACAAAGGGATCGATCATTCTGCTGCATGACAGCGGCGGCGACCGCTCGGCGACGGTGGCGGCGTTGCCGTTGCTGATTACGAGCCTGCGTGCGCATGGCTATGAGATTGTTCCGGTGTCGGACCTGCTGGGCAAGACGCGCGATCAGGTGATGCCTCTGCTGACTCCGCATCAGAGATGGCAGGCGAGGGCAGACTCGGTTACGTTCTTCTTTGTCGGCTTCTTTCAAAACTTTCTGGTTGACCTGTTCTTCATCGGCGACGTGCTGATGAGCGCGCGGCTGATCATTATGGGAGTCTGCGCGCTGATCGACCGCTTCCGCAAGCGGCCGAACTATGCGGATGCGAACTATATGCCGCGCGTCGCGGTGCTGATTCCTGCGTACAACGAAGAGAAGGTGATCGTGCGGACGATCCGTTCGGTGATGATGTCGAACTACAAGAACATCCGCATCATCGTGATCGACGATGGCTCGACGGACAAGACATACGAGGTAGCGAAGGCGGCTTATCCGGCGGACATCGCTTCGGGCCGGTTGACGGTGCTGACGAAGCCGAATGCGGGCAAGGCGGAGGCGCTGAACTATGCGCTCGATCACTTCGATGAAGAGATTTATGTCGGCATCGACGCGGATACGGTGATCGCGCACGATGCTATCGGGCGGCTGGTGCCGCTGTTTGCTGACCCGAAGATCGGCGCGGTGGCGGGCAATGCGAAGGTCGGCAATCGCGTGAACCTCTGGACGCGGTGGCAGGCGCTCGAGTACATCACGAGCCAGAACTTCGAGCGGCGCGCGCTGGATTTGTTTGACGTGGTGCCGGTGGTTCCGGGGGCGATTGGCGCGTGGCGGACGTCGGCGGTGAAGGTGGCTGGTGGATACCACTCGAACACGGTGGCCGAGGACGCCGACCTGACGATGAATCTGCTGGAGCAGGGTTACGCGGCGATCTACGAGGACCAGGCGCTGGCGTTTACCGAGGCCCCGGTGAATGCAGATGGGCTGATCCGGCAGCGGTTCCGCTGGTCGTTCGGGATTCTGCAGGCGGTGTGGAAGCACCGCGGGGCGATTACCCGGAACAAGGCGATGGGACTGTTCGCGCTGCCGAACATCCTGATCTTCCAGATCTTTCTGCCGCTGGTCTCTCCGCTGATCGACCTGATGTTCGTGTTGGGTGCGATCCACTTCGCACTGGATCGGTACTTCCACCCGCTGACGGCTTCGCCGGATAGCTTCTATAAGCTGCTGGCGTTCTTCCTGGTCTTCCTGGTGATCGACTTCATCACGTCGGTGCTGGCGTTCATGCTGGAGCGGAGGCATCCGGCGAGCAAGGGAGATGCCTGGCTGCTGGTGCACATCTGGATCCAGCGGTTCACGTACCGGCAGGTCTTTGCGGTGGTGCTGTTCAAGACGGTGAAGCGGGCGATCGATGGGAAGCCGTTCAACTGGGACAAGCTGGATCGGACGGCGAAGATGTCGGCTGAGACGGACAGGCTGACGGAGGTGCGGTAGTACCCCCTCCCCCGGTACTTGAGTACCAAAGTATTCGATTGATTGGGGTTATGGGTGGGGTACTTTTTGTAAAGTCTTGATTTCATTGAGGGCCCCCGAGTGCTTTTGTAAGGTATTGATTTCAAATGAAGAAGCCCCGGATTGCTCCGGGGCTTCTTTATTTTCTGGCTGGTTCTATTTTACGGGATTGGGGGAAACTCGACCGCCAGTTTGCGGAGATTTATTTGACGTTTGGTTTGTTTGATTTGCGGGGGTTTTGGGCGAGTTGAGGGGTTGACACCGACGTGGCTGCTTTGGACGGGATGCTGGAGGTTGTGGCTGAAAGGGGTTGGAGGTATGGGTGGGATTCGGCGGTGTCAGGGTCCTTCGACTGCGCTCCCTGCGGTCGCTTCGCTCAGGATGACGGGCTTTTTCCTTACGATGGCAATCTTCGCTCAGGATGACGGGCTTTTTCCTTACGATGGCAATCTTCGCTCAGGATGACGGCTGTTTCCCTCACGATGACATTGGCTCAGGATGACGGCTTTTTGTAACGACAACTGCAAAGGTTCGCGTTTTGCGCGAATGGCCCCAGGTCTCGGAATCGAGACCCTTCGACAAGCTCAGGGCAGGCTCTGGGGCACCCGTGTGTTTGCTGAAGGGGGTTAGCGGCGGACGTTGATGGCGTCGATGGTGAGGGGCTTTCCTTCGCCTGCGGCATTCATTGCGGCTACGGTGAAGTGAGGCTTCTCGCCGGCTTTGAGTGTGAGGGTGTTGAAGGTGACGTGTTTGCCGTCCTGGAGTGCGATGACGTTGCGTCCGGTGAAGACGACTTTGCGTCCGCTGGAGAGCACGGTGACGACGTAGGCGACGATGGGCGATTCTTCGCTGCGCGGTTCGGTGGGTTGAGGGCTGGAGAAGTGGATGCTGACGACGTTGCCGTCGCGGAACGCTGCGGCGCTGGCGGGTGCCGCGGGCGGAGCGATGGCGAGCGGCTGCACGGTGATCTCCGGTGAGGGAAGCGAGGCGGAGCTGGCGCCGTTTGCGTTGCTGGCGGTGACGGTGAAGGTGTAGCGCTGACCGTTGTGCAGGCCTTTGAATTCGACGTAGGCCTTGTTTGAGAACTCAGCCGCGGGCACATGCAGCGTGGTGCCGTCGTTCGCCTTGACGGTGTAGGAGGTGATGGGTGAGCCTCCGTCGAATACGGGCGGGTTCCAGCTGATGTAGGCGCTCGAGTCTTTGGCGAAGCTGGAGACGCGGCTGGGCGGCTCCGGGGCGGTCGGGCGCGTGAGCGGCTGGGTGGCGATGGCACGGAACGCGGGTTGGATGCCGGCGTTGGTGAGCAGGGTGGAAGGCGCTTCGTTGAGCTGCGCGATGAGGCGGTTGCCTGCGTAGCGCACCTGCTTTTGATCGGCGTCGGGGTCGCCCTGCTGGTAGTAGTTGTTGAGGATGGCGAGCGGGTCGAACTGGTCGCCGTTCTGGCCGTCGTAGTAGTCGTGGTGTTTGGAGTTGATGTCGTCGTGGTTGGCGTGGAAGACGACGTTGTGGTCGATGGTGATCATCGCGGAGCCGTTGTCGGTGTAGATGCCGTGTCCGGAGCTGAACTGGCTGGTGATGACGTTGCCGGTGACACGCTCGCCGTCGCTGAGGTCTTTTCCGGTGCGGCCCTGGGTGTAGATGCCGCCGCCGTCGGAGAGGACGAGCATGAAGTCGCTGATGCGATTGTCGGAGAGTACGTTGTGCCCGGAGTTGTTGGCTTGTCCGGGGAGCTTGATCTTGTCGGGCCAGCCGCCCCAGCCGATGGAGATGGCGGCGTAGGGGAGATGGTCGAGCTGGTTGTGCGCGACGAGAGTGCTGCGCGCGTAGCCGATGACGATGCCGATGCCACCGCGATACTCGGCGCCAACGTTGCGGAAGAGATTGTTTTCGATGCGATTGCCGGAGGTGAAATCGGAGATGGGGGCGAGGGGCTGGTCGACGTTGCCGAGCTCGAGGCCGTTGCCGGAGATGTCGGTGAAGATGCAGCCCTCGACGAGCGAGTTTTGCGTGCCGTCTCCCATGGCCAGGCCTGCGGCACCGAGATGCGTGAAGGTGTCGCGGAGAAAGGTGATGTTGCGGCCGGTGGATACGGCGACGTTGCCGGGTTCGGGCGTCCACTTGCCGAAGGGACACTCGCCGTCGGGCACGAGTTTGCAGAGTCCCTGGCGGTCGTAGCCATGAGGGCCGGTGACCATGTAGTTGGCCTGGATCTCGGAGAAGCCTTCGTTGGTGGAGGGGAAGAGCCAGGTGGCGTAGGAGAAGGTGAGGCCCTCGAACTTCAGGTTGCTGACGGGCTGCGATGCGGTGCTCTGGACGTCGATGAGCTTTTCGAGCACGGGCGCTTCGACGTCGGCTGTGTTCAGGTTTTCGCCGGGGCGTGGGGTGTAGTAGATGGTGTGGGCGGCGCGGTCGAAGTAGAACTCGCCGGGGGTGCCGAGCAGCTCGAAGGCGTTCTCGATGTAGCTTGGCTGCTTGCCGACGGACTTTGGCCCGACGAGGTTTGCGGTGCGTGCGCCGGAGGGCAGCATGACGCGCTGGGTGGAGTTCGTCCAGCAGGGCTCGGCTACGGTGATGGCGTCGCCGGCGATGGAGGCGATGGGGCAGCGCGGCTGCGTCCAGGAGCCGAGGCCCATGGAGCGAACGTTCCAGACGCTGTTGCCGCCGGTGTAGACGAGCTCGATGTCGGTGGGGTTGCGCCAGTGGCTGAGCTGGTCGGATGACGCCTGGTAGCCGGTGGCGGTCATGGTGAGGGCGACCGGGAGCGGGCCGCGGTCGCGATGGGCGCGGACGCCGTCGACATAGAGCTGGCGGGTGTTGGTGAGGCCGGCGGGTGCGGGCGCTTGCCAGAGGTTGCGGGCTTTGTCGACAAGTGTCCAATGGGTGACGCGGACGCCGCCGCTGATGACGGGATGGGCGCCGGGAGCGGCGGTCAGGGAGAGGCCGTCATCTGCGGGGGTGAGGACGAGCGGGGCGGTGAGGCGGTAGAGGCCGCCGTCGAGGATGACCTGTTTGCCGGAGTGGAGGGCGAGGTCGCGCGCGTGCTCGAGTGTGCGCACGGGATGCTGCCTGGCGCCTGAGGCGGAGTCGGACCCGCGTGGGGAGACGTAGATCTGTGCAGGGGCAGAGACGCTTACAAGGAGGGCGATTGGGAGCAGGAGCGATCGATATGCCATGTGTATGAGACGTTAGGGGCTCGGCCGCATATTTGTCAATGAGAAATATGTTTTGCTAGTGAAATACGTGGGCGATTGTGCTGAGAGGGCGTCTCGATGGTTTCGGGGTGAAACTTGATGGGTTGGGGCTCGTCTGGAGAAGTGATGACCCGAAAGTGGGATATCGATTGTGGAAGACGAGTCTAAAGTAAGTTGCGCAGGTGTTACCTGTTTGGTACGCTCTTCAAAGGAAGCCCTCGAGAGAATTGCAATTTGGAAATGACAATTGCTGAAACGCATTTGGCTGCGATGATTGTGTGCTTTGAACGTGTGATGGCGTAATTGCAATCTCTCCTGACCGCTGTGTTGCTCGCGGTCGAAATCCGGGCCAAGGTTCGAGGATTGAGTTTCAGAAAAAAGTACTACATTATTTTCGTCAGCCGTGACGAGGATGGGACCTTGGATAAGGTTCCGGTGCCTTTGCATTATGCGTACATCTTTGTAGCTGCGGCGGCGATCGGCTTGTTTACGATTACCGGGCTGGCGGGGTCGTATACGCGAATGCTGGTCAAGACGGCGAAGTTCAATCAGCTTCGCGCGGACCACAATGCGCTGCAGCAGGACTATGCGCATCTGGAGAAGACTGCGCATGAGAAGGACGTCGAGGCGGCTTCGCTGGGGTCGCTGGCGGGCGAGGTTTCGGCGCTGTATGGGCTGACGGCGAACAAGCTGGCGATGCCGGTGGAGAAGCTGACGAGGCGGCGCGGGAAGACCGATGTGGCCGAGGAGATTCAGAATACTCCGCTGGTTGATCCGAACAATGCGATGACGGACACGTCGTATTACAAGTCGGTGGACGCGTTTTATGCGCTGCGCAGCTCGGCGATGAATGGGCTGGCGACGCGGGCGCTGGCGACGATGGGCAGCCGTGCGCCGTCGGGGTTTGGATCGCCGTTTGATATGCCGACGGTGGGCGCGGACCTGGCTTCGTATATTCCGACGCTATGGCCGATCATGGGGCCGATTACGAGCAGCTTTGGCGAGCGTGAAGACCCGGTGCTGGGCAATGGCGAGGGCGAGTTCCATGCGGGCATCGATATTGGCGCGCCGAATGGGACGCCGATTCGGGCGACCGGCGATGGCGTGGTGATGAAGGCTTCGATGGGCAATGGATATGGCCGCGAGGTGATCATTGACCATGGGCATGGGATCGAGACGCTGTATGGGCACATGTCGGGGTTTGCGTGCGCGGCGGGCGAGAGCGTGGTGCGTGGGCAGATTATTGGCTATGTGGGCCACAGCGGGCGGACGACGGGTTCGCACCTGCACTATGAGGTGAGGATTCACAATACGCCGGTGAATCCGCATAAGTATCTGCGGGTGACGCTGGCGGGGTTGGGTGACTCGACGGTGAAGGGTTCGTAATTCTGGTTCGATGAAGTGATGAAGGGCTGGCCCGCGCGGGCCGGCCCTTTTTGCTATTGGTGGGCTAAAAGTCTTGATGGGTGGGACTTTTAGGGCGGATGTGACCCTTTTGGGGAATATCGAACGGGGGATGAGATTTCTATATTCGGGGATGGAGCTGGTGCGGTGTTATATGCCGCGCTGGAATATTGGGCCGGGTGGTTAACTTCGGCATGGGAAGCGACGATCTATGGCAGGGAAGTCTATGACAGTGAAGTCATCCTCGTTGGAACAGAATATGCGGAAGAGGGAAGAGGCCATCTCACTGTCGGAGGTGATCTCGGCACTGGGATATGCGCTGGAGCTGAAGGAAGGCTCGGTGAAGGGGCATGCGCAGCGAAGCTGCCTGGTGGGGATGCGGATTGGGCGCGAGATCCGGCTGGGCGCGGTGGAGATGGACGCTCTTTACTATGCGCTGCTGCTGAAAGACGTTGCGGGAAATTATTTTATTGATGGGATGGATGTGGCGCAGGCTTCGCTGCGTGCGGTTCGCGGCGCGAGCATTATGCGCAAGCTGGGCTTGAATGAGCTGGCCGCAGAGGCGGTGCGTTGCGCGGAGGAGCGCTGGGACGGCGGAGGGATTCCGGACAGCCTGCGCGGAGAAGAGATTCCTCTGCTGGCGCGAATCTGCGCTGTAGCGCGGTATCTGGATACGGTTGCTTCAGTGAGCGGCACGCGGCGGGCGATGGATGCGCTGGCAGAGCGTGGTGGAAGCTGGTTCGATCGCGGTCTGGTGCGCGTGGCGGAGTCGATTGCAGAGCGTGGTGAGTTGTGGAAGGGCTGCTTCTGGGGTGAGCAGCAGGACGAGACTCGGCATGTGGTGTGTGATCTGGATCCTGGCAGACGCGAGTATCGCGAGGCGGCGGAGATTGACCGGGTATGCGAGGCGTTTGCCGATGTGGTGGATGCGAAGTCGCACTTTACGTTTAGTCACTCGATTGGCGTGGCGGACGCGGCGCGTGGGATTGCAGAGCGAGTAGGGTTGCGCGAGGACCGGGTGCAGGTAGTGAGGCGCGCGGCGCTGCTGCATGACATCGGCAAGCTGAGTGTGTCGAACAGGATTCTGGATAAAGTGGGTGGATTGAATGCCGCGGAGTGGCGTGCGGTGCGGCAGCACCCGGGCTACACGCGGCGGATTCTTGAGCACGTGGAGCCGTTCCATGAGATCGCGGTGATTGCAGGGCAGCACCACGAGAAGCTGGATGGCTCGGGATATCCGAACCGGATGGTAGCGCGCGATCTGTCGCTGGAGGCGAGGATTGTTGCAGTGGCGGATATCTATGGTGCGCTGTCGGAGGACAGGCCTTATCGTGCGGGACTGGAGTTCGAGCAGATTGTTCCGATTCTGAAGGACCTGGCCCCGAAGAAGCTGGACCGCGATTGCGTAGAAGCTCTGGTAGACGTCGTTGCGAGCCACAGGAAGCCGGTGTTTGCGCATGCGACACCGCTGGTTTATGCGGCGGTTTGATCGCAGGTTGCTATGCCGTGACTGAGAGGAAGTGCTTGAAGGTATCTTCTGCCGGCGGCTCCTGCTGATTGGAACTGCCGGATGTGTCCGGCTCTATTGCGAGGATAGCTTCACTGTCGACAGTGTCTGCAAAGGTGCCGAGTTTTTTTCGGACATTGGCGGCAGCCTTCCTGGTTTCAGCGGCACGCTGCGCGCTTTGTGACGGGCCCAGTGACAGCGCCTGGATATTGATGTGGCCGTGAATGTGCATGGATCTCTCCTTCTCCTGCGTCTTCAATTTGCAGCAAACGAAGTGCCATAGTGGACGGTGGGTGAGATGTGAGAGGCCTAATGTTCCAGCGTTTTCGCGGATGGCTCAAGCGGTATGGTGCAGGTTTGCCGTGACGGTGGCGAAGGTTTTATCGAGCAGGCGGAAGGCTTCGTCTACGTCGGATTTGGCGATGTTCATGGGTGGTGAGAGGCGGAGGACGTTGTTGTACATGCCTCCTTTGCCGATGAGCAGGCCGTTTTCGCGGGCGGCTTCGAGCAGGGCTGCGGTGGCTTCGGGCGCTGGCTCTTTGGTCTTCGGGTCTTTGACGAGCTCGAGCGCTTGCATGAGGCCCATGCCGCGTACGTCGCCGATGATGGGATATTTCTGCTGGAGTTCGAGGAGGCGTTCGCGCAGGTAGGCGCCGACGACGGCGCAGTTGGTGCGGAGATCGTCTTCTTCGATGAGGTCGATGACGGCTTTGGCGGCGACGCAGGTGACGGGGTTGCCGCCGAAGGTGGCGATGGTGGGGCCTTTGTAGGCGTCGGCGACTTCGGGCGTGGCGACGGTGAGGCCGATGGGGTGGCCGTTGGCTAGGCTCTTGGCGGCGGTGAGGATGTCGGGCTCGACTTCCCAGTGCTCGATGCCGAACCAGGTTTTGCCGGTGCGGCCCCAGCCGGTCTGGACCTCGTCGGCGATGAAGTCTCCGCCGTACTGTTTGACGATGTTGAAGGCGAGCTTGAAGTACTCTTTCGGCGGCGTGATGAATCCGCCGACGCCCTGGATGGGTTCGGCGATCATGCCGGCGATAGAGCCGGAGGTGCTGGACTGGATGACGGCTTCGATGTCCTGCGCACAGGCCACGTCGCAACTGGGGTAGGTTTTGCCGAGCGGACAGCGGTAGCAGTAGGGGTTCATCGCGTGGACGATGCCGATCTGATAGGAGACTTTGCGCCAGGAGCTGATGCCGGTGAGGGCGCGCGTCATGGACGAGCGGCCGCTGTAGGCGTGGCGGAGGGCAAGGATTTCGAGGTTGCCGGTGTGCTGGCGGGCGGTGTCGATGGCGGTCTCGTTGGCCTCGCTGCCGGAGGAGGTGAAGAAGCTCTTTTCGAGGCGGCCAGGAGTGATTTGGGCGATTTTTTCGGCGAGCGCTACAGCGGTCTCGTTTGGATAGAGCGTGGAGGTGTGTTGGAGTTTGTCGATCTGGGCCTTCATGGGGCCGGTGACGCGCGGGTTGGCGTGGCCGACGCCGACGGTGACGATGCCGCCGAAGAAATCGAGGTAACGCTTGCCCTCAACGTCCCAGATGTACTGCATCTCGCCGCGCTCTAGTGGTAAGGGATCGCGGAAGTAGGTGGCGACGGCGGGGAAGATGAACTGCTTCTGTTTGCGATTGATTTCCTGGCGGTCCATAACGTCTTTTTTCCTTGCTTCGGGTTAGAAGAACACTATACGTTCTTTCAGGGAAGCGGTTTGGAAGCCGGTAGACTTATGCGATTCAGCAGAGGCTATGGGGTAATGGAGCATGCGCGGCTCCTCGCAGGGCATTGATGTGGTGAACATCAACTGCGCGTTGAAGTTTGAGAAGACCAACCTGGTTTTTTGTGAAGTTCGTCCAATACTGAAGTGTTCAAGTGCGGCAACTGGATGATGTTGGCCGATTTTATTTTGGAGTAGCGGATATTTGGCAACAACAGTAGCTGCACCTATCGTTCTGGAATCGTCCCCGGCGGCAAGCAAGCGCGAGCAGCGGTTTGGCGCGGCGTTGGGCGCGGTGCTGACTGTGCTGGCTGTTGCCGTGAGCGGCTATCACCCCTATGCCGAAGACGGCGGGCTGTATATGGCTGGGGTGAAGTGGCTGCTCGATCCGAAGCTGTATCCGCATGAGACGGTGTTTGTGACCGAGCACCTGCGGTTTTCAGTGTTCGCGCACGTGATGGCCGGGCTGGTGCGGTGGTCGCATCTGGGGCTCGAAGCGGTCTTCTTTGGCGTGTATGTGGCGAGCATCTGGGCGACGCTGTTTGCGGCGTGGCTGGTGGCGGCGCGGTGTTTTCGCTCGCGTACGGCGCGATGCGGCGCGGTGGCTCTGCTGGCGGTGTGGCTGATGCTGCCGATCGCGGGTACGTCGCTGATGCTGATGGATCCGTATGTGACGGCGCGGAGCATTTCGACACCGTGCGCACTGTTGGCGCTGGCTGGGGCGCTTGGGTTCTTTGTTTCGGAGGATGGAGAGCAGAGGCGCGGACTGCTGCTGATGGTGGCGGCGCTGGTGGTGGCAGGGGCGATGCATCCACTGATGGCGGGCTATGCACTGGCTTGCGTGCTGGTGCTGGCGTGTGTCGCGTCGGAGAGCCTGGCGGTGCGGCGGTGGGGTACGGCGGCGCTTTGCGTGGGAGCAGTAACGATGGCGGAAGTGGTGTCGAGGCTCGCCCCGCCAGAGAGCGCGATCTATCGGCAGGCTGCGGTGACGCGGTACTACTGGTTTTTGAGCCGGTGGCACTGGTATGAGTGGATGGGTCTGGTGGCTCCGCTGGTGATTCTGGCGGTGATTGCATTTGGCCGGCGTGAAGGTAATGCGGCGCGTGCGGCGCTGGCGCGGATGTCGGTTGTGTGCGGCGTGATGGCGATGGGGATTGCGCTGGTGTTCGCGCGGGTAGATGCGTCGAATTATCTGGTGGCGCGGATGCAGCCGCTACGGGTGTTTCAGATTGTTTATGTGGTGATGATTCTGCTGCTCGGTGCGGCTGCGGCGAAGTGGATGCTGCGGAGACATGCTGTTCGATGGACTGCGGCACTGGCAGTGCTGGGTGGGTTGATGACGTTTGCCGAATGGCAGACGTTTCCGGATTCGGCGCACCTGGAGCTGCCTGGCATGAGGCATGGAAGCGCGGCTGAGAATCAGTGGGAGCAGGCGTTTCAGTGGATCAAGCTGAATACGCCGAAGAACGCGCTGTTTGCGCTGGATGCACACTATATTTCTGAGCCGGGTGAGGATGCGCAGTGTTTTCGCGCTCTGGCTGAGCGGAGCGCGTTGCCGGATTACTCGAAGGATGGCGGTGAGGTTTCGATTACTCCTGCGCTGGCGCCTGCGTGGGCTGCGGGTGAAGGTGCGCAGAAGGGGTTGAGCAAAGAGACCGATGCGCGCAGGATTGCTGCACTTGCTCCGCTGGGCGTGGATTGGGTGGTGCTGGACAGGAATGCAGCTACGGGTTTCTCTTGCGGCTTTGAGAATGGTGCGGTGAAGGTGTGCCAATTGCCGCAGACGGTGGTTGCTAGCCGCCGGTAGTGATCCCGGTAAAGCTGCTACGGAATGGAAATACAAAAAACGAGAATGGAAATGCAGGCAAATTGAGCCGCAGCGATGGAGAATCGCTGCGGCTCAACGTTCATTTGCCGGTGTAGGTGATGTGCCAGACGCTGCGGGAGCCGTCGTCGGTGACGAAGAGGCTGCCGTCTTTGGCGACGGCTACGCCGACAGGTCGGCCCCAGACCTGGCCACTGTTGACGACGAAGCCGGTGAGGAAGTCCTCGTACTCGCCGGTGGCGTGGCCGTTCTTCATGGGGATGTAGATGACTTCATAGCCGGCGCGGTTCTTGCGGTTCCAGGAGCCGTGTTCGGCGGCGAAGGCCCCGCCTGTGTATTCGGATGGGAACTGGGATTTGTGGATGGGATAGAAGGCCATCTCGAGCGAGGCCATGTGAGGCTGCACGATGACGTCAGGGGTGCGGACGTGCGATGAGATGTCTTCGCGCTTGCAGTTCGCGGCTTCAGCTTCAGTGAGCGGTTTGGTGAGTTGCGGGTTGGGGCCGGTGCCGTTGGCGCAAGGGTCCTGGAGGCGCGGGTCGCGGTGGCCGCCCATGTAGTACCAGGGCCAGCCGAAGAAGCTGTTTTCGGGGACGCTGGTGACGTAGTCGGGGACGAGGTGGTTGCCGAGGTTGTCGCGCTCGTTGGTGGAGCACCAGAGTGAGCCGGTGATGGGGTTGATGGCTTCGCCGACGCAGTTGCGGAGGCCGTGGGCGTAGACCTTGATGAATTTGCCGTCGGGTGTGTATTCGAGGATGTCGGCGCGGTGGAACTCGCGGGGGTGGGTGTCGGCGTCGTCGACGTTGGAGCCGGAGCCGACGGAGACGAGCATGTGGTTGCCGTCGGCGGTGAAGACGACGTCACGTGTCCAGTGGCCGCCGCCGCGGAGCTGGGCGTAGCCGGGGATGTCGGGGATGATGGTCTGGGGTGCGCCGGTCGCATGCATGTCGCCGGGGTGATAGGCGAAGCGCTGGATGGTGGTGGCGTTGCCGACGTAGACCCATTTGGGATTGGTCGCGGGATAGAAGGCGATGCCGAAGGGATGGTCGAGGCCGGTGGCGAACTTTTCGATGTGGGTGGCCTTGCCGTCGGGACCGACGCCGCGGAGGACGAAGACGATGCCGGCTTGTGAGTCGGCGAGAAAGAGGTCGCCGTTGGGCGCGAAGGTGATGAGACGCGGCATGACGAAGGTGCCTTCGGCGGCCTGGTGGGTCTGGCGGCGGTTTTCGCTGCGCTGCATGGGGGTGGAGTCGCCGCCGGCGTAGAGGGTGACTTTGAAGCCGGCGGGCGCGGTGGGCCAGGCGTTGTCCGGGCGCGGGACTACGGTGGGTCCGTTGTCTACGGCTTCGTCGGGCTTGGGCTCGGGCAGGTCGGCGAGGGTGATCTTATGGCGGACGCCGGGCTGCTGCTGGTTCCAGTCGGTGAAGGCTGCCTGGCCAGTGAGGACTTTGCCGGATTGCGCGAGGAGAGCAGGTGCAGTGAGGGCCGCGAGTGCGAGGAGGGCGAGGGTGCGGGTACGTCCGGACATGGGCGGGGTTCTCCAGGAGAGATTTGCGTGGTGCCGGGGATGAACAATTTTGTTCGTAGTGAATTGTATATGGCTTAGGTTAATCGGTTCTACCACTGCATTCCTCCCCCTTCGACTTCGCTCAGGGTGCGGAGTGGAAATGCAAAGGGGCTGGGCGAGTGTGTTCATTCCCACTCATGCGCGATGAAACTGCGTATGAATGGGGCGCCCGAACGTTTGTGGCTGTTGAAGGAGAAAGCAGATTCCTCCCCCTTCGACTCCGCTCAGGGTGCGGAATGGAAATGCAAAGGGTGGCTGATTGGGCTTTGTGCTTTCCGACCCATCGCGATAAAGCCGCGATGAATGGGGCACCCGAAGATTGGTGGCTGATTGAAACGCCACCGCTTATGGTTGCGGGCTGGGTGGGGCGGCGGTGAGTTGTTTGATGAGTTCAATAGGAACGTTTGCGGAGAGGACGGCGTGGTCTTTGTCTTGCTCGATTTTGATGGTGTTGGTCATCTGGAGCAAAGCGGCGTCGTTGGGGTTGGTGGGCTGATTTTGCTGGATGGAGCGGAAGAGATTGAGCAGCGTGTTGAGGGTTTGGGTAGTGTTGGCCGCGGTGGTTTCGTTGGGCGCGTATTCGACGATGCGCAGGTGGAGCGCGCCGACGTAGCGGAGGCTGGCGACGAAGGTGGTGTCGGCGGCGAGGGGGAGCTGGAGGCCGAAGACGCTGATGTAGCCGCGGTCGGAGAAGGGAAGGCCGATGTGTCCGATAGCCCAGACGGGGGAGAGCAGCGGTACGTCCCGGTAGCGCGCGCGCAGGAGCGACGACCCGGCGAAGGGCGAGGCGGCGGCGCGGTGGCGGTCGAGGATGGAGTGAATCTGCTCGGTAGTGGGCATGTTGGAGGCGGCGATGGTGTCGTAGGCGAGCTGCGTGATGCGGAAGGGGCGGATGTCTTTGCCTTCGCCGACAGGGATGGTGTAGATGGTGTGGCCGTCGTAGTCTTCGATAGAGGTAGCGAGCGAGCGCAGGTAGCGGCCGAGGCGGACGCCGTCGAAGCGGCCCTCGAAGACTTCGGAGTAGCCGACGGGGCCGTTGGGGCCGTTGGGGTCGGGCATGCGGTGAACGGCGAAGGCGACGGCGTCAAGGTCGCGCTCGGGCACGATGCCGGTGGCGTCGATGAACTGCTGGTACTCGGGGCTGCGATGGATCTGGGCGCGGTCGAAGTGCGTGGCCAGACGGATGGGGCGGAGGTTGGCGTAGAAGATGGCGTCGGACTCGGGGAGCAGGCGCGCGACTTCGGGCGGCGCGGCCTTGCGAAGAAGGACAGCTACGACGAGCGCGGCGATGATCGCGAGGGCGAGCAGCAGAGAGTAGCGGGTGCGTCTACGCATGGGATCCGGAAGCCGTTGGGTTGGGGCGCATGACGTAATCAGGTTAGCGTAAATCGGTTGCGGGCATCGGAGGAATCATTGTGACGGGTAGAGGGAGTTGTATAGGATCGAGCCAATGACGCCTGAAACAGAAGCGGAACGCGGGACAAAGAAGAGTCTTGTGGATTCGCTGCGCCGTGTGACGACGAGCGGGCGGTATATTCCCGAGATCGATGGTTTGAGGTTTGTCGCGATCGCTTCGGTCCTGCTGTATCACCTGGAGAAGATGTCGAATATTACCTGCGGAACCTGTGTGTCCAATGGAGGGTCGAACCCTATTTTTTTCGTGCTCCTTCATATGGGCCGCGGCGTGCCGATTTTTTTTGCCATCAGCGGGCTGGTGCTGGGGCTGCCATTCGCACAGCAGCATATTACCGGAGGGCCGAAGGTTGGGCTGAAAGCATACTTTCTGCGGCGGGTGACGCGGCTGGAACCGCCGTACATCATTAATTTGTTGATGCGGTTTCCGCTGGTGGTGGCGTTGAAACATCTTCCTGTGATGGAGGTGTTGCCGCACCTGCTGGCGAGTCTGCTGTACCTGCATTGGCTGATGTATGGCGTGCATCCACTGGTGCATCCGCCGAGCTGGTCGCTGGAGGTGGAGGTCCAGTTCTACGTGTTGGCCCCTCTGCTGGCGGTGCTGTTTTTTCCGAGGCCGAAGTGGGCCCGGCGCTTGCTGCTGGTGGGCTTGATCGTAGGCTTCGGGGCAGTGGCGGCGCATATACCTGAGCATCCCGAGAGCCGGTATACGCTGTCGCTCGCATGGTCTGTGCAGTATTTTCTGGCCGGGCTGCTGATGGCGGATGGGTACATCACGGTGCTGCCGCGGATCAGGTCTTCGTGGTGGTGGGACGTGGTTGGAGTTCCGCTATGGTATGTCGTGTTTTCTATGAGTGACCGCGAGGCGGGGTACTGGATGCCAGCGTTGCTGGTGGTGCTGTTTATCAGCGCGTTTCGCGGCAAGCTGCTGAACCGGTTTTTCCGCAATGCGTTTGTGGCGACGGTGGGAGGCATGTGCTACAGCATTTATCTGACGCATTCGCTGGTGATGGATGGATGCTATTGGGTATTCGGGCGGGTGCATTTTTTGACCGGGTTTGCCCGTCTTTATGGTGCCGGTGTGGTGATCGGATTGCCGATGGTCCTAATGGTAGGCACAGTGTTTTATGTGCTGATTGAGCGTCCGTGCATGGACCGCGAGTGGCCCCGGAAACTGGGGCGTTATTTGCGGGAGAGGTTTGCGATAGGCGTGGCGTCTTAGGTTTTGCTGTGGCATTCTGGCTATGCTAAAGTTGTTATGCGCTGTTGTTCGCGGAGTTCGACGCGATGGCAGCGCAGTTGACTGTTAGGGCTGGCGTAGCTCAGCTGGTAGAGCATCTGATTTGTAATCAGAGGGTCGGGGGTTCAAGTCCCTTCGCCAGCTCCAGTTTATCGGCAGTCGTGGATTTGGATGGGTTTGGTTGTACTGCGGGACCGTTCTGGCCGGCAGGCCTTCTGAAAACTCCTTCAACGTGAGATGACTCCGCGGCAGTGTTTCGCGGGGAAGATTCGGTTGGAGATGAGGGCTGCGCGGCGGGCGGGTTTGCAGGATGTGCACAGGTGGCCGAGTGGTTAATGGCAGCAGACTGTAAATCTGCCGCGCTATGCGCTACGGAGGTTCGAATCCTCCCCTGTGCACCATGAGTTGGTTGGACTGGAAGGATTGCGGGACTGGTGAGCGTTTTGGATTTTGGCCCTGCCAGCAGCGGACGGATGTGGATTGCGCTGGCGGTGATGGGTTTGCTGGCGCTATGCGTCTGGCGGACGATCGAGCCGGGAAAGATCCAGGAGCTTACGTGGATTTTGCTGGGATTTTTTGCCTTCCGCGTCGTGCTTGGACGGATGCGTTCGCGGTAGGATGGTTGAGTTGGGTTGGTTGTGAAGGCTGATGTAGCTCAGTGGTAGAGCACTCCCTTGGTAAGGGAGAGGTCATGGGTTCAAGCCCCATCATCAGCTCCAGATTTTTGCGGCGGGCGGGAGTAACTCAGTGGTAGAGTCACAGCCTTCCAAGCTGTTGGTCGCGGGTTCGATTCCCGTCTCCCGCTCCATAGGTTTTTGAAGGCGACCTGGCTGTGGCCCGTTCGCAGGAGATTTTAAGAAGCGATGTTTGAGCAGGCTGTACTTTCGGTTGCTGACCCTGAGACCTTCAATGCGGTGAAGGCCGCTGTCGCGGCTTCTTTTGCGCCAGGGAAGGTTGCGGATTTTCTGAAGTCCGTGGAGCGGGCAGGGTTTCGCGTGCGCGAGTTTGAAGATGTTCTGCGCAAGGGGCTGCTGGGCGCTGCGGTTGCCGGTGAGTACAGCCGGTTGAACCCGAGCGACCAGGGGCAGATTCGTGAGTTCTACCTGGCCAGTCTGGAGAAGGTCGCGCCGGAGTTGCGGCAGAAGTTCTTCAAGCTGTACGCATATTACTGAGACAAGTTTGGGTTTTGATTTTCGATTTCAACGCCGGTTGAGATGCCGGCCAACACTGAGGAGACAAGAGCGATGGCGAAGGAAAAATTTGACCGGTCAAAGCCGCACGTCAACATAGGGACGATTGGTCACATTGACCACGGCAAGACGACGCTGACGGCGGCGATCACGAAGGTGCTGTCGAAGCACAACCCGAAGAACACGTTTCGTTCGTTCGACACGATCGACAACGCTCCAGAGGAGCGCGAGCGCGGTATTACCATTGCCACCTCGCACGTGGAGTACGAGACGCCGAACCGTCACTATGCGCACGTCGATTGCCCCGGCCACGCCGACTACATCAAGAACATGATCACCGGCGCGGCGCAGATGGACGGCGCGATTCTGGTGGTTGCGGCCACCGACGGCCCGATGCCGCAGACCAAGGAGCACGTGCTGTTGGCGCGTCAGGTTGGCGTGCCGTACATCGTGGTGTTTCTGAACAAGTGCGATGCGGTCGAGGACGCCGAGCTGGTGGACCTGGTCGAGATGGAAGTGCGCGAGCTGTTGTCGAAGTACGACTTCCCCGGCGACGACGTGCCGGTGATTCGCGGCAGTGCGCTGGGCGCGCTGAACGGTGAGGCGCAGTGGGAGCAGAAGATCGACGAGCTGATGGAGGCGGTGGACAAGAGTGTGCCGCAGCCTGACCGCGCGGTGGATCTGCCGTTCCTGATGCCGATTGAAGATATCTTCTCGATCTCGGGTCGCGGCACGGTGGTGACGGGACGTATTGAGCGTGGCAAGGTGAAGGTGGGCGAGGCGGTGCAGATCGTCGGCTTCCGCGACACGCAGAACACGACGGTGACGGGCGTGGAGATGTTCAAGAAGCAGCTGGACGAGGGTCTGGCTGGCGACAACGCGGGCTTGCTGCTGCGCGGCACGGCGAAGGAGGATGTGGAGCGCGGGATGGTGCTGGCGAAGCCCGGCTCGATTACGCCGCACACGCAGTTCAAGGGCGAGATCTATGTGCTGTCGAAGGAAGAGGGCGGGCGTCATACGCCGTTCTTCAACGGCTATCGTCCGCAGTTCTACTTCCGGACGACGGACGTGACGGGCTCGGCGAAGCTTCCGGAGGGCACGGAGATGGTGATGCCTGGCGACAACATCCAGCTGACGGTTGAGCTGGTGACGCCGGTGGCCATGGAGAAGGGTCTTCGGTTCGCGATCCGCGAGGGCGGCAGGACCGTCGGCGCAGGGACGATCTCCGAGATCATCAAGTAGTCCTTCGCGGACGGCAGGAGACGCGCTTCGCGCGTGTTTCTGCTGACCCGCGAAGATCAAATCAGGCGGTGAGCTTCGGCTCGCCGCTTCTTTGGTTAAGGTCGATATGCCTGCAGCCAGAAGCATTGCTAGCGCAGTGCAGTAATCGTGGCACATTCCGACAAGTCATTCGCGGACGTAATATCTTGAGCGATGGGAGAGTACACTTCTACGGTGTTTGAGTACTTCGATATTCCGGAAGAAAAGCAGCCCGACGAAGATCCGATGACGATGACTGAGGGCTTGGGTGTGGCCGCTCTCTATTTTGCGTTGGTGGTGGGCTCTGTTCTTGCGTTTATCTTTTTTGGCGGGCGACCTTACGGGATGCAATATGCGACGCTCATCAGCTATTCAGGAGGTGTCTTCATCTATATTTTCTTCCGGCCCAGAGGTGTCAATACCAGGTACCGCCTATCGGCGCAGTATGTTCGGGAGCAGGTGCCGCGCCTGCTGATGATTCATTGCGTCTATCTACTGGCCATCTTCTTTCTGGAGACCTGGGCGCTTGCCATTCGTACGTCGATGCCAAGCTGGGCGGTGACTGGTCAAGGACGGGACATGCCGCCGTTTGTTTTTGCGCTCATGCTAGTTGGCATGGCGATTGGAATTTCGCAGATAATTCTTTCGCGGCGCATTCTGGGCAATGCCAAAAAGGAATTTGCGGCTAGCTCGGCAAGAACGATCCGATAAATCGCTGCTAAGAATATGACGAAATCTGGCAACCCCGAATGGAGTCGCGAGGATTTCAGTCGCACTGTGTCTCTGAGCGGTTTGCCTAAGGATCTTCAGATGGTTCTGGAAAAGTGCATGAGTCGGGCCTTCAGTCCTTCGATTTCTTTTGGATCGATTACCTGGGGTTTCACCCCAGGCTGGTATGAGACGGGCCTTTGGCCCTCAACCGTCAAGTGGAACCGGCCAAGAAATCAGTGATTTTCCTGCATTTTCGCAGAGCCGTGAAAAGTTGCGATTCGTGTTATTCGAGCCTTTGCGAAATGATAGATTTCGTGGATAATAGAGGAGGATGAGCGTGGCCTGACCGCTTGTCTTTCCGTACTGAAAATCAGGATTCGGCAGCGGGGGCCGTATGCCCTGCGTCGCGGCGTGTCGGACGGTCGATTGAACGACATTGCTGCTTGCCAGCCGAAGCGGCTGGCCACGTTAGAAGGAGAGTTTAGAAATGCGCGAAATTATCACGTTGCAGTGCCCGGAGTGCAAGAACAGGAACTACTCAACCACGAAGAACAAGAAGACGACGACGGGCCGTCTGGAGTTCTCGAAGTTCTGCAATACGTGCCGCAAGCACACGCCGCACAAAGAGACCAAGTAAGACAGCCTTCATCCGCTGGCTTTCGGGCTTACCAGAGGCCGAAGGCTGAGAGCGTACAGCTTTCTCGGGGGAGTAAGCTCAACGGTTAAACTGTCGGTCTCCAAAACCGAACTTCTCGGTTCGAATCCGAGCTCCCCCGCCATCCTGCCTGGTTTGATAGCAGGGTGGCATGAACAGAATTTGAGCAGCACGAAGGTTTGAGTCAGCACTATGGCGAAGACAGTGGCAGTACAGAACGAACCCACGAACGGCCTTGAGCAGTTGAAGAGCCAGCCGGCGCGCCTGATGGCGTTTCTGAGAGAGACGCGCAGTGAGATGCGCAAGGTGTGGTGGCCGGGTTGGCCCGAGGTGCAGTCGACCACGATCGTGGTGCTGATTACGGTGTTTCTGTTTGCGGCGTTCTTCTGGGTTGTCGATACGGTCTTCGGCAACATGATCGAGCGGCTGCTTCACTTGCTGACGGGACACTAATCGGTCTGAGTAGAAAGATTCGAGAATGCGCAAAGAAGGAACAAGCATGGCGGCAGAAGAGCTGAATCCGGAAGAGCAGAAGCCCGAGGCGTCGAACGCCGGCGAGCCGTCGGAGCAACTGGCGCCTCCGGTAAACGAGAGCTTCAAGTGGTACATCATCCACGCCTACTCGGGATTCGAGCGCAAGGTGCGCGAGTCGCTTGAGAGCCGCATTGCGGCCTTTGGCCTGCAGAACAAGATTGGCCGCATCATGATTCCGACCGAGCCGGTGACGGAGCTGCGCAACGGGAAGAAGTACACGATTGAGCGTGTGTTTTTGCCGGGGTATGTGCTGGTCGAGATGGACCTCGACAACGACCTGTGGCATGTGATCAAGAACACTCCGCGGGTGACAGGCTTTCTGGGGACGGGCGACAGTCCGGTAGCTTTGTCCGAGCAGGAGGTCAGTTCGATCCTGTTCCGCACGGATGTGAGCAAGGACAAGCCGACCCTGAAGGTGAAGTTCGACAAGGGCGAGCAGGTAAGGATCAACGAGGGACCGTTTGCCAACTTTACGGGCGCGGTGGACGAGATCAACGAAGACAAGCAGACCCTGAAGGTGATGGTCAGCATCTTCGGGCGGTCGACGCCGGTCGAGATCGAGTTCTCGAAGGTGGACAAGGTCGTCGAATAAGAGTTTGGAAGTATCAATTTATGCCGGCGTGACTTGAGCGCGCCGCTGAAAGCGAAGAGGATTTACCCCGATGGCACCGAAGAAGGTTACTGGATACGTCAAGCTTCAGATTGTGGCTGGGAAGGCTACGCCTGCTCCCCCGGTCGGCCCCGCGCTTGGTCAGGCGCAGGTCAACATCATGGAGTTCTGCAAGCAGTTTAACGACCGCACGGGCAAGGACCCGGCGCTGGCTGGGCTGACCGTTCCGGTCGTCATCAGCGTGTATGCGGACCGCACTTTCACGTTCATCACCAAGACTCCACCGGCTCCGGTGCTGCTGCTGAAGGCCGCCGGTATCGAGAAGGGCTCGGGCACTCCGAATAAGGAGAAGAAGGGCAAGGTGACGGAGAAGCAGGTGCTTGAGATCGCCAAGCAGAAGATGCCGGACATGAACGCTGCTACCGTTGAGGCTGCTGCGAAGACGATTCGCGGCACGGCGCGCTCGATGGGCATCGACGTTGTTGCTTAGCTCGATTTCGATTGGATTTTGTTTTGAAAAGAGGGTTGGGAGATGTCATCAGGACATCCCCAACCCCTTTTTAGTTCCGGTGCAATTTGCGGCGCGCTGTACGGCGGCAATTGCGCGGGACAGATCGTTCAAAGCTGGTGATATTGCATGTTGTTGAGGTCGGAGATGAGGCTGGGGCCTGTGGGATTCCATTTGAGTCGGTGCTGCGTCTTCGCGCCAGAGGCCCAGAGATCCATTCCAGCGAATGCTCCCAGCCAGCCAAAGTGATTGGCTGCGGTATCCGGCGCGATGGAGACGGTGGGGACGTTCAGGCCTCGGCCGATGGCTTCGGCGATATCGCGCAGAGGCACGTCCTCTTCGGCGACTGCATGATACCTGGCTCCTGCGACGTTTTTCTCAAGGGCCAGCCGGTATAGCCGGGCGACGTCGAGCCGATGGACTGCGGCCCAGCGGTTGAGTCCAGCGTCAATGTAAGCGGAGGCGCCTTTCTCGCGGGCCAACTGGATGAGATAGGAGACCAGCCCCTGTCTTGTTGTGTCATGGACCTGCGGAAGGCGCATGACAGAGGCTCGTACTCCTTGCTGCAGCAGTTCTAAAGCCACGGGTTCAGAGGCGCGAGGGTAGGAATCGGAAACAGGATGCGGCGGGTCGTCTTCGGTAGCGGCGCGGCCCTCGGCCAGCGCTGCTACGCCGGAGGTGACGATCAATGGACGCTCGGAGCCTTTGAGCACGGCGCCGATGGCTTCGATGGCGTGACGGTCGAGCTCGCAGTTCTCTTTGAACTTTGAAAAATCGTGATTGAAGGCGGTGTGAATGACGGCGTCGGCGGCTTCTGCTCCGCTGCGCAGGCTCTGGATGTCTTCAAGCTCGCCTCGGTGCACCTGCGCGCCAGCGGCTGCGAGTGATTGGGCACCTGCATCGGACCGCGTGAGCCCCAGCACCTGGTGGCCTGAGTCGATGAGTTCCAGAACAACCGCAGAACCGATAAAGCCGGTAGCGCCTGTAACGAAGACTTTCATGATTTCTCCTTTCACTTTTTGCGTGAAGACAGGGAGAGCGGTGCTTCTTATCGCTGCGGTGTCTGGTTGATGGCGTCGAGGTCCGCGAGCACTTCGGCAGGGAGATGGAGCGTTGCTGCCTGAAGGTTCTCGTGAAGGTGTGTGATGGAGGATGTTCCCGGGATGACGAGCATGTTGGGCGAACGCTGAAGCAACCAGGCAAGCGCGACCTGCATGGGAGTGGCGTTGAGATGGGAGGCCGCTGTGGACAGGGTGTCCGATTGCAGGGGAGTGAAGCCGCCAAGCGGGAAGAAAGGAACGTAGGCGATGCCATTGCGGGCGAGGTCCGTGATGAGAGCGTCGTCGGCGCGGTGGGCGAGGTTGTAGTGGTTCTGGACGCAGACGATGGGAACGATGCGTCGCGCTTCCGCGATCTGTGTGGGTGTAACGTGGCTCAAGCCGATGTGGCGTATCAGGCCTTGCTGCTGAAGCTCGGCCAGGACGGTGAGGGGTTCCTCGAGGGAACCCTCCGATGGGCGATATCTGTCGAACATGCTGCGCAGGTTGACGACATCGAGCGTGTCGAGACCGAGGTTGCGGAGATTGTCGTGGACCGCGGCGATCAGCTCGATACGCGAGAGAGCAGGGTTCCATGAGCCATCTTCACCTCGGCCGGCTCCGACCTTGGTCACGATCACCAGATCGCCAGGGTAGGGAGCGAGCGCTCTTCGGATGAGCTGATTGGTGACGTGCGGACCGTAGAAGTCAGAGGTGTCAATGTGGTTGACACCGCTTGCGACGGCGTCTCTCAGGAGAGAGATTGCGCCTTCAACATCTTTGGGTGGCCCCCAGACCATCTTGCTGCCGTCTTTGCCTGCAAGCTGCATGGCACCGTAACCCATGCGGTTGACGGTGAGTGAACTGCCGGGCAGTGTGAAGGTGGCGGTAAGATTTGCGTGGTAGGGCATACGATTCCTCCTGGTTCGCCTGCGGTTTGGCTTCTCCCTGGCATTGACGAATGTCGTGACGTCAAATAAAACGGAGATTGTCTCCGCATGTATAGATAATCGGAGAGTGTCTCCGGTTGCAATTATTTTGAGGATGACGAAGAAGCGCTCAGAACCCGTTCAGCGAAAGCCGCGCATCGACGCGCAGCGGAACCGTGAACGGATTCTTGAGGTGGCGAAGGCGGAGTTTACTCGTCTGGGAGCAGAGGCGAGTCTGGATGAGATTGCGAAACGGGCTGGGGTTGGGGCGGGTACGCTGTATCGGCACTTTCCTGCGCGCGATGACCTGATCGAGGCGGTTTACCGCAGTGAGGTGGAGAAACTTGCTGCGGCTGAGCGCAGGTTTGCCGAGACGATGTCTCCGATGGAAGCTCTGCGGGCGTGGATGCTGCTGTTTGTCGACCATATTGCGGCAAAGCAGATTATTGCTCCCGCGCTGAACAGCGTTGTTGGTGGGGCTTCGAAGCTGTTTGAGGGATCTCGTGGGCTAGTACTCGGGGCTATCGACGGGTTGGTGAAGCGTGCGATCAAGAGTGGCGAGATGCGAAACGATCTTGAACCGTTCGACTTGCTGAGGGCGCTGATCGGTGTTTCTCATGTGGCGTCCGGGCCAGATTGGCAGCGGAGTGCGCGCAGGTTGGTGGATATTCTGATCGCTGGCTCGCGCACGAACAAATAATTTTCCAAAGCAAATAGATATGCCTGATGGGCCATACTCCTTCGTGCGACAGCATGAAGGTTTTGGCTTTGACGATGGAAGGTTTAGAAGAAATTTATATTACTGCTTTACGCCGTATAGTTCACCGTGATATACGGTGTATAGATGATTGCAGAACAGGCGAATTCGACTACTTCGGAAAAGATTGCCGAGTGTGCGCTGCGCATTCTGGAGGCTGAGGGGGCGCAGGCGGTAAGCATGCGGCGGGTGGCTGGCGAAGTTGGCGTGACGGCCATGGCCATCTATCACCACTTTGCCAATCGTGAGGCGCTGCTGAACCAGGTGGTGGAGAGGGAGTTTGCGCGGCTGGTCGATTTTTTTGACCGGACTCGTGTTGAGGCGGGATTTGAGGCGCAGATGCTGGGACTGCTGGATGGTTATGTCGACTATGCGCTGGCGCATCCGAGGATCTTTGATTATGTGTTTGCTGAGTTGCGGCCGGGGGCGCGGCGTTTTCCGGAGGATTTTCGGGCGCGCAAATCGCCGACGCTGACTCCGATTGCCGACACGCTTGCGTATTGGATGAAACAGAAGCGGCTGAAGCGCGATGACGTGTGGGAGGTCGCGATGGAGCTGTGGGCCCATGTGCATGGGTATCTGGCGCTGTATCGGGGTGGGAGATTTGCCATGACGGAGAAGGAGTTTCGTGCGCTGGTGAGGCGTTCACTGGAGAGATTGCTGAATGGCCTTCGGGCTTGATGTTTTGTGGAGGCTGAAGGAGCGAGGTTTATGGCGAACGCGAGTTACGGAAAAGCGGCAGGCTGGATTGGGTTTGAGACGGTGCTGGCGGCGACGCTGGTATGTGCGGCGGGATACTACTGGTCGACGGGGCTAGAGCCACGCTGGTGGCCGATCTGGCTGGCTGCCCTGCCGGTGCTGTGGCTTGCGCCGAGGGTTTCGGCGTGGACAGCGCTGGGGATGGCGTTTGTTGCGCGTGTACTGGGTGCGATGAACCTGGTGTATTACATGCATCACTCGATCCACATACCAGTGTGGGTGGTGGCTGAGAGTGTGGCAGTACCGTCGATTGTGTTTATGCTGGCGGCGGGGTTGTACCGTAGTTTCTTTGTGCGTGGTCGACGATGGCTGGCGGTGCTGGCGTTTCCGGCGGTGATTGTTGCGGGGGAGTATCTGACGAACCTGTCGCAGGGCACGTTTGGCGATACGGCTTATACGCAGTTGGGGAACCTGCCGGTGCTGCAGTTGGGAGCGCTGGCGGGACTGTATGGGATTGGGTTTGCCGTGCTGCTGTTTCCTGCGCTGGGGGCTGCGGCGCTGTCGTCGCGCGGGCGTGAGCGCAGGCAGTTGGCGTGGGGGCTTGGCGCTTTTGTGGTGTGTGTCTTCGGGTATGGTGCGGCCCGGCTGTATCTGACGCCGCGTGCACCGCGGATGGCGATGGTGGGGTTGATCGATCGTGATCCGGCGAACATGCTGCCTTCGGCTCCGGAGCAGGTGATGGCGTTGGCTGATGAGTACAGCGGAGAGATTCGGATGCTGGCGGCTCGCGGCGCGAAGTATGTGGTGCTGCCGGAAGCGACAGTGCTGGTTACGCGTGGGGATGTGGGTCAGGTGGATGCGTTTTTTGAGCAGACTGCGCGGGAGGCCGGAGTGCAGGTGCTGGTGGGGATGATCGATACCACTGGGCCGGAGACGTTCAATGAGGCCCGATTGTATTCGGCGGCGGGGACGCTGGAGACGATTTATCACAAGCACCATCTGGTGCCGGGGATGGAGAGCGGAGCAATACCGGGCGGGGGTATGTCGGTTCTCGATGAGCCGGTGGGTAGGGTGGGAGTGGAGATCTGCCGTGATATGGACTATCCGAATCCTGCGAGAAAGTATGGTGCGCGGGACGTGGGGTTGATGCTGGTGCCAGCGTGGGATTTTGGTGTGGACCGCACGTGGCATGGGCACATGGCGCTGATGCGTGGCGTGGAGAACGGGTACAGCATTGTGCGCGTGGCGAAGCGTGGATTGATGACGGTGAGTGACGATCGCGGGCGCGTGATGGCGGAGACGCCGGTTGCGGCGGATGGCGCGTTCACCACGATGCTGGTGATGGTGCCGGTTCGCCATGATGCGACGCTGTATGGCGGGTGGGGTGATTGGTTTGCATGGCTGGTGCTGGCGGGGCTGGCTGCGATGCTTGTGGTGTGGGTGGGATTGCTGCGGCGGCGCGAGAGTGCGGTGTCGAATCCAGTGATGGTGGAAGGCTGACAACTGAAGGCTGGCTGGGCAAGGGGATACATTCCCACCCATCGCGATGAAGCTGCGATGGATGGGGTTCGGGCTTTTGTGTTGGTCGAGAGGAAAGCAGATTCCTCCCCGTTCGACTTCGCTCAGGGCAGGCTGCTGCTCTAGGGAATGGAAATGCAAAAAAGATTGGAGTGGAAGCGCAAAAGAAAGTCGAAATGGAGATGCAGAACGAGTACTAAGCGAGTGCGGCGAGTGACTCCTTGATGGTGGGAGATTGGCCTGCGGCGACGGCCTGGCGGCGGAGGCTGTGGAACTTTGCGAGCGTCGTGTTGGCTTTGCTGAGTGCTTCGATGCGCTTCGCGTAGGCTTCCAGCTTTGCTCCGGGGATGGCGAAGAGGGCGACGCTGTCGGTGAGGGTGTCGAGGTAGGCGCGGGCTCCGCAGCAGCCGAGGCTGAGGGCTGCGCGACCGGTGTTGATGACTTGCGGGACGACGGCGCAGGCGGGACGGCCGAGCGCGGGTGGATTTTGATCCTCGACTTGTTGGGTGGCTTCGGTGAGGATGAGCGTCTGGCTGGCGTCGGCGAAGAGGAGGACTACGTCTGGTGGGAGTGGGGTTTCGCCAAGTGGGCTGTAGAGGATGTGCTTCGATTGCGATTTGAGTGCGGGGATTTGCGCCAGATCTTGTGCGGTGACGTAGGTGAGATCGTTGAGGACTTTGAGTGTGTCGGCGAGGTCGGTTTGTGTGGCGGCTGACATGGGCAGGTTGTGGGTGTAGCAGCCGATGGAGCAGAGAGCGTGGTCTTTGGCTGACGTGGCGAATGCGCCTTCGGCTGCGTCCTGCCAGAAGCGGCAACCTGCTGGGGCTGGTGTGGTGTGCGTGGGGACGCCGGTGGGAATGTTGTCAGTGAAAGTGATGGCTATAGGTGGTTGGGTGAGGTCGAGTGCGTTGGTGAGCAGGTAGGCGAGGTTGGTGTAGTGTTCAGGGGCGTGCACGATGATTCCTCTGGTTAGCTATTGGTTGGCGGTTGCTGCTGCGCGGTGAAGCCCATCTCGGCGATGAGGGACTGGATGGTGGCTGGGGTAATGACTTTGGGTTCGTACTCGATGGTTGTGGTGGCTTCGGGGTAGGTGGAGTGCGAGCGCAGGATGCCTTTGTTGCGACGGAGCATGACGTCGAGGCCAGCGGCGCAGGTGACGCAGGAGAAGCCTTTGATCTTGTAGGTGATGGTTTGGGCCTTGGCTTCGGTGCAGCCGGTGGTGAGCGAGCCTGCTCCGGCGAGCGTGAGGAGTTGGAGGAAGGTTCGGCGGATCATGGTGTGCTCCTTATGCCCGTTGTTGCTTTGATGTTGGTGATTGCAACGGGTAGATTCTTGCGGCTGCCGAGAAAATGCGGGGGTTCTTCACTTCGCTTCGCTCGTTCAGAATGACGTTCATCTTTTTCCTGATCCATGCAGTAGCTACTTTGCTGTGGCTGAACCGGCCTGATATTTCCAGGCGGTCTCGATGTTGGCTTTGTCGGAGAAGCTAGTGTCGGTGTAGTCGGAGAAGTCGATTTTCTTGTTGAGGACGCCGGTTTCGATCATGAGGTCGCGGACCATGTCGAAGTCGGCCTTGCGCGGGGCGAGCGGGCTGTAGGTGACGCGGTCCATCGGCTTGGTGAGTGCCCAGCGGAGCAGCGCGGGCTTCTGGTTGTAGTAGAAGCGGCCTACGAAGTCGGCGGCGTCTTCGCGGTTGGGCTTGCTTTTGTCGAGCCAGAGGCCGGAGCGGGCGATGCCATCAACGAGGACTTGTACTGCCTGGGGATTTTTGTCGATGAGGTCCTGGCGGACGACGAGGATGCAGGACATGTAGTCGGGCCAGTAGTCGCGGGCCTGGAAGAGGATGCGTCCGTAGCCGGCCATCTCGGCCTGCGAGGGGAAGGGTTCGCCCATGACGAAGCCGTCGATGGCGCCCGCCGCGAGTGCTCCCGACACGTCGGGCGGGGCCATCTCGACCATTTTGATACTGTGCGGGTCCATGTGCCAGACCTTCATGGCGCGGAAGAGGATGAGGCGCTCGTCGGAGAAGCGGCTGGGGATGGCGACGGTACGGCCTTTGAGGTCGGCGAAGGTTTTGATGGGGCCATTTTTTCGTACGACCATTGCAGAGCCATAGCGGTGGCCGAGGTAGACGACCTTGATGGGAACGCCTTGCGCGCGGAGAGCGATGGCCATGGGTGCGACGATGAAGGCGGCTTGTACTTTGTTCGAGATGAGCGCTTCTTTCATCTCGGGGAAGCCCTGGAACATGCGTGGGAGAAAGAGCTCGCCGTTCTCGGAGTATTTGGAGATGTAGTCAGTGACGGGGCAGGTGAGCTGGCAGGTGACGGGGAGGTAAGCGACGATGATTTTGCGCTTGGCTTCGGGGCGATAGTCGTTGAGCACGGCGGCCCAGTTGACGTTGAGCCATGCGTGCATTGCAGTGATGAGGATGAGCCAGCCCGCGGCGGAGAAGAGGATGATCTTTTTGAGCGACTTTGAGCTAAGAGGCATTGCGGAACCCCCAGCGGACGGACTTGATGCGTTCGAGGCGGCGGAAGGCGAGGTCGAGGATGAGGCCGATGATGCCGATGAGCAGCATGGCGGCGACGACGAGGTCGTAGCGCTTGCCGGAGTTGCGTGAGTCGATGATGAGATAGCCGAGGCCAGAGTCGACGGCGATCATTTCGGCGGCGACGACGACGAGCCACGCGATGCCAAGCGCGATGCGCAGGCCGATGAGTATTTGCGGGAGCGCGGCGGGGAAGATGACTTTGCGGAGAAGCTGCGCGGGTGTGAGGCCGAAGTTGCGGCCGGCGCGGCGGTACATGGAGGGGACGTTCGAGACGCCGTTGATGCAGGCAACGACGATGGGGAAGTATGCGCCGAGGAAGATGAGGAAGATGGCTGCGTCGTCGCCGACGCCGAAGAGGATGATGGCGACGGGGATCCAGGCGATGGGGCTGATGGGGCGCAGGATCTGCATCGCCGGGTTGACGACCTGGTCGGCGGCGGGATACCAGCCGAGGGTGAGTCCGATGGGCACGCCGAGCAGGACTGCTGCGCCGAAGCCGATGGCGACGCGGCGAAGCGAGTCGATGATGTCTCCCCAGAGGACGTGCTGGTGGATGAGTTCGACCATGCCGCGTTCGACTTCATATGGCGATGGGAAGATGCGCGTATGCGACCAGAGGACGGAGTATCGCCAGACCGCAAGGAAGAGCGCGGTGGCGACGAGCGGCCAGAAGTAGCGTTCCCATTTTTTGGGTTCGGCGAGTGCGCTCATACGTGGTGGGCCAGTCCTATCTGGTGGAAGATACCGTCGCGGAGTTCGAGGTAACGTGGGGAGCTGAGATCGCGCGGGTGTGGGATGTCGATGTTGACGATTTGCTGGATGCTGGCGGGGCGCTGGTTCAGGACGACGACGCGGTCGGCGAGCTGGACGGCCTCGTCGATGTCGTGCGTGACGAAGATGATGGTCTTGCGCTCGGCTTGCCAGATGCGGAGCAGCTCGCCGCGCATGATGAGGCGCGTGATGGAGTCGAGCGCGCCGAAGGGCTCGTCGAGGAAGAGCATGTCGGGGTTGACGGCGAGAGCGCGGGCAACTTCGAGGCGTTGTTTCATGCCGCCGGAGAGCTCGTTGGGGTAGGACTGCTCGAAACCGCCGAGGCCGACCATCTTGATGTAGTGGGCGATGCGTTGTTTGCGCTCGGCTTCGGGGAGCTTGAAGAGGCCGAAGCCGATGTTGCCTTCGACGGTGAGCCATGGGAAGACGCCGCGTTCCTGAAAGACGAAGATGCGGCGCGGGTCGGGGCCGGTGACGGGCTCGCCGTCGATGCGGATGGCGCCGCTGGTCGGAGAGAGAAAGCCGGCCATGGTGTTCAACAGTGTCGATTTGCCGCAGCCTGAGGGCCCGAGCAGGCAGATGAATTCGCCTTCGTGTACCTGGAGATTGATGTCTTCGAGGACAGGCGTGGTTTTGCCGTCGCGGTTGAACGTCATGTTGACGTGGTCGACGCTGAGCTTGACGGGTGCGGCCTGAGCGGGCGAGTTGGCGGTTGCGGCGATGGGCATGGTGGATGACATGAGTTAGTCCTGAGCGTAACCCCAGCGGAAGGATTTGACTTGTTCGAGTGAGCGCATGGCGAGGTCGAGCAGAAGGCCGATGATGCCGATGATGACCATGCCGGCGACGACGAGATCGTAGCGGTTGCCGGCGTTGCGGGCGTCGACGATGAGAAAGCCGAGGCCGGAGTCGACGGCGATCATTTCGGCTGCGACAACGACGAGCCAGGCAATGCCGAGCGTGATGCGGAGGCCGACGATCAGTTGCGGAACGACGGCAGGATAGAGGACGCGATAGACGAGTTCCGATGGGCTAAGGCCAAAGTTGCGGCCTGCGTTGACGTAGACTTCGGGGACGCTTTGTACGGCGTTGATGGCGGTGAGCATCAGGGGGAAGAAGCAGCCGAGAAAGATGAGGAAGATTGCGGCTGAGTCGCCGACGCCGAACCAGAGGATGGCGATGGGAATCCAGGCGAGCGGAGAGATGGGGCGGAGGATCTGGATGATGGGGTTGAAGGCCATCTCGGCGCGGCGATACCAGCCGATGATGAGGCCGAGTGGGATGGCGAGGATGGAGGCGAGGGTGAATCCCCAGGTGACGCGGAAGAGCGAGGCGGCGATGTATTTGAGCAGCAGCTTGTGCTGGATGAGATAGAGGATGCCTCCCGCGGTCTGCCACGGGCTGGGGAGGATATGGATGGGATGCAGGTCGATCGCTATCTGCCAGAGGATGAGCAGAAGGGCGATGAATGCAATCGGCCTGAGCCGGACGAGCAGTTTCAAGGTGCTGGACCTCTTCTAGTGGCAAGGCTTCTGGGGTGCAGGATGATGTTAATCATAATGATGGGTGGTGTGCCTCCATCGAAAGGTTGATATGTGTGGAGCCCCACCCATGCCGCGAGAGGCTGCGGCATGAATGGGGCGCCTGACTCGTTGACTCAATATTTAAAGCGGTAGCGGAGTTCGCCGTAGATCTGGCGTGGGTCGTTGTAGTGGAAGCCGCCGAAGGTGAGGCTGTTGTCGAGCAATACGCGGCGGTTGGCGATGTTGGTTGCCGTGACGGAGATGGAGAGGTTTTCGCTGAAGGTTTTGCCTAGCGCGAGGTCTACCGTTGTGTGTTGCGGCAGGTAGTTGCTCGTATATGGTGTGGATGGATCGGGGTTGCCATTCACGAAGCCTGAACCGTAGTAGACATTGGTTGAGGCAAAGGTGTGCATGGGCAGCGTGGTGGTGAGGCCGACGTTGAGCGTGTTGCGCTGGTCGTGGTCGACGGGCTCGTAGTCGAAGCTGGCGTCGCATTGGGGTGAGGAGACGGGTGTGCAGATGAGGCCTCCGGTGATGGCTCCGCGCTGCTCGGCGATCTGATTGGAGTAGGCGAGGTGTGCTTGTGCGTGATGCCAGAGTTGTGGCGAGCGGAGGCTGAGTTCCCAGGCGCGGACGAGCGCGCCGTTGATGGTGACGGGGAAGTAGATGCTGGAGTCGCCGAGGTTGGAGTGGTCGAGGAAGTTGTTGACGCGGGTTTTGAAGGTGTCGGCGTCGAGGAGCCAGCCGCGAAGAGGGATTTGCACGCCGAACTGGTGCTCTTCGTCGCGCTCGCCGTGGAGTGGGACGAAGGTGGTGTTATTGTCCTGCGCGTATTGCACGAGCGGGCCGCTGGCGGTGACGAGTGGTGGGGGCTGGTAGAAGCGGCCGTAGAATCCGCGGAAGACCCAGTTGAGTTTGGGGACGAGGATGGCTGCGCCGATGCGTGGACTGGTGGCGTCTTCTGTGAAGCCGCCCTGGAAGTGCGACTGGCGCACGCCGCCGATGAGCGTGAGCCAGGGCGTGGCTTTGAAGTTGTCGGAGACGTACTCCTCGATGAGGCCGCCGCTGGCGCTGCTGGGGGTGGTGAATGGGGGTGTGCCGGAACCGTCGTTGAAGATGGCGCCGAAGCGGTTGGAGTCGTGTTGACCGAAGGAGTAGAGGCCGGCTTCGATGGTGTTGCGCGCGATGGTGGTGGTGATGGAGGTTTGTGCGCCGGCGTAGTTGGAGGTGCGGTGCGCGGTAGTGGCGATGGGGGTGTCGTTGGGGTTGGAGTCGTAGTTGGCGAGATTGAAGTGGTAGAAGGGCGATAGCTGCAGGACCGTGCTGGAGTTGAAGGTGTGGATCCAGGAGAAGGCTGCGAGCGCATCCTGTTCGTGCTGGCCGTCGCGGAGGCCGCTGGAGTCGTATTGCTGGTTTTCGAAGCTAAGCGGGTTGGGGTCGTAGGGGATCTGGAAGTAGTCGCCGCGATACTGTGCGACGAGTCGGAACTGGTCTTTGGGTGTGCGGTTGTTGATGAAGGACGCGAAGGCTCCGTAGCCGTTGGTGGCGTCGTGGTGGACTTGCGAGATGGGTGGGGCGAGGCCGTAGTCGCTGCGGTTGCCGTTGAGGCTGAAGTACCACGCGGATTTTTCGCTGTGATTGCCGAGCGAGAGCTTGGCTTCGCTTTGGAGGAAGCTGCCTGCGGTGAGGCGCAGCTCGGCCTGGTGGTCGCGCTCGAAGCCGTTGCGCGGGACGACGTTGAACATGCCGTAGGTGCGGTCGCCGAGACCGGCGGCGTAGCTGCCGCGTTGAACTTCGATGTAGTCGATGTCGCTGGGATCGATCTGCGCGCCGAGGTTGGAGGCGATGTTGGTGTTAGGGATCTGGACGCCGTCGATGAGCCAACTGACCTGGTGGCCGCCGCGCATGTGGAGCATGTCGTGGGTGATGTAGGCGCCGGGGACGTAGTCGGTGATCATGGCGAGCGAGTTGGTGAGCGCTGCGCCGGGGGTCTCGGCGATTTGCTGGCGGCTGATGAGGGTGGTTGGGGTGACGGTGTCGGTGTTGACCGGTGCGGTGTTGACGTTGACGGACTGCTGGACTGTGGTGAGGTGCAGCTCGAAATGCAGGATGGGCGAGGTACCGGAGACGAGTGTAATGGGCTGCGTGCGCGTGTCGAAGCCGGGCTGCGTGATGGTGATGGTGTAGTCGCCAAGTGGGATGGAGAGGATGGTGAAGGAGCCGTCGGCACCGGAGATAGCGGATTGGGTGTAGGCGGAGTTGGCGGAGCGAAGCTCGATGTGTGCGCCGGCGATGGGGCGGTGCTCGGGATCGTGCACGATTCCTCGGAGCTGACTGAAGATCGCTGCGTGGGCAGCGGAGCCGCAGAAGAGATAGAGAAGGCAAAGTAGAGCAAATTTGCGCATGGGGTCCTTTTTCTTTTTCGTCGAACGACGATGCTGGGCTGCGTGCAGGAGCATGCGTCTGCACGCAGCAGCAGGAAGCGGTCCTCCCACGTGTGATGGAAGGATGACAACTGATGGTGGGGATTGCTCTAGGCTTGCTGCGCTGGAGGGCCGCGCTTTTGGTAGGGGGAGATGAAGGCTGCTTTGGAGCGCGTCTCGGCGTGCGGCGTGATGTGCGTGACAGCTACGCTTGCGGTGACGCTGTGTGCTTCAGACTGAGCCTGCGCGTGCGTGATGCGGACGAGTGTGGCTGGCCGCGGGTAGCAGGGGCACTTTTCAGGAGTGGAGGAGACGGATGGATCGTTCGACGCGGGTTCGGCCATCTGCATGTTGCAGTGGTGCTTGCCGTTGCGGCGGCAGCAGGCGGGAAGGTTTGCGTCGGATGTGGATGTGAGCGCGAAGAGCGGCGTTATCAACGGAACGTTGAAGAACAGAAGCAACGCGAATGCGAGAAGACGCCGCACGAGGATGATTTTACTCGTATGCATTCGTGCGCGCGCGATCCTGCGCTGATTTGCATGGAAAATGCGCGGTTTTACTGAGTTGTCGTTCACCGTGAGGCTTTGCGGATTTGGTGCACAAGCTTCTATCATAGAGAGATGAGCGAGGTTTTGGAGCAGGAGACGAAGGCTACAGAGGCACATGCGGCGAAGTACACGAGGAACAACCCTTATATTTCGACCGTTTTGTATAACGAGCTGTTGACGGCGGCGGGGTCGGAAAAAGAGACGCGGCACATTGAGCTGTCGCTTGAAGAAGGCATGACCTATACCCCGGGCGATGCGGTGGGCATCGTTCCGGATAACCGCGAAGAGTTGGTGCAGGCGACGCTGGCGGTGCTCGGTTTCAAGGGCGATGAGCGCGTGCTGGACCACTACAAGGTAGAGATTTCGCTGGAAGAGGCGCTGCGGACGCGGTTGGGCATTGGCAAGCTGGCGCGCGGCAGCCTGAACCAGTTTGCGAAGCTGGCTCCGGAGAACGAGAAGCTGAAGGCAGTGACCGGGCCGGAGCACAAGGCGCAGGCAGAGGAGTATTGCTGGGGTCGCGAGTTTATCGACCTGGCGGCGGATTTTCCTGGTGTCGTGACTGATCCGCAGCAGCTCTTTCATGTGCTGCAACGGCTGACTCCGAGGATGTACTCGATTGCTTCAAGCCAGGCGTTGCATAAGGACAATGTGCAGACGACGGTGAGGGTGATTCGGTATGAATCGCATGGGCGGCAGCGGCAGGGCGTGGCCAGCGGACAGTTGGGCGACCGCTCGCTGAAGGGCACGACGATGCCGATCTTTCTGCACTCGAATAACAATTTCCGTTTGCCTGCAGATACGAATGTTCCGGTGATTATGATTGGGCCGGGCACGGGGATTGCACCGTTCCGCGCGTTTCTGGAAGAGCGGCAGGCGACCGGGCAGAAGGGCGATAACTGGTTGTTCTTCGGCGAGCAGCGTGAGGCGCTGGATTTTCTATACAAAGAGCAGTTTGCCGCCATGAAGAAGGATGGCGTGCTGACGCACCTTGACACGGCGTTTTCGCGTGATCAGACGAAGAAGGTCTACGTGCAGGACCGGATGCGGGAGAAGTCAACTGAACTGTATAAGTGGTTGCAGCGTGGAGCTTACTTCTATGTGTGCGGCGATGCGAGCCGCATGGCGAAGGACGTGGAGGCTGCGTTGCTGGATGTGATTGCGAAGGGGTCGAACGGCACGCTGGATTTTGCCGCGGAGTACCTTTCGGCGATGAAGAAGCAGAAGCGGTATCAGCGCGACGTTTACTAGAACAGAATTTTTTCTGTAGAGTGTGGCCTGGCTGCGGCTGGGCCGCATCTTTTTAAAGACATGTTGCAAGGGAGGGTGCGATGAACGTTGTGGTGTATGGTGCGACTGGGAATGCGGGCAGCAGGATTGTGAAGGAGTTGGTTGCGCGCGGACATAAGGTGACTGGCGTGGCGCGGAAGGTGGATTCGCTGAAGGGGCAGCCGGGAGTGACGGCGAAGGCGGACGATCTCTCGAATGTGGATGCGATTGCCGCGGTGATTAAAGGTGCAGATGCGGTGGTGACGGCGTATCAGCCACCTGCTGACAACACGGATGCTTTGATTGATGTGACGAAGCGTGAGGTTGCAGCGGTGAAGAAGGCTGGCGTGCCGAGATTGTTGATGGTTGGCGGTGCCGGGTTGCTGGAGGTGGCTCCTGGGGTGACGCTGATCAAGTCTGGACATCTGCCGGCGCAGTGGATGCCGATTGCGACCTCTCATGAGAAGGCTCTGGACGTGCTGCGCGGTTCAGATATTAACTGGACGTATCTGAGTCCGGCAGCGTTTTTTGAGCCGGGAGAGCGGACAGGGAAGTTTCGACTGGGAACGAAAGAGTTGATCTCGAACGAAAAGGGTGAGAGCAGGATTTCAATGGAGGACTATGCGATTGCCCTTGCGGATGAGCTTGAGAGGCCGCGGCATGAGCGGGGTTCGTTTTCGGTGGGGTGGGCATAGCCGGGCTGGCGGAAGAAAAGCTTGATTCCTCCGCTCTGCCACGGAACGGAAATGCAAAAAGCAAGGTCTCAATTAGACGCGGTGGTAGTCTCCGCGCCAGTTGGTGATGCTCTCTTTGATGGATTTGGGGCAGAGATTCTGAGTGAGGGTTTTGTTGACCAGTGCTGGGATCTCCTGATCTGAGGCGAAGCGCAGGGCGATGAGTTGTGGGGTAGTGAGCTCGTTGATATGAGCTGATTCAGCTGGGCCAAGAAGGGCTTGCAGGCGCAGGCGCTCTTCGAGCCGGATAATGCGGTCCTGCAATTTGAGGTCGTTGATGCGGCATTTTGTCGCGAGGACGGCGAGGGCGGCTGAGAGAATGATCCACCAGATGGCGAGATGAGAGTGTTGTGACCAGTGGCGTGCTGCGATCACGATGGAGAATATAAAGTTGAGCAGCGTGACAGGAAAGACAAAGAAGTGCATGAGCGGGTCGAAGCGATGATGGTTTTTGAGGTTCTGTTCCTGGGGCATCGTCGTTCCTTTCCGGTGCAAGGAGTGTGTGGTGCTGTAGCGGGCAACCAGCATAGCATTTTATTGAGGGCGGCGGATTTGCTGAAAATAATGGAGATGGAGGCGTATAGCTAGATGGCTGGAACGAAGAAGCGGATTGGTGTCCATGTAGGCACGGCGGGCGGTGTCTGGACTGCGATTGATCGTGCCGTGGAGGCGGGTGCGAATGCGTGCCAGATATTTTCGGCAAGTCCGAGGATGTGGAAGGCTGCTCCGGTGAAAGCTGCGGATGCGGCGAAGATGATGGAGTTGAGGAAGAAGCATGATGTGGGGCCGGTGGCTGTTCATGCGAGCTATTTAATTAATGTTTGCAGCCAGGCGGAGAGTGTGCGGGCAAATTCGATTACGGCGTTTCGCGGTGAGGTGGAGCGGGCGATGGCGCTGGGGGCGGAGTATCTGGTGCTGCATCCGGGGAGCTGGAAGGGATTGACGCGTGAGGAGGGGCTGCGGCTGGCGGCGGAGTCGATTGAGAAGGCGATCGCCGGGATCGATTTTTCGAAGACGATCAATCCTGGGAAAGAGTTCAGGATTCTGATTGAGAACACGGCGGGCGCGGAGTTTTCGCTGGGAGGAAAGCTGGAGCAAGTAGCCGAGCTGGTGGAGACGCTGAAAGCGCATGCTCCCGTGGCGGTGTGTCTGGATACGTGCCACGTGCATGTGGCGGGGTACGACATTGTTTCGGAGGATGGCTACATTGAGACGATGAAACTGGTGGAGTCTACAGTGGGGTTTGACGCAGTGAAGGTGTGGCACTGCAATGATGCGAAGGCGGCGATGGGGTCGAAGCTGGATCGGCACGAGCATATTGGCGAGGGGACGATTGGTGCGGAGGCGTTTCGGCGACTGCTGCACGATGAGCGGTTTGCCCATGCGGCGTTTCTCGCGGAGACGCCGGTGGATGCTCCGGGTGACGAGGCGAGGAATGTGGGAGTGCTGCGAACGCTGGCGGCGGGTTGATTCTGAGGGCGGTGGATGGCTAATGGGGTGATGGTCAGTCCGGCGATGGTGGTGGCGGCGGTTTTGCTGCTCGCGCCGTTTTTCTTTGCGGCGTTCTGTTCGCGGCGGTGGGCGCGGCTGGGTGAGGGATGGGCTGTCTGGGCGCGATTGGTTGTGCCTGCGATTTTGAGCGTGGCCTATGTGCTGGTGGCCTCTTCGGCGGGCATGTTTCAGTGGAGTTGGTTTGCTTTGTATGCTGTGCTGCCTGTGCTGGTGACAGTGGCGCTTTGGCTGGCTGCGCGGATGGACGCGGTGCAACGTGGAACCTGGTTGGATTTTGCGGTGCTTGCCGCGTTGGGGCTGGCGGTGGATTTGCGTTGGTTTGAGCCCGCGTGGCCTGCGCGGATGGCTGTGTTCAACAAGATGCTGCTACTGGATGCGGGGCTTTACGGGTTTCTGGCGGTGCGGCGGCTGGATGGGGTTGGATTTGATTTGCGGCTGCGTTGGCGCGATGTGCGCGTGGGTTTACGGGAGTGGGTCTTTTATCTGCCGATTGCTGTTGGGTTGGGACTGTGGTTGGGGTTTCTGCACTGGCATGGCTTTGCGATTGGATGGCGGCAGTTGGGGAAGTTGCCGATGGCTGCGGTGTTTACGTTTCTGTTTGTGGCCGTGCCGGAAGAGGTTTTCTTCCGTGGATGGCTGCAGAACTTGCTGGAACGAAAGATGGGGAGAAGTTACGCGCTGATTCTAACGGCGGTGCTGTTTGGGCTTTCGCATTTCAATAAACGCACGGCGCACTTCAATTGGCGGTATGTTCTGCTGGCAGCGATTGCGGGAATTTTTTATGGCAGGGCGTGGCGAGCGGAGCGAAGGGTTGGAGCTTCGGCGGTGACACATGCATTGGTGGATACAGTGTGGGGGTTCTGGCTGAGGTGATGATGGTGGTAGGTGAGGTAGCCGAGGCCGACGCGCATGTTGTGATCTACGGGGCCGGGGATTGTGAGTGCTACGGTGATGCCCAGGATCGCGTGCGCTATCGCGATGGAGTAGAGGTTGCGGTAGCGAAGGAAGAGCAGGCAGGTCGCGAGTCCCCATAGCAGGGTTATGGGTACGAGGATTGGGTTGGGGATGTGAGCGAGTGAGAAGAGCAACGCGGCTGCGACGGCTGCGGCGGCTTTGGTGGGAAGCGTGCGTGTGAGGCGCAGGAGAAAGAAATCCTGTAGCAGAAATTGCTGGACGCAGGCCCAGATGGCATATCCCCAATAGCGCTGGATGAAGAGCGCGGGTGTAGATGGAAGGTTGAGCGTGTGGAGAGCAGCAGCAACTGCGACGGCTGCGGCGGCGAGCCCGAGCGCTGCGGGAATGATCCAGAGTGAGCGGCGTGGCGGAATATCAAAGCCCAGCTTTGTCGCGCTTTCGCGCGAGTAGAGCATGACGAGGGCAATCCAGAGGACAGCTGCGATGTAGAAGGGACGCTGGGTTGTGCGCGGTGCCCAGATGACGATGAGGATGAGTAGATAGCCGACGGCTAATTCGATGAAGGCAAGTCTGCGGGCGGAGATGGCATCCGCTGTCATGTGAGGATGGTACTGCTTTATAGGGATCAGGGGAGCTGTGGAGCGGTGGGTTCGGCGTCTTCGAGGTCGGTGGTGTGGGGAATGGCTGAGGCGGCTTTGACCTGGTTGCGTCCTTGCTGTTTAGCGAAATAGAGGGCTTCGTCACAGGATTTCAGCAACGAGAGCGGAGGCTCGTCTGCGGCAGGGATGGTGGATGCGACGCCGATGCTGATGGTCTGAATGCTCCCGCAGGTATTTCCGGAATGTGGCAGACGCATGGCGGCTACGGCTTGGCGAAGAGTTTCGGCGATAGTGAGGGCCTCTTCTATGTCGGTGCCGGGAAGGATGACGGTGAATTCTTCGCCGCCGAAGCGAGCGGCGGTGTCAGTGGCACGGTAGAGATTGGTGGAGATGGCTTCGGCGATGTGGCGAAGGCAGCGGTCGCCGCTGAGGTGGCCGTGTGTGTCGTTGTAGGACTTGAAGTGGTCGACGTCGATGAGGAGCACAGCGAGAGGCTGGCGGAGAGCTAGAGCGTGGCGCCACTCGGCATCGAGGCGGGCATCGAAGGCGCGGCGGTTGGCAAGACCGGTAAGTGAGTCGGCGTTGGCGAGCGTCCGGTATTTGGCTTCGCTGGCTTCGAGCGAATGCTGGAGGGCTTTGCGGTCTTCGAGCAGTGCGGCGACGGGGAAGGCCGTAAATATGGCCACTGCGAGGAAGATCTGTGCGACAACAATGCGGTGCAGCATGGAACTGCCGATGAGCATTAGTGGACCGTGGCCGGTGGCGGTAAGGCGGATAGAGATGCAGGCGACTATAAAGATGGTGAGCGCCGCTCCGGGGAAGCCGAGGCGAAAGACGACGAGCAGCAGCGCAGGAAAGATGAAGAAGATGAGCGGGTCCTGGTTATGGGTGAAGACGAGGAAAGTGGCGATTGCCGGCACGAAAAGATAGAGCAGGGTCTTCGGTAGGTTGGGCAGCCGAAGCATATCGAAGAAGCCCGGCCGCAGCAGGATAAACAGCAGCGGGGCCATGATGGCCATGCCGAGGATGTCTCCGAGATACCATGCGCGGAAGAGCGACAGCCATGGACCGGCGTTGACGAAGAGAAGCGTCCACGAGGCTCCTAGCGCGCTGGTGATGGCGGTTGCGCCGATGACAGCGACGAGGAGAAAGCCGAGTAGAGGGCGACGGCGCGAGAGGTTAAGGGGATGGCCAAACCAGCGTGTCAGGATAAGAGTGGAAGAGATAACCTCAATGAAGTTGGCAAAGGCCACACCCGCGGAGAGGCGGAAGGGGTCGCCCCAGAAGCGGTCGGCGAGCGTATCGGCAAGAAAGCCGATGATGAAATAGCGCCACCAAGTGTTGCGTGGGCGTGTGATGACGATACTGAAGAGCATTCCATTGGTGAACCAGATAGTGGCAACGCCTTGCGACTGGCGCGAGAGCGCGATCCCAAGATAGGAGAAGAGCAGCAAGATTGGGAACGCAATGAGCAGATTGGTCCAGCGATCGCGAGTGGTCGGGGTCTCGGATTCAGAGGCATGCGTCTCTCTGGCAATCAAAGCTGCCTGGTTCCTCTCCGGTGATGCCTGTTCTTCCATCAGCTCTCCTAATTTGGGATGAGAGTGTCAATATATCGCGTGAGGTGGATGTTCGGCACGGTAAATTCTGCGGCTACCCGGGTTTAGGTGGAAGTTTAGCGGCTTCTGAGACGGGCTTCTTTACAATGGAAACATGTCTGAAACGAATGTGATGGAGAGCGAGCGGCAGGGACGGTATGTTCCGGCAGAGATTGAACCGAAGTGGCAGGCGCGGTGGGACGCTGATGCTGCTTTGTATGCGGCTGAGGGGCATGACTCCGGCAAGCCGAAGTTTTATTGCATCGAGATGCTGCCGTATCCGAGTGGCAAGCTGCACATGGGGCATGTGCGGAACTACTCGATTGGCGACGCTCTGGCGCGACATATGTGGATGCGCGGGTATAACGTGCTGCATCCGATGGGCTGGGACGCGTTCGGACTGCCGGCGGAGAATGCGGCGCTGAAAAACAATACGCCTCCGCGGGAGTGGACGCTGGCGAACATTGCGGCGATGCGTGAGCAGATGCGGCGGATTGGCTTCAGCTACGACTGGGCTACCGAAGTGACGACTTGCCTGCCGGAGTATTACAGGTGGAACCAGTGGTTCTTTCTGAAGATGTACGAGGCAGGGCTGGCGTATCGGAAGAAGAGCAAGGTGAACTGGTGTCCGGAGTGCCAGACGGTGCTGGCCAACGAGCAGGTGGTGGATGGGCGCTGCTGGCGGCATGAGGACACGATCGTTGAACAGCGAGATCTGACACAGTGGTTCCTACGGATTACGAAGTATGCCGATGAGCTGCTCGATGGGTTGGACAAGCTTGATGGTTGGCCGGAGAAGGTCCGCACGATGCAGCGGAACTGGATTGGCCGGAGCGAGGGCACGCTGGTTGATTTTGCTGTAGCTGGTAGTGCAGACAAGATTACTGTCTTTACGACTCGCGTCGATACGATCTTTGGCGCGACTTCGGTGCAGCTTGCTCCGGAGCATGCGGTGGCGAAGGCGTTTGCAGCAGAGGATGCGGCGCTGGCGGTGAAGATTGATGAACTGCTGGAGCAGCAGAAGCGTGCGCGCGAGGCTGGCGATGTGGGCGCGATTGAGAAGCATGGCGTGCCGACGGGACGGTTTGCAGTGAATCCGTTCAATGGCGAGCCTGTGCCGATCTGGGTGGCGAACTATATTCTGGCCGACTATGGAACTGGCGCGATTATGAGCGTTCCGGCGCACGATGAGCGGGACTTTGAGTTTGCCGAGAAGTACGGGCTGGAGGTGCGGCGTGTGATTGCGCTGAAGTCTGGCGAGACGGAGCTGCCGTTCACTGCAGAGGAAGACGCTGTGCTGGTTGGCTCGGGTGAGTGGACCGGGTTGGGGTGCGAAGATGCGCAGCGGAAGATGGCGGCGTTTGCGAAGGAGAATGGATTTGGTACTGCTACGGTTACATATCGCCTGAAGGACTGGGGTGTGAGCCGGCAGCGGTATTGGGGCACGCCGATTCCGATGGTGTATTGCGTGAATGGACATGCGGGCGTGGAGGCTGGTGGCGTGGTTCCGCTGCCGGAGAACGCGCTGCCGGTGGTGCTGCCTGAGCAGGTGGAGATTACGCAGCAGGGTGGCTCTCCTTTGGGGAGGGTTGTGGGGTTTGTGGAGACGAAGTGTCCAGTGTGTGGCGGGCCTGCGCGGCGCGAGACGGATACGATGGACACGTTTGTCGATTCGAGCTGGTACTTTTACCGATATGCAGATGCGAAGAATTCGGCTGCGCCGTTTGATTCGGACAAGGCGAATTACTGGTTTCCTATTGACCAGTACATCGGCGGTGTCGAACACGCGATCCTGCATTTGATCTACTCGCGCTTCTGGACGAAGGTGATGCGCGATCTTGGCTTGATTAAGAATGATGAGCCTGCGGAGCGGTTGTTTACGCAGGGAATGGTGATTAAGGACGGCGCGAAGATGTCGAAGTCGAAGGGCAATGTGGTTTCGCCTGACGATATGATTGCGCGCTATGGAGCGGATGCAACGAGGATGTATGCGCTGTTTGCCGCGCCTCCGGACCGTGATCTGGATTGGCAGGAGGATGGTGTTGCGGGTGTGAGCCGGTTTCTGGGCAGGGTGCATCGGCTGACGACGAAGTATGCGGGAGCGGCTGGTGGGAGTGGAGAGTCGGCTGCCGGGCAGGAGTTGCTGCGGAAGCTGCACCAGACGATTGGGAAGATTACTCATGACTTTGGGGGGCGGTGGCACTTCAATACTTCGATTGCGTCGATCATGATTCTAGTGAACGAGATTGCCGCGAAGGAAGCGTCGATGGATGCGGGTGAGGTCTCGGGTGAGGTGATGGCGCAGGTCTTTCGCGGGCTTACGCTGTTGCTTGCACCGTTTGCGCCGTTCCTGGCGGCGGAGCTTTGGGAGCAGCTTGGTGGAGAGGGCGCGGTGTTTCGCACGCCGTGGCCTGTGGCCGATGAAGCGCTGGCGCGTGAGGACGAAGTTGAGATTCCTGTGCAGATGAATGGCAAGTTGGTGAATGTGGTGAAGGTTCCGGCGGGAAGCGATGAGGCTGCGGTGAAGGCCGCGGCGCTAGCGGATGCGAAGGTTACTGCGCGTGTGGAAGGGAAGGCAGTGGTGAAGGTGATTGTGGTGCCGGGCAAACTTGTGAACCTTGTGGTGAAGTAGTGGAGCAGCTTCGGGAAGACGAAGGCGTTGTCATTGCTGCAGGGACCGTGCGGGGCACGCAGTCACTGGTCCATACGATGGCGCGGTGCTGGCGGCATCGGGAGTGGACGGCGCTGGAGGTGGCGTGGCGGTGGGCGTTTGGCGTGCCTGCGGTGGCGGTGGCAGGGTATGAGGCACTGAAGATTGCACGGAGTGTTCCTCTCGATATGGAGGCATTGCGCAGGATTTCTATCGTGGAACCGATGGACACGGCGGCGACGCTGGCGAAGGCGATGGATTTGTTGCTTCCTCCGGTGCTCCATGTGCTTGCGTGGCTGGGGCCGTTGCTGGTGGCGGTGTGGGTGGTGGCTTCGTCGGTGGGCAGGACCGTGGTGTTGCGGCGTGTGGATGCTACGCTGCATCGTCGGCTGGGGACGTTGATGGTGTTGCAGGCGCTGCGGGTGGTGACGCTGTTGGGAAGCTTCTGCGTGTGGTTTTTGCTGTTGCAGTGGATTTCCGGGAAGACCGTGACTGGGCCGCTGGCTGCTGGTGGTGAGCCGAATCTGGTGGGGTACTTTGCGCTTGCGATTATCACGACGCTGGGACTGTTTTCAGCGTGGGCAATTGCGAGCTGGGCGGTGTCTGTGGCGCCGCTGCTCGCGATGTTGCGCGGCACGGGTGCATGGGCGAGCCTGAAGGCTGCGTTTTGGGTAGGACCGCTTCGCTCGAAGCTGATCGAGATTAACCTGGTGATGGGGATTGTAAAGATCGCGCTGATTGTGCTGGCGATTGTGTTTACGGCGACTCCACTGCCGTTCGAGGCGGTGGCTACGCCGACGTTTATGGCCTGGTGGTGGGCTGGGGTGACATTGCTTTATTTCATTGCTTCGGATTTCTTTCATGTGACGCGGCAGGTGGCGTATCTGGAGCTTTGGCGGGCGTATGAGGGGTCGTCGCTGAAGTAGCGCGGGACGCCATTTACACTGGATTTGTGGATACCTCAACGATTGTCATTCTGGACTTTGGGTCGCAGTATACGCAGCTGATTGCGCGGCGTATTCGTGAGTTCAATGTGTTTTCTGTCGTGCTGCCTTGCACTGCTTCGCTGGAGCAGGTGAAGGGGCTGAAGCCGAAGGGCGTGATTCTCTCGGGCGGGCCTTGCTCGGTGTACGACAAAGACTCTCCGGCGGCGGACCCGGCGGTGTTGGCGATGGGTGTGCCGGTGCTCGGCATTTGCTATGGGTTGCAGTTTGTCGTGCATCATCTGGGTGGCAAGGTGGTGGCAGCTGCGGCACGTGAGTATGGCCATGCCGAAGTGGATGTGATTGCCGAGACGCCTCTGTTTCGCGGGCTGCCGGGGACACTTGAGGTTTGGATGTCGCATGGCGATCATGCGGAGAAGCTGCCTGCTGGCTTTTCGCTGACGGCGAAGACGGCGAATGCGGTTGCGGGAATTGCGGATGAAGCGCGGCGGATTTGGGCCGTGCAATTTCATCCTGAGGTTGCGCATACGCGGCAGGGGATGGAACTGCTGAAGAACTTCTGCCTGGAGATCTGCGAGGCGAAACAGGACTGGACTCCGGAGCACTTTATTCAATCGACGGTGGCGCGGATTAAGGCTCAGGTGGGCGATGGGCACGCCATTTGCGGGCTGAGCGGTGGCGTGGATTCGTCGGTGGCGGCGGTGCTGGTGGCGCGGGCGATTGGCGACAGGTTGACGTGCATCTTTGTGAACAACGGTGTGCTGCGCAAGGACGAGTTCACGAAGGTGCAGAAGACGATGCGCGAAGGGTTAGGGCTGAACGTCGTTGCGGTGGATGCGGGTGAGCGGTTTTTGACGAAACTGGCGGGCGTGACTGATCCAGAGAAGAAACGCAAGACGATTGGGAATGAGTTTATTGCGGTGTTCGATGATGAATCGGCACAGATATTTCGGGCCGAGAAGAGCGCGGGCAAAGAGGTCGCGTGGCTGGTGCAGGGGACGCTGTATCCGGATGTGATCGAGTCGTCGAGTGTGCATGGGCCGAGCCATACGATCAAGAGTCATCACAATGTCGGCGGCCTGCCAGAGAACATGAAGCTGAAGCTGATAGAGCCGCTGCGCGATCTCTTCAAGGACGAGGTGCGGAGGATTGGCCGCGACCTGGGAATGCCGGAAGAGATTCTGGAGCGGCAGCCGTTTCCAGGGCCGGGGCTGGCGGTGAGGATTCTGGGCGAGGTGACGGCGGAGCGGGTGGCCATTTTGCAGGAAGCGGATGCGATTGTCGTCGAGGAGATCAAGAAGGCTGGCCTGTATCGCAAGGTGTGGCAGAGCTTTGCTGTGTTGCTGCCGGTGAAGTCGGTGGGTGTGATGGGCGACCAGCGGACCTATGCGAACACCTGCGCGATTCGTGCGGTGGAGAGCGAGGACGGCATGACCGCGGATTGGGCTCCGCTGCCGTATGAGGTGCTGCGGACGATTTCGAGCAGGATCATCAGCGAGGTGCGGGGGATTAATCGGGTGGTGTACGACATTACGTCGAAGCCGCCGGGGACGATTGAGTGGGAGTAGTCAGTGTGATGGCTGAGCCGATAAGACTGGTGCATGCCGTGGAGTGGTTTGGAGCACGATGCGGGTGTCGCGGACGAAGGTGACGTCGGTGCCGCGCTTGATCCAGCGATTGTAGAGCGCGAGCGCCGTGCCGTAGGCGCCGAAGCCGGCGGCGACGTTGGCTGAGCCGGATGCGATGCCGACGACGAAGCCGATGATGCCGATGCTGTTCGATGCAGTGGCGTTTTTGCGCGCGAGAACTTCGCCGCGGTCGTCGGCATCTTCGTGGAGCGGGCTAATGGCGAGTGCGGCGAGCAGCAAGGGGATGGCGATCTTGTCTTGCGGCTTGGGTTTGACGACGCCTTCGGAGTTCATGGCGAGGTTCTGTCCGCCGGCTGAGTCGGCGGCGGTAAGTGTCGTCTCGACATTGCGAGTCGTACCGGCGGGAAGCACGAGCTGGCGAAAGTTGAAGTGGAGGACACCGGCGCGTCCGAAGCGGCGTGCGGGCCTGGCTTGAGTGATCGTGCCGACGAGTGTTGCACCCTGCGGAACGGCGATGCTGTGGTCGGGATTGTAGATGGGTTCAGCGACCGTGGCGCGAATGGGTTCGCCTTGTTTGGAGGTGGCAGAGCTGAGCTTCTCGTTGAGATAGGCCTGAACGAACCAGGCGGACGAATTTGAAGAGTTCTCGGTTGATACGGCGGGATCGGGTGAGGCTGGCTGCTCCGAAACGGTGAACGGTGTAGTTGTTTCGACGGTCCACGCGGTGCCTTTTTCGATGTTCTGTGGATGCCAGGGAAGCTGGCTATAGACGACGCGCAGGAGACGGTCTTTTTTGCCCGGTGCCGTGAAGAGCGAGATCTGGTCGTGGAGGATTTGGAGGCCGGTGTCGAACTGTCTGCGGATGAAACCACCTTTGCGAGGAGGCGGAGCAACGAGGCGGTAGATGGGCGCGCCGTCGGTGGCTGTGCTGGTAGCGATGGTGAGGGTGGTTCCGTCGGGAAGCTGGATCTGGTTGAAGTCGACGACTGGGGTGTAGAAGGGTGTGAAGTCGGCGCGAAGGCGGGCGGAGACGCGGCGGTCGTGGTTCGGGTGGAGCGCGGTGACGCTGCCGGTGACGATGGTCTTTGCGGGGAGGACGAGTTTGTTGTCGGCGTAGACGGGGTAGATGAGCTCGCCGTGGATGGGCTGGCCGACCTGCATGGGCAAGGATTTATCGATTTGAACTGGCAGCGGAGTGTGAACGGGGACAGTGGCCGATTGCGTTTGGCTGTGTGCAGCCAATGCAGAGAACAGAAGCGTTATGAGTACACTTCGCTGAGACATTTGGTTACTTAGACTCATCGTAGCTGAGCCTGTGAGTTGCAGGTACTAAAAGAAGAGCCGTGGCGCTGGGCCACGGCTCTTGAATTGCACCTGAGTTGAGATTAGGCGAGTTCGCTCATATGCTTGACGCCGAACTTCTCCTGCCAGGGGCTGGCTGCCTTGAGAGCATTGTTGACGTTGTTGATGTTCTCGACGCCGGTGGTTTCCAGCCAGTCCTCGAAGGCCTTTGCGCCCTGCTTGGCGTAGATGGCGATGCCGTCCTTCCAGGTGGCGCGGCCGCAGAGTACGCCGTTGAACTTGGTGCCGGACTCGGCGGCCAGTTCGAGGGTCTCGATGAAGACTGGATTCGAGACACCTGCGGAGAGGTAGATGAATGGCTTGTGCGTCATTGCTTCGGCGTCGCGGAAGTGCTGCAGAGCCTCAGCGCGGGTGTATGCCTTCTCGCCCTTGAACGCCTTGGTGCCTTCGACGAACTCCATGACGATGGGGACTTCGACCTTGAGAACATCGACGTTGTAGCGGGCCTTGCCGAACTCGGCCATCGCGCCGGAGACGATCTCGGGCTTCTTCTTCGCGTAGGCAACGGACTTCTCATCGCCGCCCTCGGCGTCGTAACCGACGAACTCAAGGAAGAAGGGAATGTCGTGGGCGAGGCACTCATCGCCGATGCGCTCGATCCAGGCCTGCTTGTGGTCGTTGATGGCCGACTTTTCGAAGGGGGTGTAGTAGAGCAGAATCTTGATGCAGTCAGCGCCGGCTTCCTTGAGGCGACGGACGCTCCAGACGTCGAGCAGGTCAGGCAGGCGGCCAGCGGTGTTGGCGTCGTAGCCGGTCTTCTCGTAGGCGAGCAGCAGGCCCTTGCCGTTGCGGTGCTTGGAGGCAGGCAGGCCAAACTCGGGGTCGAGCAGGATGGCCGAGGCATGCTTGGTCAGGACGCTGGTCACGAGGGTCTTGAAGACTTCAAGGTCGTGCGCGTCGGCGGCGGCTCCGCGCTCCTTGGCAAGGGACTTCTGCAGGGAGCCGCGCTGGTCCATGGCGGCGGCCGCAATGACTCCGCGATGGTCGGAGACGGCTTTGAGTCCTGCAAGTTTTCCTGGGGTCAACTTCGACATTTCTGGGTTCTCCTGTGCAATTTTCGAGGGGTTGATTGTGTTCAATTGTCATTTTACACAGTGAGTGTACGGGGTTTCTGATAGACGGATTGTTTCGTTAGATGAATAGTTTCTGAATGTGCCTACATGTGCAGTGATGCCTCGCTTGTTTTTGCGTTCATATTTTCCAGTCACAGCCGCCTTAGGATGGTTGAGAAATTCCTGACGGATTGTCGAATTTGTCCGGCGGCGTTCGACGTAGAGGTAGAAGGTGAATTTCAGCCAAAGGAGATTTCAGAGATGCGATTCATGATGCTGATGATTCCGGGTAGTGGATATGAGGCGGTTGACGCTTCGGCCATGCCCGATGCAAAGGCCGTTGAGGCAATGATGCGGTATAACGAGCAGTTGCAGAAGGCGGGCGTGTTGCTGATGGTTGAGGGACTGGCGCCGCCGTCGGCTGGGGCGAGGGTTTCGTTCAACGGCGGCAAGGCTAAGGTGACGGATGGGCCGTTTGCCGAGGCGAAGGAGGCGATTGGTGGCTACTGGATGATCCAGGTGAAGTCACATGAAGAGGCGATTGAGTGGGCGAAGCGGTGTCCAGCGGGTGAGCATGAGGTGATCGAGGTACGCCAGGTGCATGAGATGGCTGATTTTCCCGAGGACGTGCAGAAGGTTGCGAAGGGTTTTGAAGAGATGCAGGGCAAGGGTGCGCTCCGCTGAAGCTTCGTGGTCTTCAAAAAAATCGCGGCACCTTGTCGATTTTTCAGAAGCTCATTCGACGTACAAGTAGAGGCGGCTTTTGACAGTTGAGAACCTCCTCTTACGGAATTTGCCATTCATTGAGAACAAGGAGAAGACGGATGCGATTTTTGTGTGTGTACAAGCCAAGTAAACCTGAGGGAACTCCCCCGAGTGAAACGGAGATGATGGAGATGGGGAAGTTGATTTCAGATATGACGAACGAAGGTGTGTTGCTGGCCACTGAAGGCTGCCTGCCCAGTGCGCTGGGCGCTCGGGTGCGAAAGTCTGGCGATGACTTCAAGGTGACAGATGGCCCGTTTACCGAGGCGAAGGAAGTAGTTGGCGGCTTTGCGCTGATTGAGGTGCGGTCGAAGCAAGAGGCGATCGAACAGACCCGCCGCTTTTTGAAGGTGGCAGGGGATGGCGAGTGCGAGATTCGCCAAATCTGTGAGGTCCCGTCGATGCAGCTTGCCTGATGGGTGCGGCTGCGCCTTCGAGGCATAGGTGCAGCCGTTTCCTGCGTGCTTGCGTTCGTTTCTACTGGCGTGATGTGATCGATAGCTGTGACGGCTACCGATGTTCATCGCACGATCGAGGCTGTGTGGAAGATCGAGTCGGCAAGGTTGATTGCCGGGCTGGCGCGGCGTGTGCGCGATGTCGGGCTGGCTGAGGACTTGGCGCAGGAGGCTCTGGTCGCCGCGTTTGAGCAGTGGCCGAGGACGGGTATCCCGGACAATCCTGCGGCGTGGCTGATGACCACAGCGAAGCGCCGCGCGATTGATATGTTTCGCCGCAACCGGCGCGTGGAAGAGAAGCATGGGGAGCTGGCGCGCGATGCTGAAGAGTTGCAGGAGCGCGCTGTCGCGGAACTGGATGCGGCGATGGACGACGATATCGGTGACGATCTGCTGCGGCTGGTGTTTACGGCGTGTCATCCCGTGCTGAAGCAGGATGCGCAGGTTGCGTTGACGCTGCGGATGCTTGGCGGGTTGACGACCGATGAGATTGCGCGTGCGTATCTGGTGCCCGAGGCGACGGTGGCGCAGCGGATCGTCCGGGCGAAGCGCACGCTGACGAAAGAGCAGGTGCCGTTCGAGGTGCCGAAGGGCAAAGAACTGCGCGCGCGACTGACAGCGGTGCTTGAGGTGATCTACCTCATCTTCAATGAGGGATATTCGGCGACGGCGGGCGATGACTGGATGCGGCCGGCATTGTGTGAAGATGCTTTGCGGTTGGGGCGAGTTGTTGCGGAGTTGATGCCGCAGGAGCCTGAGGTGCATGGTCTGGCTGCATTGATGGAAATTCAGGCTTCGCGCCTGAGGGCTCGAACGAGTGCGTCTGGTGAGCCGATTCTATTGCTGGACCAGCGGCGTGCGTTGTGGGACCGGCTTTTGATTCAGCGAGGGTTGGCGGCACTGGATCGTGTGGAGAAGCTGGGTGGTGCTGATGGTGTGTATGCACTGCAGGCGGCGATTGCTGCGTGTCATGCCCGTGCGCTCGAAGCTGAGGAGACCGATTGGGCACAGATTGCAGGACTGTACGCAAGGCTCTTTGAAGTGATGCCGTCGCCTGTAGTGGAGTTGAATCGTGCGGTGGCGCTCTCGATGGCGTTTGGGCCGGAGATGGGGTTGGTGGTGGTCGATGCTTTGGTGCGCGAGGGGACGTTGGCGAACTATCATCTGCTGCCGACGGTGCGCGGCGATCTGCTGGTGAAATTGGGACGCGATGATGAGGCTCGCATGGAGTTTGAGCGCGCGGCATCACTCACGCGCAATGCGCGTGAGCAGGAGCTGCTGATAAAGCGGGCGCAGAAATGCTCTGCCAGCAAAAATTGAGCGACCCACGGGCGTTTTGAAGACGTGCTATGGGTCGCCTAGTGTGACTGACTATTTCTTTGGTGTGTGGTTAAACATCCAGCCGATGCCGAACTGGTCGGTGACCATGCCGAAGTAGTCTCCCCAGAACATGTCCTGGACGGGCATATCGACTTTGCCTTTTTCGCCAAGCGAGGCGAAGAGTTTATCGACTTCTTCGCGGCTGTCGCAATCGACGCTGATTGAGAAGTTGTTACCTTGTTGCAAAGGTACGGCAGGAGGGCAGTCTGACGCCATAATGACGGCAGCGCCTTTGGCTAGACGAGCATGGAGGACGCGGTCCGCCTCTTTCATCTCTTTTGGCATATCGGCGGGGCCTTGTGAGTATGGCATGACATGTAGATCTGCGCCGAGACACTTTGCATAGAATTCCATCGCCTGGCGACAGTTTCCATTGAAGTTGAGGTAGTTATAGAAGTTCTTCATCGAATGCTCCGTTGGTTGGATTTTCGTGCAGTCGTTCGGGGACTTGTGTTTGTTCGTCTTAGCCGCCTGCGATAGCTCCGATGATGAGGAGCGGTTCTTTGGCGGTGACGATCTCTTCGGGCAGAGGCTCGTCTGGTGATTGGTGCGAGATGTCTTCTTCGCAGGCGAAGAAGCGCAGGAAGTCGCGTCGTTTGAGTGTGCCGTGGTCACGGATGGTGCCTTGCAGCGTTGGGTAGCTGGCTTCGAGAGAGTTGAGCACAGCGCGTAGCGTGATAGGCGCTGAGACATCGAGCGTGACTTCCCCCTTTACCCCTGCGAGCGTGCGAAGGTGCTGGGGGAGTTCGACGCGGATGCGATGCTGGCTCATGCGAGTGTCTGGACCTCGACGGACAGTACTGCTGGCAGGTCACGGACGATCGGAGCCCAGGAGTCGCCGGCGTCGGGTGAAGCGTAGACTTGCCCGCCGGTGGTGCCGAAGTAGACGCCACAGGAGTCAAGCTTGTCGACGGCCATGGCATCGCGAAGGACGTTAACGTAGCAGTCTTGTTGAGGAAGGCCTTTGGCGAGCGGCTCCCATTCGTTGCCTCCGGTGCGGCTGCGGAAGACCTGCAGCTTGCCGTCGAGAGGGAAGTGTTCGGAGTCGGACTTAATGGGGACAACGTAGATGGTCTCCGGTTCGTGCGCGTGGACGTCGATGACGAAGCCGAAGTCGGTCGGCAGGTTGCCGCTGACCTTGGTCCACTGGTCGCCGGCGTTGTCGGTGCGCATGATGTCCCAGTGCTTCTGCATGAAGAGCGTGTCAGGGCGTGATGGATGCATGGCGATGTGGTGGACGCAGTGGCCGACTTCAGCGTTGGGGTCGGGAATGTATTTGGAGTAGAGGCCCTTGTTGATGGGCTGCCATGTCTTGCCGCCGTCATCGGTGCGGAAAGCCCCGGCCGCGGAGATGGCGATGTAGATGCGCTTCGGATCGGCAGGGTCGAGGATGATGGTGTGGAGACACATGCCGCCCGCGCCGGGTTGCCAGTTGGGGCCAGTGCCGTGCTCGCGCAGACCGGGAAGCTCGGACCAGCTTTTGCCGCCGTCTTTGGTTTCGAAGATGGCTGCGTCTTCGATGCCTGCGTAGACGTGGTCGGGGTCGGTGAGCGAAGGCTCGAAGTGCCAGACGCGCTTGAACTCCCAGGGGTGCGGGGTGCCGTCGTACCACTGGTGCGTGCCGGGGTTGTGCGCGTAGGCGAACTTGTTGTCGACGGCCTCCCAGGTCTCTCCGCCGTCGTTAGAACGTTGCACAACCTGTCCGAACCATCCGCTGGACTGCGAGGCGTAGATGCGGTTGGGGTCGGCTGGCGAACCTTTCATGTGGTATATCTCCCAGCCGGCGAAGTGGGGGCCGGAGACCTTCCAGTCTTTGCGCTTGCCGTCTGAGGTGAGAACAAACGCGCCCTTGCGCGTGCCGACCAGAACTCGTACGTTGCTCATCGTCTGCTCCTTTTTGATTTGGGGGCCGATTGTGCTGCGGTAGTGCTGAATGGAGGTAAGAGCGGGTTGGGGTCACGCTCGGCCCAGCGACGGCGCGTCTCGGCGAGGATGGCCTGGCGGTTCCCGGCCATCTGGGCCATTAGTTCGCAGGGGGCGCCAGTCTTCTCGTGTTGCGCGCTCCAAAGAAGTAATTCGAGCAGGACGGGCGCAAGGTCAATGCCTTTTTCCGTAAGCCGGTAGTGGACCCTGCGTGCGTCTTTCTCTTCAGATTCGGCTTTAATGATTCCGGCTGCTTTAAGTTTTTTGAGCCGGGTGGCGAGGATGTTCGTGGCGATGCCCTCGCCGGAGTTCTGGAACTGCTTGAAGGTGGTGTAACCACGCACCATCAGGTCGCGGATGATGAGTAATGACCAGCGGTCGCCGAACTTTTCGAGCGCGATGCTGACAGGGCAGCCGGAGCGTGGCCTGGATTTGGATTCGCGTGGCACTGGGACAAGGTAGCGTAACTAACTTGCTGTTTGCAAGTGAAGTCAGATACAGTTTTCTGAAGCAAGATCTGGGATAACTAAGTCGAGTTTGCGGAGGAGTTTGCGTGAGCAAGGTCAGGGTGGCTGCGTTTTCGATCTCACTGGACGGATTTGGCGCCGGACTTCGGCAGGACATCAACAACCCTTTGGGAGTGCGTGGTTTAGAACTGCACCAGTGGTTCTTTGATACGGAGATTTTTCAGAAGATGTATGGGCAGAGTGGCAGCGGTGCTCAGGGGGTGGACAACGGGTTTGCTGCTAAGTCATTTGAAAATGTTGGGGCCTGGATTCTAGGCCGTAATATGTTTGGCCCAGTGCGCGGGCCATGGGATGGCGATGCATGGAAAGGCTGGTGGGGCGATACGCCGTCGTACCATACTCCGGTCTTTGTTCTAACTCATTATGAGAGAGCGCCGCTGGTGATGAACGGGGGTACGACTTTTTACTTCGTGACAGATGGGATCGAGTCGGCGATGAAGCAGGCAAAGGATGCTGCCGGTGGCAAGGATGTCCGCGTGGGTGGAGGAGTTTCGACGATTCGTCAGTACCTGACGGCGGGGCAGATCGACGAGATGCATCTGGCAGTGTCACCTGTTCTTCTGGGTGAGGGAGAGCATCTGTTTGCGGGAATCAATCTGGCCGAGCTTGGCTTTGTTGTAGAGAAGGCTGTTGCTGGTGAAAAGGCAACGCATGTCGTTCTGAGGAAGAAATAAAGCGAGAGTTTTGCTGTCGATGAGAGAGTTGGACGCCTCGGCTTTACACTGCCTGCATGGAACCTGTGCTGATTACCGACCCGGCGCTGAACGGTGTGCTGCATGAACTGATTGAGCGCGAGCCGATCTTTCATTGGCCTGAGCAAACGACGCGCGCGGACTTTGAAGCCATGATGGTGGAGGATTTCTGGGAGGTTGGGGCTTCGGGACGCAGGTACAGCCGTGAGTTTGTGCTGGATGTACTGGACGAGCGGAGGGAGCATTCGCCGGGAAAAGATTCATGGGTGACGAGTGACTTTTGGTGCCGTGAACTTGGGCCGGAGATGTATCTGCTGACCTACACGCTTCGTCAGGACGAGCGGAAGACGCGGCGCGCAACGATCTGGCAGCGCACCGCATCGGGGTGGAAGGTTGTGTTTCATCAAGGGACGGTCTGCGAGTAGCTGTTTGTTTAGCTGGCTTTGTCGAGTAGGACTCGTTGCGCGGCGAGGAGTTCGCGAATGCCTTTTTCGGCGTAATCGAGCATCTCGCTGAGCTGCTTGCGGCTGTAGGAGTCTTTTTCTGCCGTGGCCTGGGTTTCGACCAGCCCTCCGTCGGCCAGCATGACGACGTTCATATCAACCGTGGCACGGGAGTCTTCTTCGTAGCAGAGGTCGAGCAGCAGGTTGCCATCGACGATGCCGACTGACGTAGCGGCGACCATCTGACGGAGCGGCGAGGTCTTGAGCGTGCCGGCGGCGACGAGCTTGTCGAGCGCCATCGCCAGGGCGACTGCAGCTCCGGTGATGGCGGCGGTGCGGGTACCTCCGTCGGCCTGGAGGACGTCGCAGTCGAGGATGATGGTGCGCTCGCCGAGGGCCTTCATGTCGACGACGGAGCGCAGGCTGCGGCCGATAAGGCGCTGAATCTCGTGAGTGCGACCGCCGATCTTGCCGCGCTCGCTCTCGCGTGGGGTGCGAGTGAGGGTGGCGCGGGGAAGCATTCCGTACTCGGCCGTGACCCAGCCTCGGCCAGAGTTGCGTAGCCAACCGGGAACTCCCTGTTCGACAGTTGCGTTGCACAGGACGCGCGTGTTGCCGGATTCGATCAGCACGGAACCTTCGGCGGTGGCGACGAAGCCGGGGGTCAGGCGGACGGGACGGAGCTGGTCGGCGGCGCGGTGGTCGGGGCGGAAGAGAGCTTCGGACATTGGGAGATTATAGTTGGCAGGACGTATGCTCGATGGTGACGGATGGGTGATGCGGAGAGGTTACGCGTGGAAAAGGTGCGTGTTCCAAAATGGGACTGGTTCCGCAATGGGAAATAATTTGATTCGCATTTTTGCTGGGATTTTGCTCGGTTCCGGGTGCAGGATAGTTTCATATTGGGAAAGGGGGATGTAAAAGTGATTTTGGAGTAGTCTTTGGTTTGTCTTTGTAAGAGAGAACTTAGCGAGAGAGTTCCAGTTTGGCACTTAAATTGATTACATAAGTTTTATCTGCCCTTGGTAAGTAACAGCAGAAGATCGTGAGTCGGATGAATGCAGGCAATGCAGAGCAGTACAGCCTGGAAGTCAGGGGACCGTTCTGGTCAATTTGCGGCCCTTCGTCATGTAACGGAGACGATGGGTCTGGTAGAACAGCGCTCGAAGGCTGCGAAAGACGTAGCCTATGCGAGTGGGGTGGCCGAGAGTGCGGGGCTGGTGCACGATGTAGGCAATCTGTTGGGGGCGTTGCGCCTTTACTCGGACCTGCTGGCACTGCCGGGTGTTCTTCGAGAGGAATACCGTGCGTATGCGGCGGATCTTCGTCTTTTGAGCGAGCGAAGCCGTGTGATGGTGGGGCGGCTGGTGCTTCATACAGAGGCGGAGCAGTCTTTGTGGGCTGAAGGGACGGTGCTGCCGGATGCGGTGGAACGGTGCCGGGGCCTCTTGAGCCGGATTGCCAGACGCGACATTGAGGTGAGTTACGGTTCGGGTGCATTTCGGCCCGTGAATGTTCCGGTCGAGTCGGTGGAGCGAATTCTGACCAACCTGGTGAAGAACGCTGCTGAAGCTACTCCGGGTGTGGGATCGGTTGCCGTGATTGTGGAAGGCACAGGTCAGCGTGTGGTCCTGACTGTGCGCGATCGGGGATGTGGAATGACTCCAGGAACGGTGCGAGCGCTGACAGAGGGCACGGGCATTGCTCCAGCGGGCGGACGTGGGCTGGGATTCCGCGTCGTGCGGGAGTTGGTGGCGATCTCGGGTGGATGCCTCAATATCGAGAGCGAGCTGAATGTCGGGACGAGCATCTCGGCCGAGTGGTATGTGGCGGAAGGCTTTGACGGACAGGCAGCAACGACGATCGGGAAAGGTATGAGGAAGAAGGCATGCTAGCTGGGACCGGGACAGGAGCAGGAAAGACAAGCGACGTTGGGACGCATGGCGCGGCTGCGGATTTGATTGCGACGGCGAAGGCCCCTTCGGGTGTGTTGGTGGGTGTCTCGCCTCTGGACATTCCGTCGCCAGATGCGGGCGCGGTGGCTGGTACGAGCGAGCGCGAGCTGCTGCATGTGCTGGTAGTCGATGACGATGCCGCAGTGCGGAAGGCGTGTTGCGCGATTACGGCAGGGATGGGCTTTGCTGTGGTGGGGGCCGACAGTGCGACGTCGGCGCGAAGTATTTTGAAGTATCAGAAGATTGATCTGATTCTGCTGGACTTGAAGTTGCCTGGCGGAGGCGGATTGGCGTTGCTTGAGCAGGTGAAGACGCTGCACCCGGAGACGAGCGTGGTGGTTATGACTGCGTTTGCGTCGGTGTCGTCGGCTGTGGAGGCAATGCGGATTGGTGCGGGAGATTATTTGACCAAGCCGTTTGCCTTGGAAGAGTTGACGACAGTGCTGGAGCGGGCGAGCCAGCAGCATCATGTCGACGTTGAGAGCCGCAAGTTGCGCGAACGGTTGCGCACTCAAAAAGGGATGGGGGGCTTGATTGGTCAATCGCCGGAGATGGAGAAGCTCTACCGCATCATGTCGAAGGTGGCCTTTTCCAGTCATCCGGTACTGATTCTCGGCGAGAGCGGGACGGGCAAGGAGCTTGTGGCGCGGTCGATTCATGAGAATGGCCCGAATGCGACGAAACCATTTGTGCCAGTGGATTGTGGTGCGCTGGTTCCGACACTGATTGAAAGTGAGCTCTTCGGTCATGTGAAGGGAGCGTTTACCGGAGCAGATCGCGCGAAGGAGGGACTTCTGGCCTCGGCTGAGGGCGGGACGGTGTTTCTGGATGAGATTGGGGAGCTGCCACTCGATTTGCAGGCAAAGCTTCTGCGTGCGTTGCAGGAAAAGGAAGTGCGTCCGGTGGGTGCCACACAGTCGAAGCCGATTTCAGCGCGTGTGCTAGCTGCGACTAATCGCGATTTGGCGGCAATGGTCGAACACGGTAAGTTTCGTAAGGACCTCTTCTTTCGTCTGAATGTGGTGAATTTGCGGATTCCGCCACTGCGCGATCGTAGAGGAGACATCGCACCGCTGGCGGTGCACTTTCTTGAGCGCATTGATCGCGAAAACGGGACTTCCCACACGTTCTCTGATGAAGCGTTGAGAGTGATGGCTGAGTACGACTGGCCGGGCAATGTGCGCGAGTTAGAGAATGCGATTGAGCGTGCATGCGCGCTCTCATCCGGGCCGGTGTTGCACATGGGTGATCTGCCGACACAGTTGCAGGACTTTCGGATGCATCAGACGCAGACGAGGTACGTCGAGCCGGAACAAGATGAGACTGCGGAGATGGTGCGTGGCAAGAAGGGCATTGTCTCCATCGCAGAGATGGAAAAGCACGCAATTCTGGGCACGATCCGCCAGTTGAATGGTGACAAGCTGATGGCGGCAAAGCTGCTGGGTATTGGCAAGACGACGCTCTATCGCAAGCTGAAGGAGTATGGCATTACTGACGATCTTGGAGACCTCGACAGCTTCGCCAGGAAGGCGTAACGGCATTTGCACTGACGGTTGGCAGCACCGGATTGGCCGCGTAGCTTAGAATCGCTCGTGAGGTGGATGCGATGCCGTGTGCGCATGTGAATCAGATACAGAAGGTGAAGCCGTCGGCTGATGGTTGCGAAGAGTGCCTGAAGATGGGCAGCACATGGGTGCATCTGCGGATGTGCATGATCTGTGGTCATGTGGGCTGCTGCGACTCTTCTCGACACAAGCACGCAACGCAACACTTTCACACGACGAAGCACCCGATCATGCGTTCGGTTGAGCCGGGTGAAGACTGGGGCTGGTGCTATGTGGATGAGGTCGAGTTGGACTTCGCCTGATTGTCCCCGGGAACACCGTGTCTCCCGTTTGTTATGCTGACGACATCCTTTTGGGAACTTTGACGAGGAAAGTGAGTTGGCATGTCAGAAGAAGCTGTAAAGATTACTGTGCGCCCGAATGGGCCTCTGCGAGTGGAAGGCCCGGTTGTATTGCAGGACGCCGAGGGCAGGGTGTGGGACCTGACTGGAAAGCCTGGAATTTCGCTGTGCCGTTGCGGCGCGAGCGAGAACAAGCCCTTTTGCGATGGCGCGCATAAGCGGATTGAATTTCAATCTTCGCCGACTCCTCCGTCTGCAGGCTAGAATCGCGGTCTTGTGCGGCTGCCGTCTGAGTACCGGGCGGCAGCCGGTCTGCATGAGGGGGACCGATGAATTTGTGCTTGAAGAACAGAGTTGTGTGTTTTGTCTGTGCGGTGTCTGTTGGCCTATTAGTGGGTCCGCAGACTTTGTTGGCGGTTGCGGGTGCGCGCCAGACCGGGACTGCCTCTCCGGCTGATGTTGCTGGACTGTATCGGAACGCGGTCGAGCCGGATGTGCTGGTGGTGGTCTATCACGAGGGTGGCGATCTCTATGAGGAAGGGCCACGAACGCCGCGCGAACAACTGGTTGAGTCATCGAAGGACCACTTTGCGACGGTAGTGGATGCGGTGAGTTTTGTCTTCAAGCGCAACGCCGATGGCGACGTCGAGAGCTTTACGCAGGGTACTGGCGGTGACTGGCCAGGATCGCTGAGCCATGAAGAGCGGTTTGACCGGGTGAACGGCGACACGGCGCGACTGAACCACTTCCGTCCGTATATGCGCACTGAGGCGATGATTCCGGTACGCGATGGGGTGCGGCTGCATGTGGTGATCCTGCGGCCAGAGGGGTCTGAAACGTCAGGGCCACCGGTGCCCTTTCTGATGACGCGCACGCCTTATGGCGTGGATGGTTACACGTCTGATGTGGTGAACGCGATGAAGCCGGAGCTGGCGCAGAGCGGATACATTTTTGTGTTCGGAGATATTCGCGGGCGCTATGAGTCGGAAGGCAAGTTCGTGATGAACCGGCCTATTGTCGCCCACAAGACGAAGAATGATGTAGACGAGACGACCGACACGCGCGACACAATCGACTGGTTGCTGAAGAATGTTCCGAATAACAACGGCAGAGTGGGGGTGCTGGGGATTTCGTATCCTGGATTTCTGGCCATGATGGCAGGCATTGATGCGCATCCCGCGGTAAAGGCGATCTCGCCGCAGGCTCCGATGACTGATGTTTGGATGGGTGACGATTTCTTCCACAATGGGGCCTTTCGCGAGACCTATGGCTTCGATTATGTGCAGGAGCTCGAGGCGCAGAAGACCGATGCTGTAGTGCAGTCGAAAGAGGACACGTATAACTTTTTCCTACGCAACGTGGACTTTGCTGGTGCAGCCAAGGCGGCGGGAATGGAGAATCTGCCTACCGCGAAGATGTTTCTGGAGCAGCCTTCGTACACGAAGTTTTGGCGCGATATGGCCGTGGAGTGGCACCTGACGAAAGTGGAGGTGCCTACGCTTGAAGTTGGGGGCTGGTGGGACCAGGAAGATATGTGGGGCACGCAGGCGGAATATGCGGCACTCAAGCCGCACGATTCGAAACATGAAGTCTTTATGGTGCTAGGGCCATGGAACCATGGCGGCTGGGTATCGACGACGCGCCATCTGGGAGTGCTGGACTTCGGCGCGCCGGTGGGCGATGAGTACAGGAGGAGCATTGAGACTCCATTCTTTGAGAAGTATCTGAAGGACCGCCCGGGATTTGACTTGAAGGATGTTGCCAGCTTCCGCACGGGAGTGAACCAGTGGGAGCGGTACGATGCGTGGCCGCCGAAGGTTGGATTTCATGCGGTGAAGCTGTATATGACTGCGGATGGCGGATTGGGCGAAGTTGCGCCTGGTGCTCAAGGGGTGGGCGGGAAGGTTGCGGTGAACTATAGCGCTATCCCGTTCGACCCGATTCCTTATCGGCATCGGCCGATTCAGGCGACGTATGGGAAAGGTTCGAAGTGGCGGACATGGCTGGCGGAGGACCAGCGGTTTGTGAGCGGGCGCAAGGACCTCAGGAACTTTGAGACTCCGGTGCTGGACCACGATGTGACGGTCACAGGGGATGTGATGGCGGATTTATTTGCCTCGACTACGGGAAGCGATGCGGACTGGGTGGTGAAGCTGATCGATGTGTATCCGGACGATGCGCCTGCGCCGATGGGCGGCTATCAGTTGATGATTGTCGATGAGATCTTTCGCGGGCGCTACCGCGAGAGCTTCGAGAAGCCGGAGCCGATTACGCCGGGAAAAGTTGAAGAGTACAAGTGGAGTCTGCATGGTGTAGATCACACGTTTCTCAAAGGGCACCGCATCATGGTCGAGGTGCAATCGAGCTGGTTTCCGCTCTATGATCGCAATCCGCAGACATTTGTGCCGAACATCATGGCTGCGCCGGCGAGCGCGTATGCAGGGCAGACTGTCTCGATCTATGGGTCGGCGAAGTATCCCTCGCACTTGGATGTTTCGGTCGCCGACCGGTAGGCTTTGGAGTCCAGGGGTCTAATTTCGATGTCGATCAAGACGATCAGTAGCCGCGAAGTTTACCGCAACCCCTGGACGCGTGTCCGGGAGGATGTGATCGAACGTGCGAATGGACAGCGCGGCATCTATGGTGTTGTCGACAAGGATCCTGCGTCGATTATTATTCCGCTGGAGCAGACACCTCAGGATGAGTTTGTTTACCTGGTGCAGCAGTTCCGTTATACGGTTGGTGGGACGTTTATGGAGTTTCCGCAGGGTGGCTGGGAGCAGGCTGAGGTGCTGCCCGAAGAATTAGCTCGCGGTGAGTTGCGCGAAGAGACTGGCCTGACCGCGGAGCGTATGACGCTGCTCTCGACGCTACAAATTGCGTATGGCGTTATGAATCAGAGGCACTATGTCTATCTTGCAGAAGGGTTGACGATGGGCGAACACGACCGCGATCCCGAGGAACATGACCTGGTTGTGCGGAGGGTGAGTGTCGACGAGTTCGAGGCGATGGTATTGGATGGAAGCATCGTCGATAATTGCACAGTTGCTGCGTGGGGACTCTACAGGCTATGGCGTGAGCGGCGCTGACGGGAACTCCTTGATGTGATTCCGCATCAAAACTGCCTGAGGTGGTCTTGATCGGCGAGGATTTCAGTCGCGGTGCCAGGAGCAATGTAAGGCCAACATGGCTTTCAAAAAGAGTGCTCGTCTTCGCCGTAGCGACTGCGGTTGCAATCGGAGTAGTCATCGAAATTGCGGTACACCGTGCGGAGCCTGTTCTAAAGCAGCGTGTTCTCGAAACCCTGAGCACTTCCTTTGATAGCAGGGTTGAGTTGGATAACTTTCATGTGTCGATTGCCGATGGACTTGCTGTGTCTGGCAAAGGCTTGCGGATATTTCCTTCCGCGGGGGGGGACGAGACTGGAATGCGTCCTTTGATTACATTGGGACGCTTCTCATTTCATGTGAACCTACCCGGATTGTTTGCCAGCCCGATGCATGTGGGGACGGTTCATGTGAGCCACATGAAGATCGATATTCCTCCCAGGAGCGCTCGTGCGCAGGGAAAACGCAAGGCGCCGATGGGCAAGATCAGGATCGTCGTCCAGCAGATTGTGTTTGATGATTCTCAACTTGTTTTGGAGACGGATAAGCCAGATAAAGAACCGAAAGAGTTTGATCTGAAGCATATTGTGATGCGCGACGTTGGCCCCAATGAGCCTTGGTTGTACGATGCGGCGCTCGTCAACTCTATTCCTGCGGGCAACATTCACGCGACGGGTACGTTTGGACCTTGGACGAATGAGAGCCCTGGTGATTCTGCGGTGACCGGCCACTACACGTTTGAGCATGCGGACCTGGACACAATTAAGGGTATCGGCGGGGTGCTCTCCTCTGTTGGCGACTTCAAGGGGCGGCTCGACCGTATTGAGGTTGATGGCACGACCGACACGCCAGACTTCTCACTCGACACGGCGAAGTATCCCATGCCGCTACATACCCGGTTTCATGCGATCGTAGATGGAACCAGTGGAGACACCTACCTCGATCCAGTTGAGGCGCAGCTAGGAACCTCCGACTTTACCTGCAATGGGACAGTGGTCAACGTCAAAGGCAAGGGGCACATTATCGATCTTGATGCTGATGTGCCACATGGCGCGGTGCAGGACTTTCTGTCATTGGGTGTCGCAGCGAGGCAGGCGATGATGACCGGAATGCTGCAAATGAAGGCTCACTTGCATATTGATCCAGGCGAGGAGAGCGTCTCTAAGAAGATGAAATTACAGGGCCAGTTTGCGCTGAGCGGTATCCACTTTACGGACCCTGTGATGGAGGACAAGGTCGATATGTTGAGTCTGCGAACGAGCGGACATCCCAAGGAGGCTAAACCTGGCGCTCCAGATGTGCATTCGAAGATGGTGGGAGAGTTCGTGATGGCTGATGGGAAGGTCCGATTCAGCAAGCTGAATTATGCTTTGCCAGGAGCGACGGTGGAGTTGACGGGGCTGTACTCCCTCGATGGGCGACAGTTTGACTTCAGTGGGAAGGTTAGGACTGACGCAAAGATCTCGCAGATGGTTGCGACTCGGTGGAAGTCGTGGCTTCTGAAACCGGTGGACCCGTTTTTTGCGAAGAATGGGGCGGGCGCTGTTGTTCCCATCAGAATTAGCGGGACGCAGTCCGATCCGAAGTTCGGGCTGAATCTACACCATTAGGCTGCGCTGGCACGGTCTCCTCCGGTACGGCTACATCCCTCGTTGTAGGAGCGAGCCAACGGGTGATTTTCAGAATTGGATCGATTCGCGAAACTTTTATATGAAGTTCACGTCTTCATCAGCATGGCGCATGCGCTACTGCATCGCCACGGCAACTAGAGGAAAATGAGATGGCCAATCGACTGAAGTATTTGACTGTTACCGGCCTACTGTTGATCGCTTTGAGCTTCACGTTCGAGCGCAAAGCATATGCCTATATCGATCCCGGCTCCGGGCTGCTGGTCTTCCAAGGCATCAGTGCAGTTGTATCCGGGACACTGTTCTACTTCCGCCGTCGCCTGAAGGCACTCTTCGGTAAGACTCCTAAAGTCGAGTCGACCGCTGCCGACTCCCAATAGCGGCAACTTTTCCGATATGATGCACTTGCCTGGACCGCGTGACATAAAGTCGATTTTCTCCGGTCAAGGCATCATTCGCGCATGACACAACGTTCTCTCAAGCAGAAACAGGGCCAGTGGTGAAGCCGTTTATTCACCGGGCTGCGGTGTCTTTTGGTCTGGCAAATCTTTATTTGCTGGCTCTGACCGGCCCACTTATTTCAAGTGCGCACGACCTCGTATATCACCTGACGGGGTCGGCCTCGGTCATCTTCATCCCCGTCATTATTAATTTACTGGCCCTTTGGGTGGTATTTATCGGCCTCTTTGCCCTTGCTGAGCGCTCGGAACGGCTGATGGTTGCTATCTGGAGCGCGACATTGCTTGCTCTGCCTTGGATTCTGGTCAAGACCTTTATGGGGTTCTTTGGCTCGAGCGTACCCCGATGGGTGAGCGCTTTGATCGCGCTGGCATCGCTGGCTACATTTCTGGCGATCGTGCTGTCTGGACGGATGCGCAGAGCATTTGAGAAAGTGCAGCCACTGGCTGCAACGGTGCTGGGCTTCTTTGCGCTCTGTGGTGTGCTCATTCTGTGCCAGCTTGTATGGTTCGGTTGGCAGGCGCGCGACCTGAACCCTGCCCCCCGACTGCATCAGGAAAATACTGCTACGGCAGTGGTCAAGCCGCACATCATCTGGATCGTCCTGGACGAACTCTCCTATCAGCAGGTTTATGAGCAGCGTTTTCCAGGATTGCAGTTGCCTGCGTTTGACCAACTTGAAGCTGAATCAACGATGTTTACTCAAGTCACCCCAGCGGGCGAGTATACCAGGCAGGTCCTGCCTTCACTGCTGACGGGAACGCCAGTCAATGGAATCAGCGTGTCCGGCGCGGGTATGCTCTCTGCGCTGCATAATGCGGCAACACATCAATGGGTGAGATTCAGCCCGCAAGATACGGTTTTTCGGGACGCTCTCAATGCTGGTTACTCTACTGGCCTCGTCGGATGGTACAACCCATACTGTCGCATCCTCCCATCGGTGCTCGATCATTGCTACTGGATGTATCACGAGGACACTCCGGCACGTCTTTCACCGCAAGGCAATGCCGCATTGAACACCGTTCTTCCTCTGCGACTCTTATGGAAAAGAGTCAGGCATTTCTTCGGCATTGGCCCAGCAGTGCTCTCTGCGGAGCAAATCGACATTCGGATGCACTCTGGCGATTACCGCGATCTGCTCGCGGCTGGCGATGATCTGCTCAATGACCCTTCGGCGAACTTCATTCTGCTTCATATGCCTGTGCCACATCCATTCGGGTTTTACGATCGGAAGAGCGGGCAGATTGCGTTGCATCATACGTCCTACATCGACAATCTTGCTTTGGCTGATCGATATCTGGGGCATGTTCGGACCTTGCTTGCAGAACGGGGCGAGTGGGATTCGTCCACAGTTGTTGTCATGGGAGATCACTCATGGCGGACGAAGTTGATCTGGGCTAATTCAGATGGGTGGTTGGCGGAGGACCAGGCAGCCAGCCATGGCGGCAAGTTTGACAGCCGCCCTGCGTACCTCGTAAAGCTACCGAATGAACACGGCAGTGCTCGCATCGATACGCCATTTGCCGCAGTCCGTACCCGAGCGATGTTTGACGCTATGCTGCAGGGGCGCGTGCAGTCGCCAGCGGAATTGCAATCCTGGGTTGCGAACCAGCGCTGAGGTTGTCGAACCTTCAGAACGTTCGCCACATCTAAACTAAGATGAAGAACAGGCAGTCTGTATGAAGCGCGTCCGATATACGAAATTCACCGGCGACCTCTCCTCAAGCTTCGGTCTCGAAGATCTTATCGATGCACTGTCTGATTTCTTGCTCGATTCTGGTTTCAATGATCCCTACTCGCAGTTCAGTGAGTTCAATGAGCAGACGCTGGAGAACTTGCGCGATGCCGTTCGTCAGGCGCTTGAGTCTGGCGAACTCTTTGACGAGGAGGCGCAGGAGAAGTTCGATGAGCTTTCGGAAGAGCAGGTTGAGGAACTGATCGATCGCATCGTCGCGAAGATGCAGGAGCAGAACTTCATCAATGCTGAGCAGCCACAGACCGGGCAGGGCATGGCGGGCAATGCGGAGAATGCGCGTTTTGAAGTGACGGATAAGGCGATGGATTTTCTGGGTTATAAGGCGCTGCGTGATCTACTGGGGCCGCTTGGAAAGTCGAACTTTGGGAGGCACGACACGAGGCACGAGGCTGCCGGAGTCGAGATCAATGGTTCGACGAAGCTTTATGAGTTCGGCGACACGCTCAACCTCGACATCACGGCAACGCTTTCGAGCGTCTTTGCGCGTGAGGGCATCCAGAGCGCTGTAGAAGGCGAAGAGCGGGTGCCGCTCAGCATTGGTTACTCGGACCTGTATGTGCACCAGTCTGACTACCAGTCGTCATGTGCGACGGTGGTGTTGCTTGACTGCTCGCATTCGATGATTCTCTATGGCGAAGATCGTTTTACTCCCGCCAAACGTGTGGCCATGGCGCTGTCGCATCTGATTCGCACTCAATTTCCGGGTGACACACTTAACCTGGTGCTGTTTCATGACTCCGCTGAAGAAGTCCCGGTGTCACAGCTTTCTCGTGTACGTGTTGGCCCTCACTACACCAATACACGCGAGGGACTGCGTCTGGCCCAGAGGATTCTCGCGCGGCAGAACAAGGACATGAAGCAGATTGTGATGATTACTGACGGCAAGCCATCGGCGCTGACGCTCGCCGATGGACGCATCTACAAGAATGCCTTCGGCCTTGATCCGCTGGTCATTTCGGAGACGCTCGAAGAGGTGTCGCGGTGCAAACGCTCCGGCATCATGATCAACACCTTTATGCTTGCACAGGAGTATTCGCTGGTGCAGTTTGTCCAGCAGGTAAGCGCCATGTGCCGCGGCAAGGCGTACTTCACCACACCGCAGACACTAGGCAACTACTTGCTGATGGACTTTATGTCCCGTCGCATGAAGACCATCCACTAGCGGCTACGCGCGCGTGCCTGCCATTACAGCGAAGCGATTGTCTTTGTACCAGCAGTCAGCGTCAGCAAAGCCTGCCTCGCTCATCCATTCGAGCTGATCTTTGACAGGTGAACAGCGGTCTTCCTGCTGGCGATAAAGCGATGCTTCGATCTGTTGGTCAGTGGCGCCGGCGGCGCGCACCTGCCTGAGCCAGAGGGAGCGATAACGTGCGTCGAGTGTAGGCGTCGGTCCGGCCACCTGCTCGGCGTTGATGAAGACGCCACCTGGCTTCAGCGCGGAGTAAGCTTTTTTGAAGACGGTGCGTTTGTCGTGGTCATCAAGGTGATGCACAGAGAGAGAGGTGACAACTGCGCAGAGGCCGTCGGACAATGGCTCTTTGGCATAATTTGCACGCTGGTAGGTGATATTCGGATCGTTGCCTAGTCGGTCTCCGGCGAGCGCTAGCATAGGCGCGGAGAAGTCAATGAGATGAATGTGTGCTTCAGGGAAGCGATTGCGAACAAGAACTGTCAGCAATCCGGAACCGGCGCCAAGGTCGAGAATGTTCTTCGTTTGCGAGGGAATAAGGTCGATGGCCCAGCGGTAGAAAGTATCGCAGCCGGGAATGAGTAGCGAGCGATCATGGTCGTATGTGGATGCGGTCCGGTCAAAGACTTCTCTGGTGCGGTTCATCATCTGCTGTCTCCTCTATTTCGGAGGATAAGGCAAACGAATAAAGTATTACATTTATATAATTAATTCGAATAGGTGTATCTATACAGATGGATTTAGTTGAAGCCGCGGCGTGTCCGGTTGCGGGCGGTGAGCTCTTCCTGCTCGCGCTCTCTCATGCGCTCTGCATAGTTGGCGGCGTCCTGAACCCGCTGCTTCTTTTCAACAGCGGAGAAGACGCGCTCTTCTGCCCGGCTGATGCGCTTGTGCGCATACATGCCTTCCAGCAGAAACTCGGCTGCGCTGACGGTCGTCTCGGGAGAGGACTTGCTCGTGATCTTCAGTGGAGTGAGTTTTTCGAAGAGCCCTTGTATCTGCTGCAATTCGGTGAGCGAACTTGCGGCGGGTTGTGAGTCGTTGAGTTGCACCGTGCCGCCCAGGTTGAACCACTGCTCGATCTGTTGTGTGTTTGCGTCACCGAAGTGCTGGTCGAAGACTGTTGCAATCGAGGAGCGGATGATCTCGCGGATGACAGTATCTGCGCCGCGCATCTCGCCTTCGTACTCCAACTCGATCTTTCCAGTGATGCCCGGCAACGCGGAATAGATATCGCCTACACGCGGCACGACGAGCGACTCTCCATGCAGCAGAGCGCGCCGCTCGGCGTTCGAGACAACCAGCTCCATCGTGCTGATGGGAAGCCGTTGCGAGACGCCGCTACGCTTATCGACCTTTTTGTCTTCGCGCGCATGGAAGGCGATCTGTTCGATGATCTGGCGGATGTAGTGCGGGATTTCGAGACTTGCGTGATTCCGCGCAGTCCACGCTTCTTGCGCGGTGATGGCGATGCCTTCTTCGATGTCTTCCGGATAGTGAGTGCGAATCTCGCTACCAATGCGATCCTTGAGCGGCGTGACGATCTTGCCGCGCGCGGTGTAGTCCTCGGGATTGGCGGAGAAAACCAGTGCAACATCCAGCGGCAGGCGGACGGGATAGCCCTTAATCTGCACATCGCCCTCCTGCATGATATTGAAGAGCGCGACCTGAATCTTCGCTGCGAGGTCGGGAATTTCGTTGATGGCGAAGATGCCGCGGTTAGCGCGGGGCAGCAGGCCGTAGTGCATGGTCAGCTCGCTGCCGAGGTCCTGGTTGGAGCGTGCGGCTTTGATGGGGTCGATGTCGCCGACGAGGTCGGCTACAGTGACGTCGGGTGTGGCGAGCTTTTCAACGTAGCGGTCGTCGGGCGTAAGCCACGCGATCGGCGTGTCGTCGCCCATCTTCGCTATCAGGTCGCGGCTGAACTTGCTGATGGGGGCGTAAGGGTTGTCGCGGATTTCTGAGCCCGCGACATAGGGAGTCTGCGGGTCGAGCAAAGTGGTTAGTGCGCGCAGAATGCGAGATTTTGCCTGTCCGCGTAAGCCCAGCAGGATGAAGTTGTGGCGAGAGAGCACAGCATTCACAATCTGCGGCACAACCGTGTCTTCGTACCCGACAATGCCGGGAAAGAGTGGCGACTTGTCCCGTGCTACGGCGCGCAGTCTGGCGATGAGGTTCTCGCGCAACTCGTCTTTGACGCTGCGGGCCAGACGGGCCGGGGTGAATTCGCTTTTGCGGAGTGCGCTGAGTGTTGCAGGAAGTGCGTTCGCCATGTCTAAGTATAGATGTTTGGCGAACGTGTAAGGGTTCGGCTCAGATGCTGAGATCGTCGAGCAGCGCCTGCATTTCGCTGGCCGCATGGGAGTTGTGCGTGCGCTTGGCGGCGGAGATGCCGGCTTCGAGCCGTGCAATGGCTTCGTCGGTGCGGTTGAGTTTTGCCAGTGTCTGCGCGGACATCTGATAGGCGGGAACGTAATCCGGATTGTGCTGGATGAGCGTGTCGAACTCGACGAGCGCCTGGTCGGTGCGGCCCTCGGAGGCATGCGCCATGGCAAGTCCGTAGCGGGCGAAGGCGTCGGTTGGGTTCTGCTCAAGTACCTGCGTGAGAAGCGCGATTCTGTCCATGTCTTCGATGTTGCTGTGTTCGTGTTGCGGTTGGCAAGTTGGGCAAGGGTAATTGCGGCGATTTAGACTGGTAAGAATGAGCGATTTGATGATTAAGCGCACTGTTGCTGAGTCTCAGTCGGAGCGGAGCGAGATTGTGCTGCCGGCTGACTCGAATGCCTTGGGAAGTTTGTTTGGCGGACGGCTGATGCAGTATATCGACCTGGTAGCGGCGATGGCTGCTTCGCGTCATGCTCGGACGTATACCGTGACGGCTTCGATGGACCATCTGGATTTTGTGTCGCCGGTGCGGGTTGGAGAGTTGCTGATCCTGAAGGCCAGCGTGAACCGCGCGTTCAGGACTTCGATGGAAGTCGGTGTCCGCGTGATGGTCGAAGACGTGCGGGGGCAGCGGCTGCGGCATGTTTCATCGGCTTACCTTACCTTTGTCGCGATCGATAAGGATGGGCACCGGATGGAGGTGCCGCAGGTGGTGCCGGAGACCGAGCATCAGAAGCGGCGATATGAAGACGCAGGACGACGGCGGGAGATGCGCTCAGGTGAAACGGCACGCAAGAAAGAGATGCGTGCTGCGATGCCGAACGGATGGCACGTGTAAAGATGCGGGGCCGCGCATAATTTTTGGATTGTTTGAGACAGGAGAATTCTGATGGGACACATGGGACATGGAGCACCGCAGGGGCCGCAGCCTCTGCCTGGAGTAGCGTACGTAGTGGCTGTGGGAAGCGGCAAAGGCGGCGTGGGCAAAACGACAGTCGCAGTGAATATTGCGATCGCGCTGAGCAAACTTGGCTACAAGGTAGGTCTGCTCGATGCGGACATCTACGGCCCGAACGTGCCGACGATGATGGGCGTTACGCGTCAGCCGAATGTCGTGAACGAGAACCGAATCGAGCCAATCGTTGCGCATGGTGTGAAGTTCATCTCGGTCGGGTTGATCTCACCGGGCGACAAGCCGATGGTGATGCGCGGGCCGATGCTGCACCAGATCATTCGCCAGTTTTTGCAGCAGGTAGAGTGGGGCGAGCTGGACTTCCTCATCGTCGATCTTCCTCCGGGAACGGGCGATGTGGTGATCTCGCTGGTACAGACAGTGCCGCTGACAGGGTCGGTTGTCGTCTCGACTGGATCGAGCGTGGCGTTGCAGGATGCGCGCAAGGCGCTGGAGATGTTCCATCAGGTGAAGGTGGATGTGCTTGGTATGGTCGAGAACATGAGCCAGATGACGCTGCCTTCGGGTGAGGTCATCGATGTTTTTGGAGCAGGCGGCACCGAACGCACGGCAGCGCAATTTGGAATCCCATTTCTCGGTGCGGTCGATATGGACCCGCAGATTCGAGAGGGCGGCGACAAAGGATTGCCTGTTGCGCTAGCCGGGCTTGAGTCGAAGCTCTGCAAGGGCTTCTATGATGTGGCAAAGCAGGTCGCCGAGCGGGCGAAGGAAATTGCTGCGAAGAGCGAGAGCGTCATCGAGATTAGCTGACGGGACGAAGTAGACTTAAAAGTGGCAAAGATGGAGGGACTATGGCAGATGCGGAGCGGGTAACGGCGCGGCAGCGGTCCATTCTAACGGCCATTATCGAGAGCTATATCGAGACGGGTGAGCCGGTGGGTTCAGGCACAATCGCCCGGTTGCAGGGGGCTGAGGGGGTTGGCTTCAGCTCTGCCACTGTTCGGAATGAGATGGCTGAACTTGCTGAGGCGGGCCTGCTTGAGCAGCCGCATACCTCGGCTGGTCGCGTGCCCACGGCGCGAGCGTTTCGGATATATGTGGAGCAGTTGAGTGGCGGGGCTTACCCGCGAATCGACGCGGCGCGGTTACCGGTGAAGTCAAGGCAACAAATAGACTCCAGTTTTGTTGGAATTGCAGGAACACAGGCTGTGCTGGAGCGCACGTCGCATGTACTGGCGACGCTCTCAAGCGGAGTTGGTGTGGCGATTGCCGCTGCGGCTGGAGGAGATACGCTTGAGCACGTGCATTTCTCGAGGTTGGCAGCGGCACGCGTGCTTGCAGTCGTCGTGACACGCAGCGGGCTGGTGCGAGACCGAGTACTCATGCTCGACCGCGACCTGGCTCTGAGTGAATTGGAGACAGCGGCTAACTTCCTGAACGAAAACTTTCGCGGTTGGGATGTCGAGCGTGTTCGTGCCGAGATTGCGCGCATGGTGGAACGCGAGCAGAGTGAGTATCAGCGACTGCTTGACTCTGTGCAGCAGCTCTGGGCGAAGGCAGTTCCGGAGTCAGACGCGACTGAGCAAGCGGTATATGTCGATGGCGTGGCGAACCTTGTTGGCAGTCAGGAGAATCAGGAGCGGCTGCGTGAACTGCTGGCGGCACTCGAAGCCAAGCAACGTGTTGTGGAATTGCTGAATGCGTACATCGACGCGCATCAGGAGAGTGTGCGCGTAGTCTTTGATCTGGACGAACACGTGCCGGAGATGGCCGGTTTGGTGCTGATTGCTGCTCCAACCGTGCGCGGAACTGTTGGCGTGATTGGATCAAAAAGAATCGATTATGAGAACACCATGAATGCGGTCAGCTACGTGGCGCGGCTCTTTGATCGGATGCTCCATCCGGGCGGTTGATTCGAGCAGAGTTTAGGGACAGATCAAAGGCATAGGTGTCTGCCATGGGTCGCGCTATCGCGCGGAATAGGCAACAATAGAAAAGGAACCTTATGAGGAGACACGAAAAGATGCAGGATGAGACGATCGTGCAGGCTGTGCAGGAGGGTGACGCTGTCACCACTTCGGGTGCCGAGCCTCCGAGCGAGATGAGTGTGTTGCAAGCCGAGCTTGAACTGGTCAAAGGTGAGCGCGACCAGCTGCTGGATCGGCTCGCGCGCTTGCAGGCTGAGTTTGACAACGCTCGCAAGCGGGAGTCTAAGGAGCGGCTGGATGCTCAGGACCGTGCTGTTTCGCGCACGGTGGAGCCATTTCTGGGTGTGATGGACAACTTCCAGCTTGCGCTCAAGTCTGGCGGGACAGCGGAACAATTGAGGGCGGGCGTCGATCTTATTCTGAAGCAGATGGACGACGCGCTGAAGGGCCTTGGAGTGCAGCCGGTTGAGGCGGTGGGGGCTCAGTTCGACCCTCGAATCCACGAGGCTTTGGGTAGCATCGAAACTAAGGAGATTCCTGACCATCAGGTGGTTGAGGAGATCCGGCGCGGATACCGAATCCGCGAGAAGCTGCTGCGGCCGGCGCTGGTGAAGATTGCGGTGAATCCGGCACAGGTGGCGGAGTAAGGGTGGGATAGTCTAGAGAGATGGCGACGGCAAACGTGACCAAGGTTGATTACTACGAGGTGCTGAGTGTCTCGCGGGATGCGAGCGACCAGGAGATCAAGACGGCTTACCGCAAGCTGGCGATGAAGTTCCATCCGGACCGCAACCCGAACAACCCCGACGCGGAGGAGAGGTTCAAGGAGTGCGGTGAGGCGTACTCGGTGCTGAGCGACGCGGACAAGCGGGCGGCGTACGACCGGTATGGGCACGCGGCGTTCCAGGGTGCGGCCGGTGGTGGGAACCCGTTCGCGGGCGGCTTCGCGGGGCAGGACCTGGGGGACATCTTCGGGGATCTCTTCGGGGAGATGTTCAACGTGGGCGGCGGCGGCGGCGGGCGCCGGGCTTCGCGGGTGCAGCGGGGGCGTGACCTGAAGTACGACCTGACGATCGAGTTCGAGGAGGCGGTCTTCGGGGTGGAGCGGGAGATCAAGATCCGGCGGCTGGAGATGTGCGCGGAGTGCAAGGGGTCAGGCGCGCGGCAGGGCAAGTCGGCGGTGACGTGTACGCAGTGCGGCGGGCGGGGTCAGCAGAGGTTCCAGCAGGGGTTCTTCTCGGTGGCGCGGACGTGCTCGGTGTGCGGCGGGACGGGGACGGTGATCGTGGACCCGTGCCAGACGTGCCGGGGTGAGACGCGGGTGCAGGTGGAGCACACGATTCTAGTGAAGGTGCCGGCGGGTGTGGAGCAGGACACGCGGATTCGGTACCAGGGCGAGGGTGAGGGCGGAAAGTTCGGCGGGCCTGCGGGCGACCTCTACGTGGTGCTGACGGTGAAGGACCACAAGTTCTTTGAGCGGGAGGGGGATGACCTTCACTGCGTGATGCCGATCTCCTTTCCGCAGGCGGCGCTGGGGACGGAGCTGGAGATCGAGACGCTGGAGGGGACGGCCACGCTCAAGGTGCCCGAGGGGACGGAGAGCGGGAAGGAGTTCAAGCTGCGGGGGAAGGGAGTGCCTCACCTGAACTCGCACGGGAAGGGGGACCTGATCGTGGAGATTCGGGTGAAGACCCCGACGAAGTTGTCGAAGGCGCAGAAGGAGTTGCTGCGGCAGCTCGGGGAGACGATGGTGGTGGAGAATACGCCGACCTCGCGTGGCGGGTTGTTCGGGAAGGTGAAGGATATCTTCAGCTAGAGGTACCCCCTCCCCGTGCTTTTGCGGCAAAGTATTCATTTTATTTGGGTTAGGCTTGGACTTTGCGGCTTCGGGCTTGTGTAAGTTGTTGATTTTATTTAGCCTCTGTGGGAATTTGCAGTAAAGTATTCATTACAAAAGAGTAAGGCCCGGATAGGTTTCCCTCTCTCCGGGCCTTGCTCTTTTTGAATGTTGATTTAAGTGTAGCAAATGGTTCAAAACTAAACCGCCAAACTGGGCGGGAAAATTTTTATGGTGGAAGTGGTTTGGTTGGTTGGGGTTGGAGGGTTTTGGTGGTGTTGGGTTTGGGGTTTGGGGGCTTGACAGGAATTTGTGGCGCGGAGGATGGCGAGTTTTTTGTGTGGGATGAGAGAGGTAGAGGCAGCTGAGAAGAAGGCATATCCCAGGGGCTGAAGCCCTCTGTTTTTGTGGCTGGTGTTGCCCGGACTGAAGTCCGGGCCTATCTCAGGAGCAACGACAAGGGCAACGGCAACAGCAGATTTCTTCGTGCGCTGTGGAATAGCTATCAACGCGGCACGTCGTTTTTAGACATCGAGGCGGTTGGAGGCGGCTACGCGGCTGTACCAGTGGCCGGAGTCTTTGATGATGCGCTCCTGAGTGCGGAAGTCGATGTGGATGAGGCCGTAGCGCTCGGTGTAGCCTTCGGCCCACTGGAAATTGTCGAGCAGGGACCAGGCGTGGTAGGCGCGGACGTGTGCGCCGTCGGCGATGGCGCGGGCGAGTTCGCTGAGCACCTGGCGGTACCATTCGATGCGGCGCGTGTCTGGTATGCGGTCGTTTTGTTTGGCGTCTGGGCCGTCGAGATAGCCGCAGCCGCTCTCGGTGATCTCGATGATGGGGTGGTTGTAGTCGCGCGAGATGCGAGTGACGAGGTCGTAGATGCCGCGCGGCCAGAGTTCGAGGCCGGATTCGGTGAGTGGGCCTTCGGTTGGCATGGTGGCGCGGATTTGGGTGTAGGGATCGCGCGCGCCGCCGGAGTCGGACTCGATTTCGGTGCCGCTGAAGCTGCCTCCGAGGGTGTGGGTGTGGCTGGCGTCGGAGACGATGCGGCGGGTGTAGAAGTGGAAGCCTACCCAGTCGAGCGGCGCGTAGAGGATCTTTTCGTCGCCGGGTTTGAAGCCCATGATCTCGTAGGGTGGTTCGCCGACGAATGCGTTTGGATAGCGGCCCTTCATGGCGGCTTCGAGAAAGAAGACGTTGTTCATGGCGTGGTAGCGCTCGGCGGCGGCGCGGTCGGCGGCGGAGTCGGTTTTCGGATAGGCGGGAGCCATCTCATAGGCGCTGCCTATGGTTGCTTTTGACGATGCGGCTTTCACGGCGCGGTGCGCTTCGCCTTGCGCGAGCGCGAGGGTGTGGGCGGCTTTGAGGAAGTCGGGGAAGCTGGTGCGGCAGGGAGGGAATGCTCCGGCGGCGTAGCCCATGAAGGCGATGGCCCAGGGCATGTTGAAGGGAGCCCAGGTGGTGATGCGGTCGCCGAGGTGTTTGGCGAGGATGCCGGCGTAGTCGGCGAAGTAGTTGGCGAGATCGCGGTTGGGCCAGCCGCCGCGGTCTTCGAGCGCCTGAGGGAGGTCCCAGTGGTACATGGTGCACCAGGGGCGGATGTCGGCGGTGAGGAGCGTGTCGGCGAGGCGGCTGTAGTGGTCGATGCCTTTCATGTTGGGCGCGCCGATGCCGGTGGGCTGGATGCGGGGCCAGGAGATGGAGAAGCGGTAGCTTTTGAGGTTGAGGCTTTTGGCGAGGGCGATGTCTTGCGGGTAGCGATGGTATTGGTCGCAGGCGACGTCGCCGGTGACGCTGCCACGGACTTTGCCGGGCGTGTGGGTGAACTTGTCCCAGATGGATTCGCCTTTGCCGTCTTCGTTCCATGCGCCTTCGACCTGGTAGGAGGCAGTGGCGGCGCCCCAGAGGAATCCGTCGGGGAAGCGGGCTTGCTGGATTTCGGAGTCGGGGATGGCGCCGGGCATCTGCGATGCGGGCAAGAGGCCTGGAAATTGGTTCGTGGTGGATGGAGCAGCATGGAGATCGTTTTCGACGAATGCGGACGCTGCTGCTGCCGCTACTGAACGAGTGACAAATTCCCGGCGATTCATGTCGTCTCCCATGGGTTAGTTCTCTTTCAAGAGATTGCCTAGATGAGGCATCGATGTCCAATGAAACATTGAACACATTTTGATAACGTTTGGTTATGAGCATGGAACTCGATGATTTGCGTTCGTTCCTGATCCTCTCGGAACAGCTTCACTTTCGGCGTGCGGCGGAGATGCTGCATGTGTCGCAGCCTGCGCTGAGCAAGCAGATTCGGCGTCTGGAAGACCGGATGGGTGGGCAACTGCTGATCCGGCGCTCGCGTGGGTTGCATCTGACGGCGGCGGGACAGGTGCTGCTGCAGCATGCGCGACACATCATCGAAGATGCTGAATCGGCTGAGCGGGTCACGCGTCTGGCGCTGAAGGGAGAGGCAGGGACGCTGCGAGTCGGGTTTGGAGTTGCGGTGCTGGCGCGTGGATTGCCGAACCTGATGATGCGCTTCAGGAAGCGATATCCGAACGTTGATCTGTCGGTGCGGAATATGTCTACATCGGATCAGACTCAGGAGCTTTGCGAGAGAAAGATTGATGTGGGATTTGTGCGTCTGCCCATTCGGGCGGAAGAGATTGCGACGATACCGATTGTGAAGGAGCGGCTGATGGTCGTGTTGAGTGAGCAATCGGCTTACGATGCGAGGAAAGGCCTGGCTGGTTTGCGCAATGCGCCGTTTATTATTCCGTGTCGCGCTGATTCGGCGAGCTTCTACGATCATGTGTTTCGTACCTGCAGGGCGGCGGGGTTTATGCCTACGGTGGTGCAGGAGACGGATGTGTTTTTCACGGCGCTGAACCTGGTGCGCGCGGGTTTGGGTGTGAGTATTGCGCCGAGTGCGGTACAACTAATGCGCGTGCCGCAGATACGATTTGCAGAGACGAGGGTTCCTGAAGGGGAATGGAATATCGGCATCGCGTGGAATCGGCGGAATGCGCGATCGGTGCTGGTGAAGAACTTTATTGCAATGGCCCGCAAGCACCTTTCGTCCACGATCAAATGAGTTGTGGGCCGGCTATGATTTCGGGCCCGGCTATTATTTTGAAGATGGCTGAAGGAGTGGGTGTGGGCTCGGGGACTTCGAGGTGGAAGAGATGGTTGAGGCCCTCCGGACGGCCTTCTGCGCGGTTTTCTGTGCGGGCTCTCGTGGTGTGGGTTGTCGTCGGGCTCGGACTGCTTTGGTCGCTGGCTGCGTTGACGATTGTTGGGCTGAAGTGGATTGATCCGCCGACGACTGCGGTGCATGTTCAACGGCGCGTGCAGGCGTGGGTTGATGGGGTTCCTTATCGGGAACGCTACACGTTTGTGCCGCTGAGCCGGATCTCGCCGAATTTGCAGCATGCGGTGATTGCTGCGGAGGATGCGCGGTTTTATCAGCACCATGGATTTGACTGGCAGGCGATGGAGATTGCGGCAGAAGGCGATATGGATGGCAAGCGGCTGCGGGGCGGGTCTACGCTGACGCAGCAGCTGGTGAAGAATTTGTTCTTCGGGACGAACCGCTCGATTTTGCGCAAGGGCGCGGAGGCTTCGCTGGTGCCGGTGGCTGAGCTGGTGCTGGGGAAGCAGCGGATTCTTGAGCTGTATTTGAACGAGGTGGAGCTTGGGCCGGGGATTTATGGTGTGGAGGCGGCGTGCCGGTCGTATTACGGGACGTCGGCGCGGAGTGTTGATCGGGACGAGGCGGCGAGGCTGGCTGCGGTGCTGCCTGATCCGCGGAGACGGCGGCCTCAGGCGATGAATCGGTATAGCGGGATTATTCTGCGGCGGATGGGGCAGATGGGGTGGTAAGGACGCAGTTCTTGCCCAAGCGAATGGACGCTTGCGTTGCGCACGTTTTATAAGGGAAGCATGGAAACGAAACAGCTTGGCAACTCGGATATGCGCCTGACACGGATTGGGCTTGGGACCTGGGCAATTGGTGGCGGTGACACGCCGTTTTCGTGGGGGGCGCAGGATGATAGCGATTCGATTGCGGCGATTCATCGTGCGCTCGATCTGGGCGTGAACTGGATTGATACGGCGCCGGTGTATGGGCTGGGGCATTCGGAAGAGATTGTGGGGCGCGCGCTTAAGGGTACTTCGCATAAGCCGTATGTCTTCACCAAGTGCGCGATGGTGTGGAACGAGAAGCGCGAGATCGCCAATGATATGACGCAGATTCGCCGCGAGATTGACGAGAGCCTTCGGCGTTTGCAAGTGGACGCTATCGATCTTTATCAGATTCACTGGCCGAAGCCGGATGAGCAGATCGAGGAGGCCTGGGGAGTGCTCGCGGATTTGAAGCGCGCGGGCAAGGTGCGGTGGATCGGGGTCTCGAACTTCAATGTCGCGCAGATGGAGCGGGCGATGAAGATTGCTCCGATTACGTCGCTGCAGCCGCCGTACTCGATGATTAATCGGACGGTGGAGGCGGAGATTCTGCCGTTTTGCCGGAAGCAGGGCATTGGCGTGATCAATTATTCGCCGATGCATTCGGGGCTGCTGACCGGGGCGATGACGAAGGAGCGGGTGGCAGGGTTTCCGCAGGATGATTTTCGTCGCCGGGCGAAGAATTATCAGGAGCCGCACCTGTCGCGGAACCTGGGTATTGCGGAGTTTCTGAAGGGCATTGCGGCGCGGCACGGTGTGCCTGTTGGGGTGATTGCGATTGCCTGGACGCTGCATAACCCGGCGGTGACGGCGGCGATTGTGGGCGGGCGCAGCGCGAAGCAGGTGGAAGGCGTGGCGCCGGCGCTGGAGTTTAAGATTTCAGATGCTGAATATACGGAAATTCTGGACTATCTGGATGGACATCCGGCGCATGATTAAATGGTGGGCGTTCTGTAAGTGACGGCTGGTCAGGGTCTTTGAAAGAAAGTTCTCCGGGATTGCACCAAGGTGCGATAGACTCCAGTGAGTTGGCAGGAAAGACTGAAGTTTGATTCGGAAGTGGGAAGGGAGGAGTTGTGGCCCAGCGGCAAAGGCGCGAGGCAGAAAATCCTGTTCGCACGGCGGTACGTTTTCCTATGAGATTGTCGATTCATGTGAAAACGGAACAGGGCGAGCTGGACGCGGTGACGGAGAATATCTCCGCCAACGGCCTGCTTTTTGTCGCTGACCAGTTGCCGGCCATTGACAGCAAGATAGAGTTCACCATCACAATGCCTTCCGAAGTCATGGGCTCGGAGACCGACGTTACGATACACTGCGTCGGCCGAATCGTACGGCACTCGGTCCAGGACGGAGAGAAAAAGGCAGCGGCGGTGATTGATGAGTATTTCCTAAAGGCCTGAACTATGACGGTAGTGAACTTCGACCAAACCCCTCACCCTGACGACGCACCGGAAGAAAGCATTCCACACGGTGGCATCCGCGTGATCCTCGCGGACTCGCAGGCGATCTATCGCGTCGGCATGAAGAAGGTCTTCGCGCTCGAAGACGATATTCGCGTCGTCGCGCAGGTGGAGACGCTGGCTAATCTGTACGCCGCTCTGCAACGTTATCCCACGGACGTGGTGCTGCTGGAAGGGCAGCTGATTGCGGGGACGACGGACGCGATTCCTGAGCTGGTTCGCCAGGCGCCGGATGCCAAGCTGATTGTCCAGGTCTCTGAGACGGACGAGTCCAACACAGTAGAGCTTTATCGCCGCGGGGTGCGCGGGGTGGTGCCGCGGTCGATCTCGCCGGACCTGCTGGTGAAGTGCGTGCGCAAGATTGCCGAGGGCGAGACCTGGATCGACAACCAGTCGATTAGCTGGGTCATTGAGGCGTACCGCTCGCAGGCGACGACACTGACCGATCCGAAGGTCCAGCCGAAGCTCTCGAAGAAAGAGCTAGCAATCATCAGCTGCATTACGCGCGGCATGCGCAATAAAGAGATTGCTTACCAGATCGGCACGACGGAGCAGGTCATCAAGAACTATCTGCGCAAGGTGTATGACAAGCTCGGCGTTTCGGACCGCCTGGAGCTGGCGCTCTATTGTCTGCACCATGAACTGCTGAAGCAGTACATGCATGACGAGAACGCCGCGGCCGGGCAGCAGGGCGAGGCGGCGCCTCCGCTGCGCGCGAAGCTGTAGCCACCTGTTAGCATCATCTCGACGATATGGCCATGATGCGCGAGCTGCGATCGCTGAACGCGGTCCAGCGGAATACCTTCTTTGCCTGCTTCCTCGGGTGGACGCTCGATGCGTTTGACTACTTCCTGCTGACGCTTTGCCTCACCGCGATTGCGCGGGACTTCCATACCAGCATTGAGACGGTTGCGGAGGCGACGTTCTGGACGCTTGCGATGCGTCCTGCGGGCGCGTTTCTTTTTGGACTGATGGCGGAGCGGTATGGGCGGCGGCCTACGCTGATGCTGAATATCGTCTCGTTTTCGACGTTTGGACTGGCTTCGGCGTTTGCTCCCACGATTGGGAGCTTCATGGTGCTGCGCGCACTGTTTGGGCTGGCGATGGGTGGTGAATGGGGTGTTGGCGCGGCGCTGGCCTTTGAGACTTTGCCTGCCGAGGGACGTGGATTTTTTTCCGGCCTGCTGCAGGAGGGGTACGTTGTCGGCAGCTTTCTGGCTGCTGCGCTCTATTGGCTGCTGTTTCCGCACCTGCATGGGACGGGGATGCTCAGCGCGTGGCGCGTGATGTTCATGATTGGCTCGCTGCCTGCGCTGCTGGCGCTTTATCTGCGGTTCAAGGTGGAGGAGTCGCCGGTGTGGCTTGCGGCGAGGGCAAAGGGGCAGAGTCTGCGTGCGAGCCTTCGCTGGAGTGAGCTGGTGCGCTATCTGCCTGCGTTTCTCTTTCTGATTGCGCTGATGACGGCGTTTAACTCTTTCAGCCACGGCACGCAGGATATGTATCCTACGTTTCTTCAGCATGACCATCACATTGTTCCTGCGCATGTCGGGCTGTTGGTGATGATTGGCAATCTTGGCGCGCTTGCGGGAGGCATCTGCTGGGGATGGGCTTCGGAGCGGATGGGGCGCAAGGGGGCGATCATCGCTGCTGCGCTGCTTGCGCTGCCGATGGTGCCGCTGTGGGCGTGGTCGCACTCGGTGGTGCTGCTTGGAGTGGGCGGATTTCTGATGCAGTTCATGGTGCAGGGCGCGTGGGGGATTGTTCCGGCACATTTGAACGAGCTGTCGCCGGGGCCGGTGCGCGCTATTTTTCCAGGGCTGACGTATCAGCTCGGCAACCTGATTGCCTCGCGCAACAATGTTTTCCAGGTCATGCTCGCGAACCGGTTTTCTGGTGGGATGCTCAAGATGGTGATGTCGGTGACGGTCCTAGTTGTGGCGCTTGCGGTGGCTGGAATTACAGCGCTGGGCAGGGAAGCGGCTGGCGTCGAGTTCTCCGGCGAACCATAGCGCGACTCCGTGGCAGATGCGTTGAATGAAATTAGTCGACGCCGAGGCCAAGCAGCAGAAATTCGCCTTCGATCTCGTCACCATCTTCGAGCCTGGCTTGTGAGCGGCTGCGCAGGATTCCGATCACTCCATAGGCTGCTGGAACAACGATGACCGAGGCCAGCAGCCAGAGTGGTTTGCGTTCGAGCCATAGCTCTGCACGCACCATGGCGACGCAGAATAACGGCAGGATTCCGGTGAACAGGGTCAGCATGAGGGGAAGGCTTGTCTTGCCTGGTGAACGCGGCTGTGCGAAGGGGATGCCGTGGTTGGCGAAGAGCAGGCTGTCGACGAGCACTGCGCACACGCACGCGCCGGTGATGGCTTGTACAAGAAGTGCGCGGGCGCTGAGTCCGGCGATCCAGAGGATTGGAAGCAGCATCGCAAGAGCTGCGAGCCCGCAGGCGAAGGCCCAGACGCGCGTAGCGGAGATGCATGCTTCGCGCTCGGCTCCGGTGACGCGGAAGACCCATCGTGCGGGGAGATTCAGCGGCAGCGCAAAGGCCATGCGGAGGCCGGCGACGATCCAGAAGAGCATGAGCGGCATGACGGCGTGCAATCCGTCGATGGAGAGCGCGGGGCGCAAGCCGCTGCCGCTGCTGACGAACGTGACCGCGCAGGCGATGGCGAGGGCGAGTCCTGTGCCGCAGTACATGGCGAGATAGACCTGATATTTGCTGTTGCGTGCGATGGTCTGTCCGATGAAGTAGGTGACTGCTCTGCGCGCGGGTAGCGGGACGATGCCTGCTACAAGCCTGTTCAATGGCACTGCAGGGCGGCTTCGCAGGCCGGTGGTGCCTTCGATTGCCATCTTCCTCATGCGCGCCCATGCAAGAGGATAGGTTGCTACAGCGAGGACAAACGCAATCGAGATGGCGCGGATGCCCGAGCGCATCATCGGTGCGGCGAACGGGGCGGCAGAGTGGCCTCGCAGCGCATGTTCGTAGATGCCGAGAAACCAGAACGACGGTACCCACAGGGCGTGCCCCAGTGGGATTTGCAGCGTCTTGTCGAGGGAGTCGCCGAAGCGTGCATACGACACCAGCAGGAGCCCCAGCACGGCGACGACGAGCGCCTGCATGATGGGCGAGAGGATGCGGAACGTTCGCGCGGGCAGGATGCAGATGAGGATTCCTCCTGCGGCCAGTATGGCGAACGCGCCGAATGCTCCGGAGCAGGTGACGGCAAGACATTGTGCCCAGGCCGTTCGCCAGAAGTGCTCCTTGCTGACGGCCGGCAGCATGAACACGCCGAATACATTCGCTGCGAAGAGGAAGAGGCCAAGGAAGAGTCCGAGGGCGGTGGCTTTTGCGGCGAGTGTGTCGCGCCCGCGCAGCGGCAATGGAGACAGCACAAGAAAATCCAGCGTGTCGGGAAAGAGCATCTCCCACTCGAAGATGGCTACGCCGGCCATGACGAGCATGGAGTAGAGCACGAAGAAATACTGGTCCTCGATGCGTCCCCAGGCGGTGCGCTGCGGATACTGGTTTTGCAGGAAGAAGGCAAGCATGAGCCCTGGCGCGGCGGCGATGGAGAGCGCGCGGACGATGGTGGTCACGGTGTCTCCGGTGGCCTGGATGACGTCGTTCTCGAAGAAGCGCCGGAAGAAATAAACCGTTAATGTGACGAAGACCGGTCCGCGCTCAGGCATGCTGCACCTTCATGACATCGACCATCTGGCGGGCTATGCTCTCGGTGTCGGTCTGCTGCACGAGCTGGGCGAAGACGCTTTCGAGGGTTGGGAGCTTCATCAGCGTGGTGAGCTCGTGCGGAGCGGCATCGGCCACCACTCTGCCCTTCGACAGAACGATGACGCGCTCGCAGACGCGCTCGACTACCTCCATGACGTGCGAGATGTAGAGAATGGCCTTGCCTTCGCGGGCCAGCAGGGCGAGCAGGTCTTTGAACATCAGGGCGGAGACGGCATCGAGGCCGGACAGCGGCTCGTCGAAGACAATCAGCCTTGGGTTGTGCAATACGGCTGAAGCGATCAGCACACGCTGACGCATGCCTTTGGAGTAGTTCACCATCGGGGAATACTGCGCGTGTTCGAGCCCGAGCAGCTCGAGCAGCGCGCGCGCTTTGGATTCGAGCAGCGATTCACGGATTCCACGGAGACGTCCGACGAGCTGGAGATACTCGAGGCCGGAGAGATGCGTGTACACCTGGGCCTCTTCGGGAACGTAGCCTAGTTGCGCCCTGTAGCTTGCCAGGTCTTCGCGTATGTCCCGGCCGTCGAAGAAGACTTTGCCGCGTGAAGGCTTGATCAGCCCGGTGATCATCTTCACGGTGGTCGATTTGCCGCTGCCGTTGGGGCCGAGGTAGCCGAGTGTCTCGCCGGAGTGCAGGGAGAAGCTGACGTCTTCTACCGCGGGAATACTGCGATAGGTTTTGGAGACATTGCGTACTTCAAGCATTGGGCTGGGCATGCTGCCTCCCTATGTAGTGTACTACTTTGTATTGCCTTGTGGTAGCATACTACATAGTCATGGCAGCGCAACGACTTTCTCATTCCGCCGCTCTTATCTTGAAGGCCCTGAGCCTCGGCTATCGCTTTGGCTTCGAGATTATGGAGGTGACGGGCCTGCCTAGCGGCACGGTGTATCCGGCGCTGCGGAGGCTGGAGCGCGATGCGCTGGTGCAGTCGGACTGGGAGCCGGAGGCTGAGGCGACCGAGAACGCTCGCCCGGCGCGCCGTTACTATGAGATCACCAAGACCGGCAAAGTCGCTGCGCTTGCCGCCACCGAACGCTATCCGTTGCTCGCTCGCCTTGTTCCGGAGAAACGCGCATGACACATCCCCTTTCGCCGCTATCGACTTCAGATCGCGTGCTGCTGCGCCTGATGGTGAGATTTGTTCCGATAGATGAGCGCGAAGACTGGCTGCGTTGCTGGCGTGCGGAGCTGTGGCATCGGCGTTATCCGCGCGCGCGGGTTTCTAAATCTGCGGTCGATCTTTATCCGGGGCTGGTGTCGGACGCGATGTGGCTGCGCGCTGAGAGCTGGCGCCAGGCTTTTACGGGCACGGCGTCGCTGTGTATTGCGTCGCTGGTGGTCGCGCTGCTTTTTGCCATGCTGCCTCTCCTGGTTTTCTTTGGAGGAGTGCATGGCCTGGGTGTGTTTGTCGCTGCCAACACGAATCTGTTTCTTTGCGAAGCTGCGCTGGTTGCGCTGGTGAGCTTTGCGACCTCTTCGCGCGTGGTGGAACATGCGTCACCTGCGGCGCCGTTCTCGCGGTTGCGCACGCAGATGTTTCTGGCGGCGAAGCTGGTGCTTGTGCTGCTGATTACGTTTCTTTTGAGCGAGGACCTGGCGCGGACCTTCTATGGGGTGCATCCGTTTACGGCGGAGATTTTGCAGCCCCAGTTTTTTGTTGTGATGGCGCTGCTCGGTCAGCGATGGAACTTCAGCGACCAGGATAGCCGCTGCAAGCACTGTCTGCGGGTCCTTGCGCTGCCGGCCCGGGTGGGCCGTCCTTCGTGGAACTTTCTCGATTCGAACGGAACCGAGTTTGTGTGCAAGGACGGCCACGGGCTGTTGAGTGTTCCGGAGATTGAGACGAGCTGGCGCCCGTCGAGCCGCTGGATCGCTGCCTAGCGACGGCCGTGTCCTTCGCCGTGCCAGCCGCCATGGTAGCCTTCGTGGCCGCCACGATAGTAGCCGCCACGATAGTAGCCGCCTCTACCCCAGCCTGGGTGTCCGTAGTAGCCGCGAGCGTAGTAGCCGGGGTGGTGGTAGCCCGGACGATAGTAGCCGCGATAGCCGTAGTACGGATGGTGATACCACGGGCCTGCTCCGATAAAGATGCCGTTTGCGAACCAGGATGGGCCGTAGTAGCCATAGGGGGCGCAGGCGTATGGGTAAGTTCCGTAGTAGCCGTAGCTGCAGACTGGCGGAGCGTATACGGGACCGCCGACGCCAACTCCGATGCCGACTGAGACCTGTGCGTGAGACGAGTAAGCTGCCGGGAAGAGCAGGATGCTAAGAAGTGCGAGATAACGTAAGACGCGCATTGGGAAGACTCCTGTAAAGCCCGGTGCCGTTCAGCTTGGGCCCTTTAGAATGCAGGCTTTTGCAGCCTGAATCCATGTTCATTGTGAACGCAGGATCGGTTGAAAAGTTGTGGGCGGAGCCTGTGGAGAATATGGTTTTTGGGTGCTCCCTGCTGCTAATGGTTGATAGATATCAAGTTGTGCAGTTGGAAGAGGGCGAATGTGAAAACAATGTGCAACTGGTGTTAGTCGAAGTGGAAAACATTTTCACACGGGGCGCTTTCGGAAAGGCTTTTGAGGCAGGAAATGCCCATTTAATTGCGATGTTGCGGCAAAGTTTTGCGTAAAGACGTTTGGCTGCTGAATTGCTTGCATAGTAAGTGCGAGCGATATCTCGCTCAAGGTCTGAACCAATGCGGCGCCTGATTCAATTCGTGCTTTTGGTGATGTTTGTTACAGCCTCGACGACGGGGATTCGCGCGTCGACGGACTGTGAACGATGGTTTATCGCCTATAAGCAGCAACTGGCCCATGCCAAGAGCATGCAAAGGATTGAGGCTGCGAGGCGTCGCGCGCGGATGTATGCCAAGCGCAAGCTCGCCGGTTACGTGAAGCCGACGACGCCGGTTCATCCCCATCCACATCGCAGACCGATGAGTCGTGAGGAGACACTGCGCCACTTCAACCTGGCTTGTGGCGTTCTGCCGGAGGAATCGACTGATCAGCCATTGATTGCTGAGGAGAAGCCACCGGCGTTTGAGCCGTTCGAACCGACAGATGACTTCCTTGCGCCGGATGATGGCGATCAGCAGATTGCTTCGTATGTTGCGCCGCCTTATGTTCCACCGAACTTTGGGCCTCCGAGCGAGAGCGGACCGCCGCTGTATGCTCCTCCGATTGGCGGCACGGGTGGTGGACCTGCACCTCACATCCCGAACAACCCACCGCCAAACAATCCGCCGCCGAATAATCCGCCACCGAATAATCCTCCGCCGGTGGTGCCAGAGCCGGGAAGCCTGGTGCTGGTGCTGACAGGAGCGATTGCTGCCGCGGGTGCGTTGCGGCGAAAGTTCCGGGGATAGCGTTCACTCTGGTTAGAGGTTTCTGTGCCGCCTGCATGCAACACTTTGCAGGCGGCCTTTTCCTTGGTGCGGATTTTTGCGGGACGGGTTGATTCGTGTGCGAGGTGGAAATGCAAAAGCAGATCCTCCCGCTTCGCGGAAGGATGACAGTTATTGAACTAGACAGTTATTGATTTAGTGGAAGGATGACAGCCTATCGATTTATTTATGTGACCTGGATTGCGTGGCCGATGAGCATGACGACCGGCGCGGGACCTACGGCTGCGTCTTCGAGCGTGGCCAGCGTGGATGCGTGGACGTGCTCCTCGGGTGTGCTGGCTTTGCTGACGGCGACGCATGGGGTGTTGGCAGGGATTCCTGAGGCGATGAGATCGTCGGCGAGGGCGCGGAAGTTTCGGCCGGGCATGTAAATGACGAGCGTGGCGTCTTCTGGGAAGGCTCCGGTCCATTTCGGCGTCAGCTCAAGTTTGCCTGCGGCGTGATGCGCGGTGGCGAAGATGAGTTTCGACGCGGAGCTGCGATCGGTCAGGGGTGTTTGCAGCTCGGCGGCAACGGCGAAGGCGGCGCTGATGCCGGGGACGATCTCGAAGGGGATATTTGCTTCACGCAGTGCGGCGATCTCTTCGCCTGCGCGCCCGAAGACCAGCGGGTCGCCGGATTTGAGGCGCAGCACGGAGCTTCCTTCGGCGGTGTGCTCGCGCATCAGGTCGTGAATGCCGGCCTGGGTGATGCGCGGCTGTCCGCAGCGCTTGCCGACGGGGATGATGTTTGCGGTGGGGCTGGCCAGGGCGAGGATCTCGTCCGAGACAAGGTCGTCGGGGAGGATGACGTCGGAGGTTTGCAGCAGGGCGAGCGCGCGGAGTGTGAGCAGGCCGGGATCTCCGGGGCCTGCGCCGACGAGATAGACGTGGCCGGGCTGGGCCTCGTCCTGCGAGTGCGCGTTCACGGCTTCACCTCTGCGTGGGGTTTGTTTGGGAGCGGATTGGGCTTTGGATTCTTGACGGCGTGCTCACGGGCGATGACGCGTGAGGGGCACTGCTCGTAGCCGCAGACCTCGCGTTGCGCGAGCTGATGGAGGAGCCAGCGGCGCTCTTCGTTCAAGGGCTCGGCGGCGACAACCTCGCGGCGCAGGTTGCCAAGTTCTGTGAGCCATTCTCCTGCGTCGAGGGGAAGCTGCGCGTTGATCTCCTTGCGTAGTTGCTGCGCGAGTGCGGGGCTTGCGCCTGCGGTGGAGATGGCAATCTGCAGATCGCCGCGGCGGACGACGGAAGGGAAGTAGAAGTCGCAGAAGGGGGGATCGTCTACGGCGTTGCAGAGAACGTCGCGCTCGCGCGCCTCCTGGAAGACGGCGCGATTGGTTGCGGGATTGTCGGTGGCGGCGACGACGAGGAAGTGTCCGGCAAGGTCGCCTGCGGCGTACTCGCGCCGGAGCCATTCGATCTCGCCTGCGGCGGCGAAGTTTGCGATGCGCTCGGTCACCATCGGGGCGATGACGGTGATGTTTGCCTCGGCGGCCTGGAGGGACTCGATCTTCGATTCGGCAATGGTGCCGCCGCCGATGACGATGCATCGGCGTGCTGCGAGCTTGAGGAAGATGGGGAACAGACTCATGATGGCCTGTTATCCATGATAGCCGCAGTTATACCGCTTCGAAGCAAATGCTAGTGCGACGCTGGGCAAATTGCGGATTTATGACGTGGGGGAGTCGGATTCGTCGGTCTTCCAGACGTAGAGAAAGTCTTCGTCGCTGGAGGTTGCGAGCGCAATGCTCTGGTGGCGCGCCGCACGGCTGAGGGCTGAACGAATGTTCTCCTTGGTATCGGGGAGCTGTGCGAGAGGAATTTTGAGAGCCGATCCCTTGATGAGCTGACTGATATCGCTGAGGATCTGCGTGATGATTACTTTGTGCTTTCCATCCCTACCCTTAGGAACATCAACCTGGAAGATGGATGCAAATGGCACACGCTTACTGGTAGGGACATCTTTCTTTTTGTCCACAGAACTCTCTCCTATGCAATCGTTAGCTTAACGTGACGTATACGAGATACTAATCTGACGCAAACTGTGAAACAACGGTTTCCTATATCGACAAAAAAACGCAGTCCTCGCTACGAAAAAACGAGATGGTGATTCGAAGAGAAGCATACCTGCCGATCACAAGAGCTTAAATAGTCCTGTAAGAAATTGATTTAAAAGAGTTAACCCGCATTGATCGCAGGGTGCTAGTGTCGAATTTGAGGTACTCTATGGACCACTTCGAGGTAATCCCATTATCAGAGGTACCGAGGAACGGCGAGCCGCAGCCAACGGACGACAGGCGAACGGTATTGATCGTGGACGATGAGGAGGTGATTGCAGATACCCTCGCCATCATTCTTGCTAAAAGCGGCTATGCGACGTTTTCTGCGTATAACGGCATAAGCGCGTTGGAACTGGCCGAAGCAATCGAGCCGGAGTTAGTCATTACGGACGTCATGATGCCGGGAATGACGGGTATTGAACTCGCGATCACTCTGAGGCAGAATGCGCCTGATTGCAAAGTCCTGCTGTTTTCAGGCCATGCTGCGGCAAGAGATCTTCTGCAGGAGCCATCCGTGGCAGCGAACAACTTTGAGATTCTGTCAAAGCCGATTCATCCAAGCGACCTGCTACGGCATATCCGTGAATGCCTGGACGGGCAATCTCTACGGTGTGCAGTTTGAAGTCGCGAGCGTTTTTCTAAAGCTCCAGCGAATCGGCGTCACTGCAAAAAAGAAGCGACCTGGTGCAGGCCAGGCCGCTTCTTTTTTGTTTTTGACGATTACTCTGCCGAGACGAATCGGCCGGCGCCGACGGGTGGAGCGTCGCGCTCGACGGCCGCGACCGTCTCGCCGTTGAGGTGAGCGCGGAGGGTCTCGTCGCTGGTGCGGCGGAAGTAGCTGCGGAGGTCTTCGCCTTCGGTGCGCTCGGCCAGGTAGGCGCGCAGGAGACGCTCGATTGCTTCGGGGCAGTCTTCGGCGGCGGCGCGATAGCCGATCTGGCGCGCGATGCCGGCGTACTTGCCGACGGCACCGCCGACGCAAAAGTAGAAGGCGTCGACCATCTTGCCGTCCTTCTTGATCTTCTTGCCTTCGAGGCCGAGGTCGGCGATCCAGCTTTGTCCGCAGGAGTTGGTGCAGCCGGTGATGTGGATGCGAATCTGCTGGTCGAAGCCGGGGAGCCGGTCTTCGAGCTCGGCGACGAGCCACTTGTTGAAGCCCTTGGTCTCGGCGATGGCGAGCTTGCAGAACTCGGTGCCGGTGCAGGCGATGGCGCCGCGCCAGAAGGCGGAGGTGTCGACGTTGAGGCCGAGCGTGTTGAGCTCGACGACGAGCGCGGCGGTCTTCGCATTGGGCACGTTGACGATGAGGATGTTCTGGCCGATGGTGGTGCGGAGCTGGCCGTCGCCGTACTTCTCGGCCAGCTCGGCGAGCTTCTCAAGCTGATCGCCGGAGACGCGTCCGTTGATGACGCTGGCGCCGACGGCGGAGAGGCCGGGCTGGAGCTGCGGCGTGATGCCGACGTGGTCGCGATAGATGTCGGCGGGCGGATTGTCTTCGCTGACCGGGCTGGGGTCGAGCTTGTAGCCGAGCTTGGATTCGAGCTCGGTGAGGAAGGTCTCGGCGGTCCAGCCGAACTTCATGAAGAGGTACTTGATGCGGGCGCTGGTGCGGCTCTCGCGGAGGATGCCGGCGTCGCGGAAGACCTCGGCGGTTGCGGTGGCGACGGCGATGGCCTGGTCCTGACGGACGAAGACGGGGATGCGCACGGCAATGTGCGGTTCGTTCGAGAGGCCGCCGCCTACGCGCAGCGTGTAGCCGATCTCCTCTTTGCCGTCGACGACACGCTTGATCGCGGTGAGCGCAGCGTCGTTGATCTCGGGGAAGCTGCACCAGAGCGGGCAGCCGGAGATGGTGAACTTGAATTTGCGCGGCAGGTTGTAGAAGGTGTCGTTGCCGTTGAGCTTGTGCGCGACCTCGACGGCGAGGGGGCTGGCGTCGATGAGCTGGTGCGAGTCGAGCCCGGCGAGTGGGCAGCCGGTGACGTTGCGGACGACGTCGCCGCAGGCGCCCTTGGAGCTGAGGCCGACGGACTCGAGTGCGTCCTGCACGTCGACGAGGCCGCCGATGGTGAGCCAGTGGAGCTGGATGTTCTGGCGGGTGGTGATGTCGGCGAGATTGTTGGCGTACTTCCTGGTGATTTGTGCGAGGACGCGAAGCTGGGCGCTGGTGAGCAGACCGTTCGGCAGGGCCACGCGCATCATGAAGTACTCGGTCGCTTTGCCTTCGCCGCCTACGCCGCCGGTGACTCCCTTGCCGTCGCCCTGGGTGTAGATGCCCCACCAGCGGAAGTAGGTGGACCACTCGGCCGGCACGGAGTCGCGGCCATCACGCGCATACTGCCGCACCTCTTCCCAGGCGTGCCAGGGATTTTTTGCGGCTTTGATGCGCTCGGCCTTCTGGGCCTTGGTCTCTTTCACGGCGGGTGCGGCTGGCGTGGTCATTTGAATTCCTTTTGAAATTTTTTCTGATGCCTGAAAATAAAAATGCCCACTTTGTAAGTGGGCGCTGGCAACTTTGCGTTTGAGATTGGTGACTGGCGTTCAGTCTACGAATCGAGGCAAAGACGGCGGCGCACACGGTCGCAACAACACGACATGCAACACGCTGCCATCATCTTTGCGGTAGAACTTGCCATTGCTTAATAGACTACTGGCGATGCGGGCAAGCGTCAATATATTCTTGGATGGAAATTTACGATGGTTGCGTCCCTGGGGGTGGGGCGGTCTTAGTATTTTCAATTACTTAGGGAGGCTTTGCCTTCGTTCAAGCTGTTTCCAGTCAGTTTGGCTGGAGGATAGAGGCGGCGATGGCGATGGCGGCGATGGCGGCGGTTTCGGCGCGGAGGATGCGGGGGCCGAGGGTGACCGGTTGCCATTGGTGTTGGGTGAAGAGAGCCATTTCGTCCTGCGTCCAGCCGCCTTCTGGGCCGATGGCTAACGCGGTTGTTGGTTGATGGTTGCTGGTTGTTGGTTGATCTTGTCTGAGCGCTTCGGCGAGTGGGGTGGCTTGCTCGGTTTCGCTTAAGAGGATGCGGATGGGGCTTTGTTCCTGTTCGAGGGCGGGTTTGAGGGCGATGGGGTCGGCTATCTCGGGGATGGTGGTGCGGCGGGATTGCTTGGAGGCTTCGAGGGCGATGCGGCGCCAGCGTTCGGCTCGCTTCGCTGAGGCTTGCGCGAGGTGCTTTTCGGTGCGGCGGGCGAGGATGGGTGTGATGCGTTCGACGCCCAGCTCGGTGGCCTTCTCGATGGCCCACTCCATGTGGTCGAACTTGAAGACGGCCAGCAGGAGATGAAGTGGGAGCGCTGAGTCGGACTCGAGCTCTTCGTGCAGGGTGAAGTGGACTTCGGTGGGGCTGACGGTGGTGATCTCTGCGCGGTGGAGGAAACCTCCGGCGACGACATCGTAGATCTGGCCGGGTTCGGCGCGGAGGACGCGGGCGAGGTGGATGGCCTGGTCTCCGGTGAGTGTGGCGGTGGTCGGGGACCAGGTGTCAGCGATGAAGCGGCGGCGCGTCATTTTTCGATGGTCATCGATCGACAGTTATTTGTCGATAGAGCCGGGCGGCGGCGTGTAGGTTGGCTTGGTGATCTCGCTGCTGCGCAGGATGGGAACGTATTGGTCACCTTCGTGGTAGAGATCGACGTCGAGCACGGCAGTGCGGCGGTGGTCCCACACGGATTGGGTGATGGGGAAGTGAAGGATGACGGTGCCATCGGCGGACTGGCCAGGGTCGATGACGGTCTCGCGGAGAAGTGGGGTGCTGGCGAACGGTTTGAGGGCCGGGTAGGACGTGAAGAGGTTGGGCAGGTCGTCCTTTTCAACGGCGCTGGTGGTGATTTGCTCTCCGTCCTCGGTGGTGATGGTGGCGGTGAAGTCCTTGAGGAAGATGGGGTAGCGGATGCGGTTGCTGACGTGGACGTTGGTGAAGACGTAGAGGTCGTCCTGGGTTTCAGTGCTGCCGACGGCGATGGACTCGCCCTTGATTTCGGTGTGGATGGGATAGACGATCGTGTGGGAGGTGCTGAGGTCAGCGGTGGTCTGCGGAGTGAAGCGAAGGACCAGTACGATCACCATCCCCAGGACAAAAAACGCAACGATGACCGGAACAAGAAGATTGCTTCGGGCGGGTTGGGGAAAAGCTGGTGTGGAGGTCGATAGGCTCATAGGCGAAAGTTTCTATCCCACTATTACATAAGTTTCGAAGTGATGTTACAGAAGTGGGAGGAGGTTGAACATGACACCAAAGTTCGCAAGTGCTGATATGACGTGCTATGACAGACGAGCCGGAGGTGGGATGGGTTTCAATGAATGATGAATCATAGTTCATCATCGTGGACTGCGTATTCCTGAAGCACCACAGTGATGAGGGCAGCAGTCGGGACGGCGACCAGGGCTCCGACGATGCCGGCCAGCGAAGTTCCGAGCAGCAGCGAGATAAGGACGGTGAGGCCCATGAGGTTGACGCTGGACCGCATGATGCGAGGGGTGAGGTAGGCGTTCTCGACGTTGACGTAGATGAGGTAGAAGATGAGGACGCCGCCCATCTTGGCCCAGGAGTCGAGCGCGGCGACGCAGGCGGCGATGGCGATGGTGAAGATGCCTCCTGCGATGGGGATGATGTTGAACAGGCCCATGAGGAAGCCCAGCAGCAGGAAGTAGCGCACGTGCAGGAGGCCGAAGACGATGGTGCTGGTGACGCCGAGAATCAGCATGAGCAGGCCTTGCGCGGCGAGCCATTTGCCGACTTTCTGGTTGGCATGATGGAGGGTGAGGTCGAGGCGCTCACGCTGGGGCTGGCGGAAGAGTGAGAGGAAGAAGCGGTAGGCCTTGTCGCCTTCGAGCATGAAGTAGACGCAGAGGAAGGCAGCGGTGAGGATGTCGAAGAGGTGGGAGAGCCAGTCGGGCAGGGCGGAGACGAGGTAGCCGGCGGTGGCGCTGGCGGCGGATTCGGCGCGCTCGGCGATGGATTCGAGGCCGAAGTGGCTGGCCAGGGGCATGCGCTTGAAGCGCTCGACGGTCTGGGGGATGCGTTGAGGCAGGTCGATGGAGAACTGATGCAGATCGTGCACGACGGGTGGGATCCCCGTGGTGAAGAAGACGGCCAGCACACCGACGACGATTGCGATGAGCAACACGATGGCGAGAGGACGCGATGGGTGGTAGGAGCCGATGCGCCAGGAGGCGATACGGTCGACCGCCGGCGTGAGTACGACGGCGAACAGCGCGGCGACGTAGATGATGAGGAGCTCTCTGAGGAGTACCCAGGCAATTGCAAGCAGAATCGCGACGCCGAAGGCGAAGAGAATGTGGCCGCGAACGGCGCGGCGGGAGGCTGCTTCGGCAGGAGTGGGGGCTTCGGGAAGGTTGATCAGCGCGGTGCTCCTTTGAAACTGCTATCGGGTTTGGATGCGGCTGATGCGGATTTGTTTTTACTGTAGCTGATAGATGTTCGTAGAAACAAAAGCAGGCCCCTCACCGATGACGACAAGCAGGAAAAGCAAGAGCTCGTCCTATTTTGCGATTGCTGCCAGGATGGCTTCGATGGTCTCGTTGGGCGTGCTGCTGGTGGTGTCGATGGTGAGGCGCGAGATGCGGCGGTAGAGTGGATGGCGGCGCGCGAAGCGGGCCTGGGCGGCGTCGAGGTTGGCGAGGACTGGGCGGCCTATCTCCTGCAACATGCAGCGATCGTAGAGCGTGGGGAACGGCGCGTCGAGGAAGATGGTGAAGGTGGCGGGGGTCTGCTCGATGAGGAGGCGGTTGGTGAGCTCTTCGGGCGCACCGCCGCCGAGGGCCAGGACGGTCTGGGTGCGGGCGAGCGCCGAGGCGATCGCGGAGGATTCGAGACGGCGGAAGGTGGCCTCGCCGTGGCGCTCGAAGAGCTCGGGGATGGTGGCGTTGGTGCGGGCTTCGAGGTGCGTGTCTACGTCGAGGAAGGTCCAGCCGATGCGGGAGGCGAGCAGGCGGCCGATGGTGGATTTGCCCGCGCCCATGAAGCCGGTGAGGACGATGCGCTTAATGTCTGCCGGGATGGATGCTGTGGCTTCGGTGATGGGGTTGGGTTGGGTGGTCATGGCCTCTCCTGAATAGTGTATTGATGACGGAATGAAAAAGCCGCAACCTTTGGGGTCGCGGCTCGTGAAGTTCGATGATCTCTGACGGGTTCAGGGGGTTTCAGAGAGACATGCGAGGACTCCGCTGGCCGCTGGGTAGCGCCAGTAGCAGAAGGTAAAGCTAAATTGGAGTCGGCCTGTCATTTGATTATGAGAGTACACGGCGGTGCTGGGGCGGTGCAAGCGAGACGAAGTCAGGCCTCGTCGTCTTCTTCTGCGAGCAGGTCGCCGAGGTGGTCGAGGCGCTTCTCCCAGAGGGTACGGCGGTCGTTGATCCAGCGTTCGACTGCGCTGAAGCCTTTGGGTTCCATGTGGCAGGTGCGGACGCGGCCGACTTTTGTGGTGCGGACAAGGCCGCTGCCTTCGAGCACCTGGAGATGCTGGACGACGGCGGCGAGCGTGATGTTGAGTGGAGCGTGAAGTTTTGAGACGGAGACGGGGCCTCGGCTGAGGCGCTCGACGATGGCGCGACGCGTGGGGTCGCCGAGGGCGTGGAAGACGCGTTCGATACTGGCAGACGGACGGGGCATGATTTGAGTTTAGTTTTCCGGTTGAGTCAATGTGTTGCCGAGTTCGGTGAGCAGATCGCTCCAGCCTTGTTTGCGCATCTCGGGGCCGTCGGAGTGCTCGAAGAAGGCGGCTTGCTCGGTGAAGAGGAGGGTTGTGCCTTCTGCTGTGGGTAGAAATTCGAAGGTGCCCTGCGAGGAGGAGATGCACTGGCCGTTCACGGTCATGGTGTAGGCGAAGACGATGCGGTCGTTGGGGCGAATGTCCTGGTAGATGGACTCGCTGACGCAGTGGAAGCCTTGCGGCGTGGAGAAGGTAAGGCGGTCGCGGCCTCCGACGCGGAAGTCCATGGTGAACTCGCCGACGTCCTTGCGCTCGCCTTCGGCGTACCAGCGGCGCTTGCGGGCGGGGTCGGAGAAGGCGCGGAAGACGCGCTCGGGGCGTGCTGGGTAGGCGCGCTCGATGGTGTAGGTGGCGTGGTTGACGGTGCGTTCGCTCATGCGGGTCCTCGCAGGAATTTCTGAAGCGTAGCAGGTGGTTGCGTCCGGCCTCAAGGTTTAGGCCGGACGCAATTAGGGTATTGGCTCATGCTGCTGGTTCGTAGCAGAGAAAGGTCTTGCCGCTTTTGAAGGTGCGGGATTTTGTCTGTCGGAGCGCCAGCTTTTGCGGGATGCCATCGAACATGGAGCGTCCGCTGCCGAGGGCGATGGGATCGACCATCATCTGGTACTCGTCGATGAGGCCTTCGGGGGCGAGCTGAGCGATGATGGTGCCGCTGCCCATGATGAGGATGCCCGGGCCGGGCTCGTTCTTGAGCCGGCGGACTTCGGAGATGAGGTCGCCTTTGAGGACGCGGGTGTTGGCCCAGGAGGCGTGGTTGAGGGTCCGCGAGAAGACAATCTTTGGCATGCGGTTCAGGCCTTCGGCGACGGTTGGGGCCTGCTGGGCGGCCATGGGGGTGGGCCAGTACTTTGCCATGAGGTCGTAGGTGACGCGGCCGAAGAGGAGCTCGGCGGTGCCTTTGGCGTTTTCGGCCTCGAATGCGGCGTATTCGGGGTCGTCGATGGTGTTACGGGCCCAGGTGAAGTCTCCGTTGTGGCTGACGAAGTAGCCGTCGAGGGTGACGTGGTTGAAGACGAATAGCTTTCGCATGGCGTTCTCCTTATTGGTGGGCGTTGTGGGGGGCGCCCATTAGTTTAGTAAATACTTAACTAATCCTTGGATGATCTAATTGTCAAGTGGATGCTTAACTATTTTCGAGAATTTCCTCGCTTGCTGTCACCCTTTGGTCGAAGACGAAGATTTGTGCTGATACAAGCAAAATGCGGGGGTTCTTCCCCTTCACTTCGTTTCAGGGTCAGAATGACGGAGCTGAAAAGGAAGCTACGGCCACGAGAAGACACTCTACGGCCATTGTCCCGGAGCGCGGAACGCCTATTGCTGAAACGATTTGGGTTGCCCCTATAATTGGCGGTTGTCTGGAATCGGGTTGCTAAGGAGGGGCTTTGCGAGTCTGGGGATGGGTGTGGGTTGCGGTGTTGGTGACGGCTACGTGCGGGACCGGGGTTTCGGCTCCGTTTCCTGCGACGCATGTGGATGAGTTTCAGGGTAAGCCGCGGGTGATTGTGATCAGCGATATCGGCAATGAGCCGGACGATCAGATGTCGTTTGTGCGGTTCCTGCTGTATTCGAATGAATTCGATGTGCAGGCGATGATTGCGGCGACTTCGACGTGGCAGAAGACGGTGACGCATCCGGAGACGATGCGGGCGTTGATTGATGCTTATGGCAAAGTGAGGCCGAACCTGATGCTGAATGCGAAGGGCTGGCCTGAGGCAGAGGATTTGCTGGCGAAGGTCTTTGCCGGACAGCCTGCGTATGGCATGGCTGCTACCGGCGTGGGTAAGGCTTCCGATGGGGCGAAGGCGATTATTCGCGCGGTGGATAAGGATGACAGCCGTCCGGTGTGGGTGTGCATCTGGGGCGGTGCGAATACGCTGGCGGAGGCGCTGATGGAGGTGCGGGCTACGCGGTCTGCGGATGCGGTGGAGAAGTTTGTGGCGAAGCTGCGGGTGTATTCGATCTCGGACCAGGATGATGCGGGGCCGTGGATTCGGCGAGAGTTTCCTGATTTGTTTTATGTCGTCGAGCCTTCGACGCCGACGAGTGGCGAGTATGCGTATGCGACGTGGACGGGCATCAGCGGCGATGTTTACTACCGCAATGGCGATGGCGCGGACTTGACGACGGTGACGAATGAGTGGCTGGAGAAGAACATTCGCATTGGGCCGCTGGGGAAGCTGTATCCGCGGTTCATGTTCATTATGGAGGGGGACACGCCGTCGTTTCTGGGACTGATTGACAATGGGCTGAATGCTTATCGGAGGCCGGATTGGGGTGGTTGGGGCGGGCGGTATGTGTATCGGCAGCCTTATGGTGAGACGCATCCGATATGGACGCAGGGCGGGGATGAGTTTGGACGTGTGACGTCATCGCAGGACACGGTGATGGGTGTGGATGGGAAGATGGATACGTCGGACCAGGCGACGGTATGGCGGTGGCGCGAGGCGTTTCAGCATGACTTCGCGGCGCGGATGAGTTGGACGGTGGAGGACTTCAAGCATGCGAACCACAATCCTGTGGTTGAGGTGAATGGTGAGGGTGGGACTGCTCCGATTGTGATGGATGTTGAGGTGGGCAAGACTGTGACGCTCGATGCGAGTGCGAGCCGTGATCCGGATGGGCAGACTTTGCATTACAGGTGGTTCCACTATGCGGAGGCTGGTGGAGGAGCGGGCGAGCAGTTGGGGTCGGTGTCGATTGCTGGTGCCGATGGCGCGAAGGCGGTGGTGACAGCGACTTCAGCGTGTCATGCACTGTGGCTGCCGTTGATACCTTGTAAGGGCGATGGCGTGGCGCATGTGATTCTGGCGGTGATGGACGATGGGACGCCTTCGCTGACTTCGTACCGGCGGGTGATTTTGCGGATTCATGCGGCGAAGCAGTGAACGCGCTTTAGTGAAGAGCGGCCGCGGCGTTGAGGGCGTCGAGGGCGGAGCTTTGGCGTGAGGCGTCGGCGAGGTCGAATGGGCCGGCCCAGTAGAAGCCGAAGTGGTTGGCGGCGTCGCGGTCGTTGGTCCAGAGGTTTTGGGCGTTGGCGCGGGCGAAGGACTGGTAGCGCGGGTTGGGGAAGGCTTCGTTCAGGAGCATGAGGTTGCGGCTGAAGATGCCTTTGAACTGCGGGACGTCTCCGCCGGTGTGGGCGGGGCTGGTTTCGTGGAGGATGCCGTTTGCGTCGGTGAGGTGGTCGATTGCAGCGAGCGCGATGGCTTCGGCGGTTGCGGGGAGGGTTGGGTCGGGTGCGGCTTTGTTTAATTCGGTGAGTGCGCCGAGGATGACTCCCTGGTTGTAGCTCCAGGTGTTGCCGCCGTTGTTGGTGCAGTGGCCGGGGTCGCGGTAGTTGAGGCCGTCGTTGATGAGGTGGTCGGAGTTGATCATGCCGGAGGCGCGGAACCAGGCCCACTCTTTTTGCGCCCATGCGAGGTAATCTGCGCGCTGCTCGGGAGTGCGTGCGCGGTTGGCGAGTGAGGCGGCGACGTCGAGGAAGAGCTCGTTTTCGATGGCGTTTTTGCCGTGGTTGGGCTTCTTCCACCAGACGCCTCCGCCGCAGGCTGTGGTGTCCCAGCCGGACTGCATGTTGGTGAAGATGGACGCGGCGGTCTGGAGATAACGGCGATCGTGAGTGAGGTCGTAGGCGTCGATCCAGGCGAGTGCCCACCAGCCTTCGTCGTCGTAGTAGCTGTTGATGAAGCCGGGTGCGCCTTTGGGGCCGGTCTGTGCGGCGTGCAGCGTGTTTTTGAAGATGGACCGGTATTTTTTTGTGTGGGCGATGCGGCTGTAGTTGGCGAGCGCGGTGATGGCGTTGGCGGAGTTCCACCAGCCGGTGGTGTTATAGAGGCCAGTCTGGGGCGTGTACCACTGTTGCAGGGAATCGACGGCTGCTTTGGAATAGGCGCGGAAGTCTTGTGCGGGGGAGGAGAGCGCACAGATGCAAAGCAGAGCGGCTGATAGCAGATTGCGAACGGCGATTCGCTTGATCACGGGTCGCAGGATCACGGTCTATGATTTTGCGGCAAGCGGGAGATCGTTGTCGCCTGGGTTTTCCTGCTGGAGCTTGCTCTGGATGTTGGTCCAGACATCGTCGCTGGGTTCGTAGTCCGGTTCGAAGAGGCTTTTGGCGTGCTCGGCGATGGTTTCGAGGTCGCGGACGAGGGCGGCGCAGTCTGGATGACAGCTGAGAAAGGCCTGAAGACGCGGGTCCGTGCTGAGCTTACCGTTGCTGTCGGCGAAGAGGTCGGGTAGATACTGTTCAAATTCCGCAGTGGTCATGGTGTCGAAGTTTGGGAACGATGGGTCACTCATAGCGCCGCTTCCTTGAAGGCAGGTTGGGCGGCCTGGGGAGTGGGTTCGCCGGTTTCTCTTTCGCGAAGAATCTCGCGCAGCCGGAGGCGCGCTTTGTGAAGTTGGCTCTTGCTGTTGCCGGTGGAGCATTCGAGCATCTGGGCGATCTCGTTGTGCTCGAAGCCTTCGACATCATGCAGGATGAAGACCATACGGTAGCCGGGAGGGAGCAGCGCGACGGCGCGTTCGAGCGCGACGCGGTCGACGGAGCCGGCAAGATGGATGTCGCGGCTGCCGAAGTCGCGCTTGGGCGTGTCTTCGTCGGACGGGTTGATGGTCTCTTCGAGCGAGACGAGATTGAGCCCCTTTTTGCGCAGATGCATGAGGACCAGATTGACGGTGAGGCGATGGAGCCATGTAGAGAAAGCGCTTTCGCCGCGGAAGCTGCCGATCTTGCGGAACAGATGCAGGAAGGCTTCCTGCGTCATGTCTTCGGCTTCGGAGACATTGCCCAGCATGCGGAGGCAGAGGGTGTAGACGCGGCGTTTGTGGAGGGCGTAGAGCTTGGAGAAGGCTTCGGCGTCGCCGTTTTTCGCGCGCTCGATCGCATCGAATTCTCCAGCGATGGGAGGGTTCCGCTTAAAGATGGCGGGACCAGATTTAGTCGGCTGCATTTGTGTCATGTGTTGGCCCTGGAGCTCCATGGGTTAGACTCCGGTGTTGGTTCCAAGACAGCGGAATTATATTTTTTTGACTAGGCTTTTAGTTTAAATCAAATGTCGTCTCTTCTTGATTTTCAATTAGTTGAGACGCGTCGGCGCGCATAAAGGTTGTGTGGGAGTAAGGACTTCAGGAGCCGATGAATCGGGCGTAGAGTGAGCGCGCGAGAGTAATGTCGGTGGTGCCCTGGATGATGGCGCGGCCGTCGCTGAAGAGCGTGAGGGTGTGGGGTGGACGCTCGAAGCGGAGCAGGAGATTGTTGAAGCGTACCTGGCCATGGGGGGCGAGGCGGTCGCGCATGGCGGCGAAGTCGACGGGACGATGGTGCTCGTGAATCTGCACGGAGTTGCGTCCGCAGAGCGTGATGTGCGGGCGGCCTTCGCCGGCGAGATGGGTGAACTGGCGCCGGGCGCAGACGGTGCAGGATGGGTTTGGCTTCGAGGCGTTGATTTCGCTGCGCTCGCTTGACCAGAGGTCGAAGGAGAGCAGTGTGCGGCGCATCAGATGCGGCTGATGCGTGAGGAATTTGAGGGCTTCGGTGACCTGGATGGAGGCTGCGAGGTTGACGGCGGTTGAGAGGATGCCGGAGGTGTCGCAGGTTTCGACAGGGCCGGATGGGGGCTTGGGAAAGATGCAGGCGAGGCAGGCGGTGGGGTTGAGGGTAGTGGGGTTAAGGGTATAGGGTGCAGGGGATTCGGTCGCCGAAGGTTTCGGGAGGATGTTCATGGTGGCGGCGTAGGCGCCGATGGCAGCGGCGTAGATCCAGGGTTTGGATTGTTCGACGGCGTAGTCGTTGATGAGGTAGCGGGTCTCGAAGTTGTCAGTTGCGTCGAGGACGATGTCTGCGCCGGCGAGCAGAGCGTGGATGTTTGCGGGGACGAGGTCGTCGATGTGCGCGTTGACGGTGATGGCGGAGTTGAAGAGGGCGATCTTGCGGCGGGCGGCTTCGGCCTTGGGGAGTGATTCGAGGGCGTCGGCCTCGTCGAAGAGGACCTGTCGCTGGAGGTTAGAGGGCTCGACGAAGTCACGGTCGATGAGGGTGAGTGTGCCGACGCCGGCGCGGGCAAGCAGGGAGGCCGCTGCGGCCCCGGTTGCGCCGCAGCCGATGACAGCGGCATGTGACTGGCGAAGCAGGTGCTGGCCTTGTTCAGCGATACCGGGGAAGAGGATTTGGCGCGAGTAACGGTCGGCGTCGGTGATGGGGGAGGTGGGGCCGGGCTGGTTACCGGATTGGGTGCTTGCCGGGGAATCTTCGACGTGTGTGGCCGGGTGATGAGGCATGATGGATTGCGGCTGAAAATGCCGCACTTTCCGTAGTATAGAGAAGATGGAAGCGCGCCGGGCGGGCGTGTCCACTATGGCTGGTAGAGGCATCCAAAGGCAGTAAAGGCTTGGGCGAGACGCGGAGCTTTTTCTTTTGCTGGCCGATGGCTTTTCTACTGTCAAGGAAGCGGGACCGAATTACAGGAAACGATGGGTGGTTTTTTGCGCCGGATGGAAAGAGGTCGAGCGAATTCGCTGAGATGGGTCGCGGGCTGGCTCGTTGCCTTGGGCGTATTGGGGGTAGCGTGCGTGGCGGCGCAGGCCCCTGCCGTGGCGACTGGCGCGAACACGGCGCAGCCTCAACAGGCAGATACGGCTGGCGCGTCGGCGGCAACGGTCTGGCAATGGAAGGGGCTCTACGTCGACAGGATTGAGTTTGAGGGTGTGACCTTCGACAAGACGGACGATTTGCCGAATGAACTGGAGCAGAAGACCGGCGCGCCGCTGGAGCCTCAGAATGTTCGCGCGAGTGTGCGGCGGTTGTTTGCAAGCGGCCGGTACAGGGACATCTCGGTGCGTGGGGTGAGGCAGGGAGATCATGCGACGCTGATCTTCGCGGGCGTGCCGAGGTACTTTGTCGGGCGCGTGACGATTGAGGGAGTGAAGAGCGAGCGGCTGATCTCTGTGCTTTCGTTTGCGACGAAGCTCTCTGCGGGCCGTGCGTTCGAGGACGGCGATATTGCTGCTGGGACAGAAGGCTTGCAGCAGATGTTGCAGCAGCAGGGGTATTACGAGTCGAAGGTGTCGGCGGCATCGGATATCGACGCGGTGAATAACCAGGTGAATGTAACCTACACGGTTACACTCGGAGCCCAGGCGCGGATTGGGACAGTGACGGTGGAAGGCACTGATGTCGGTATGACGATTGCGGAGTTCCGCAAGAGGGGAAAGCTGAAGGAAGGCAGCAAGGTAACGCGCGAAACGACGAGCAATGCACTCACACGGCTGAGGGCGCAGTATCAGAAGAACGATCACCTTGAGGCTACGGTGACGCTGCAGAAGCAGACGTATGATGCGACGAAGAACCGACTGGATTATGACTTTCACGTGAGTCAGGGGCCTAAGGTGAAGGTGCTGGTTGAGGGCGCGAAGATCAAGACAAGCAAGCTGCGCGTGCTGGTGCCGATCTTCGAGGAAGGCGCAATCGACAATGACCTGCTGAATGAGGGTGTGCACAACCTGCGCGATTTTCTGCAGCAGCAGGGATATTTCGACGTGTCGGTCGATGTGCGGGTGGTTGGTCAGGGTACAGGGGCCGAGCGTGTTGTGTTCACAGTGGACCGCGGCGTGAAGCACAAGGTCATCGAGGTAAATATTGTCGGTAACAAATACTTTACCGACGATATATTGCGCGAACGTATGAGGGTGATTAGAGGAAACCTGTATCGGCCGAGCGGACAGTACAGCCCTTCTTTGGTGAGCGCGGACGTGAACTCGATCCAGGCGTTGTATCGTGCGAATGGTTTCGATGAAGCGAAGGTGACGACGAAGATTCAGGACAAGGATGACTCGGCCAACGGCAAGCCTCTGAAGGAGGCGCAGATTCGAGTGACATACAACATCTCGGAGGGGCCGCAGCAGAAGTTTGGCAAAGTCGATGTGATGGGCGTTGCGGCGGCACGGATGGCGGATGTGCGCGGTTTGCTGAATGCGCAGCCAGGACAGCCGTTTTCGCTGGTGACGCTTTCGGGCGACCGCGATACGGTGCTGCAGTACTACCTGAGCAAGGGCTTCGACCAGGTGAAGGTGGAGATTGCGCAGCAGAAGGAGCAGAACAATCCTGACAAGACGGATGTTTCGCTGAATGTGACGGAAGGCCAGCAGGTGTTTGTGGATAAGGTGCTGCTGTCGGGCGTGGAGAAGACGAAGCCAGCGGTCGTTCAGCAGCAGATCCTGGTGCATCCGAGCGAGCCGCTGAACCAGTCGGCGTTGCTGGAGACGCAGCGGAATCTCTATGGCATTGCGCTGTTCAACGAAGTGGTGGCCGCAGTGCAGAACCCTACGGGAGACGATCCGGCGAAGAATGTGCTGTTGCAACTGTCGGAGGCGAAGCGATGGAATGTGACGTATGGTTTCGGCATTGAGGCGCAGACCGGAACGCCGTCACAGGGCATGATCTCAGAGGCTTCGTGTATTCAACTCGGGCTGAACCCTTGCAATATCACGCAGGAAGGCAAGGTCGGCGTGAGCCCGCGGGTGTCGCTGGATGTGTCGAGGATCAATCTGCGCGGCACGGAGGACACGCTCACGCTGCACTCGGCGTTTGGCCTGCTGGAGCAGGTGGCGATCCTGACGTTCCAGAATCCGCATTTTTTGAGCAGCAAGAAATGGTCAGGAGCGGTTTCGGGTGGTTACTCGAATATTCAGGACATTACGACGTTTACGTCATCGACGCTGCAGGGTGACGTCAGACTGACTCAGAAGCCGGAGCGGAAGGACACGTTCATCTACGATTTTCAGTACAGAAGAGTGAAGGTGAACAGCTTGCAGGTGTCGGCTGATCTGATTCCGCTGCAGTCGCAGCCGGTGCGTGTCGGCGGGCCGGGAATTACGTGGTTCCACGATACGCGGTCGCCCGGGCCGCTGGATGCGGTGAAGGGAACGTACTCGACAATCCAGGCGTTTGTTGCGTCGTCGAAGTTCGGGTCGCAGGCGGACTTCTGGAAGGTGGATGGTTCTAATTCGACCTATTATCAGTTTGGGAAAGAGAAGTATGTTCTAGCGCGCAATACGCGGATTGGATATGAACATCCGTGGGGGCCGAATCCGAACATTGGCAATGCGGCGTGCGCGGGGATATTGCTGACGACGAATCCAAGCTGCAGCGCGGTGCCATTGCCGGAGCGTTTGTATGCGGGCGGCGCGAACTCGCTGCGCGGGTTTGGAATCAACCTTGCCGGACCACGAGATCTGCAGACGGGCTTTCCTGTGGGAGGCACGGCGGTGTTTGTGAATACGACCGAGCTTCGCCTGCCCGCGCCTACGTTGCCGTATGTGGGCAGCAGTGTGAACTTCGTGCTGTTTCACGATATGGGTAATGTGTTCCAGAATCCCGGTGATATGTTCCCGTCGTTTCTGCGTTTTCACCAGCCGAACCGCGACACGTGCAACGACTATTCAGGCAAGGTGGGCACGTGCAGCTTCAATTACTTTAGCCACGACATTGGCATCGGCGCTCGCTATAAGACGCCAGTTGGCCCGGTGCGGCTGGACTTCAGCTACAACCTGAATCCACCGATCTACCCGGTGATATATGACTTTGCGAACAATCCACCGCACGTAGGTGCGGCCGGGCACTTCAACTTCTTCTTCAGTATTGGGGAGAGTTTCTGATGTTGGTGGCGGGAAACAATCCGGCGCGCTGGCGAGCAGTGGCGGTGTGTCTTGTTGTGCTGCTCGCGGCGCAGGCGCGGGGATTGCCGCAGGCGACGCAGGCCGCTGCTGCGACCACTACTGCGAACACCGCTCAAGGAGTCGTGCTGGATCGGGTTGTCGCTGTGGTGAATGGCGATGTGATTTTAGAGAGCGATGTGGATGAGGAGAGGCGGTTTGAGGAGATACAGCCTTACCGCCAGGCAGGAACCTTCTCGCGGGACAAGGCGATTCAGCGGTTGATCGATCGCAAGCTCATTTTGCAGCAGGCGGACTTCGAGCCGGAAGACAAGGTGACGGATGCAGAGCTGAACAAACAGATTGCTACGCTGCGCAAGGATATTCCTGCCTGCACGCAATACAACTGCGAGAGCGATGCGGGCTGGACGAAGTATCTTGCTGATCATGGCTTCACGGTGGAGGAGTTTGCGGATCGCTGGCGGCAGCGGATGGAGTTGCTGCGATTTATCGAGATGCGGTTCCGTGCGGGGATCAGCATCTCGGATGCGCAGATCAAGGATTACTACGAGAAGACGATGCTGCCGGAGTATGCGGCGCGGCATGTGGCTCCGCCGCAACTCGACACGATCTCGAAGCGGATTGAGGAGGTGCTGCTACAGCAGCAGGTGGGAAATCTGCTGCAGGATTGGTTGAAGTCGCTGAGGGCGCAGGGGAGCGTGCGCATCTTGTCTCCCGGTGAGGTGGCGCCGTGAGCGACCTGGAGCGGAAGCTGTCGGAGAAGAAGGAGCGTCTGGAGGCGAAGGTCAAGGACGAAGTGCAGAAGGTGAAGCGCTCGCTGGCATCGCAGATTGGACGAGTCGTGCTTTGGACGGTGGGCAGCGCGGTGGCGCTTGCTGCGGTGCTGTTTCTGACGTTTGCGTGGTATTCGACGACGTCGGACTTTGAGCACAGAGTGAATGCCGAAGTTGTGAAGGTGCTGGAAGACGCGACCGGCGGGCAGGTGGAGATCAAGGCGATCCATTTTCACCTGTGGCATCTTGCGGTTGGTGTGGATGGGCTGGTGATTCATGGACTCGAAGGTCCGGGTGAGGCGCCGTATCTTTCGGTAGACAGAATCGAGGCGCAGGTGAGGATCGTCAGCTTTTTTTCTCATCTGACTGGCAGCGGGCTAGCGTCGTATGTGAATTTGAACTCATTGACGGTGGAGCATCCGCAGTTTCATCTGATCGTCGACAAGGACGGCAAGACGAACCAGCCGGTGCCGAAGCATCCGAGCACGAGCAATACTCCGGTGATGGATACGCTGCTTGATTTGAAGGCGGGCGAGGTGTTGCTGGCCAATGGTGTTGCGCTGTTGAATGATCGCGCGATTCCGTTTGACGTGGCGGCGCGTGATCTTGATGCAGAGGTGCATTACATCTCTGCGACGGAGCGCTACGGTGCGACGGTTGATCTGGAAGACCTGCGCACGAAGCTCAAGCAGGAGCCGGAGGCGCACTCGGTGCTGCACATGGAGGCGCAGGTTGGCAGGGACATAGCTGAGGTGACGAAGCTGGACTTCGCCAGTGGGAAGAACTCAACGCTGGAGGCGACGGCGAGCCTGACGCACTTCGCTCAACCGGAGTGGCAGATTGCGGCAAAAGGCAATCTGGAGTTGAAGCAGGTTTCAGCGCTGACGGGTGTGGATGGATTGAGCGCGGGCACCGTTGATCTGGATATGAAGGGGCATAGCTGCGCGGTCGCGTCGGCGCCTGAGAAGCAGGGGTTCTGGCGGAGGTTTGAGGCGAAGAGGGCAAAGGCCCCGCAGCCGGAGCCGGGCTGTGTGTCGGGTTATTTGATTACGGGCGCGGCGAAGATCCATGGTGTGGCGTATCGCGACGAGTACATACGGACGCAGGGTGTCGATGGCGGAGCGACGCTGCATATCACTCCGGATGAGTTGTTATTGACCTCGATGATGGCGCGCTTGCCTGGTGGAGGAATCGCGGCGGGCGATATGCGGATTGAGAACTGGCTGGGCAATGCGCCTGTCGAAAAGGGGAAAAAGCCGCAGCCTTCGCACGCATTCATCGATGCCACGCTGACGAAGATGCCTCTGCGCACGATCATGGACGTGACTGCGCCGGAGCACTATGGCGACCTGGGATTCGATACAGCCGTATCGGGACCTGTGAAGGTGGAATGGCTTGGCACGAATGATGTTGCTTCGACGGTTGAGGTAGATGGGAAGCTCGCGTTTGCGCCGACCGGCGTGCCGCGCAAGGGCGCACGCTCGAATGTTCCAGTGACGGGCCAGACGGTGGCGCACTACTCGGGCAAGAACGAGACGGTGATGATTCAGCAGATCGCGCTGCGCACGCCTGGCTCGACACTGGAGGCGTCGGGCGTGTTGGGCGTGAACAATGGCGATGCTCTGACGATGCTGCGGACGGATTTGACGGTGAGCAATCTGGGGGACTTCGACCAGTTGCTGACGACGCTTGATCTGGAAGCGAATGGCAAGCGGGGCGCGGCGGCGATTCCAGTCGTGCTGCATGGGTCGTTGCAGTTCAATGGAACGGCGCGTGGAGCGGTGCGTGATCTCGACGTGAAGGGACATGTGCAGGCGGAGAATGTCGAGTTTGCGCTGGACCAGACGGATGCGTCGATCGACTCCGTGACGAGTGATGCTGAATATTCGCCCGATGGCGGGTTGGCGATTGCGAATGCTACGGTCCGGCGCGGAAGCGCGGTGCTGAATGCCGAGGGAACGCTGGTGCCTCGTAAGGAGGTGTCGAAGCGCGGTGTGGCGAGCTATGTATGGGACAGCGGCATGGCCGTCGATGCAACGGTGCAGCTGGCCGATGCCAGCATGACCGATGCGATGCAGATTGCCGGCGTCAAGGAGATTCCTGTGACAGGGACTGTGGCGTTGAACGCGCACGTAACGGGCACGTTCGACAACATGAGCGGCGGTGGGCATATTTCGCTCGTGAATGGTGAGGCGTATGGCGAGCCGTATGAATCGGTAGGCGCGGACCTGGTGGCACAGGGCAAGGACATCGAAGCTGACAATGTCGTACTGAAGCTGCACGGAATGCAGATCGATGGCAGAGGCGGATACGACATGGGCTCGGAGCACCTGCATGGGCACGTCGAAGGGCATGATCTGGTGCTCTCGAAGTTCGTTGTCGTGCAGCGTGCGAAGACTGGACTGGACGGAGTGGCCAGCATGGTTGCGGATGCAGATGGAACGGTCTCGCAACCTGGTTTGAAGGCGAGTGTGAAGCTCGATGGCGTTACCTACAAAGGACAGGCCGCTGGGAACGCGGTGGCCGATGTGCATAGCGAAGGCAAGAACCTCTATTACACGATCAACTCGACTCTGCTTGGGGCAAAGATTGATGCCAACGGACAGGTGCAGATGGCGGGCGATTTTCCTGCACAGGGCAAGGTGACGGTGACGGGGCTTGATGTGGGCAAGCCCCTGGCGATGTTCGGTGCAAGCGGGATCAAAGCGCAATCGATGATCAACGGCTCGGTGACGGTGAGCGGGCCGTTGAAGACGCCCAAATTGCTGAGCGGCGAAGGTGTGTTCAATCAGGTGGACGTGAAGCTGCAGGGTGTTGAGTTGAAGGCTGCCGAGCCTCTGCGGATTGGATTGCAGAACGGAGTCGCTACGCTGGAGCAGGTTCACATCACCGGGCAGGACACGGACATGCGTGCAAGCGGCACGGCGCAGTTGTTTGGCTCGACTGATCCGAAGGGCGGGAAGCTGGATGTGAAGGCGACGGGCAGTGTGAGCGTTGCCCTGCTGCACACCTTCGATCCTGACCTGAATTCAAGCGGGAAGATGGAGTTCACGATTGCGGCGGGCGGCAGAGTGATGAAGCCTGCGCTGACTGGGCGCGTGCAGTTCGACAACGTGAACATTGCGATGGATGGCGTGCCGAATGGGCTGAGCAATATGAACGGCACGCTGGTCTTTAACCAGGACAGGTTGCAGGTGGAGAAGCTGACCGCGACGACCGGCGGCGGACAACTGAATATTGGTGGTTCGATCCGTTACCAGAATGGCGTGTATGCAGACCTGACAGCAACTGGTGATACTGTGCGCGTGCGGTTGTATGGGCTGAGCGCGACTGCGAATGCGAAGCTGCGGCTGCAGGGAGGGCCAGATAGTTCGCTGCTAAGTGGGAATATTCTGCTGACGCGGTTTGGCGTGGGTGCGGATGTGGACTTTGCGGCATTCTCGTCGGTCGGCGGCGTGAGCGCACCTCCGGACCCGAACGCGCCGGCAAATAAGATTCGGCTGGATGTGCATATCACGAGCGCTCCGCAGTTAGACTTTCAGAACTCGTATGCGAAGCTGGCTGGGTCGGTAGATTTGACGATTCGCGGAACGGTTGCGGTGCCGTCAGTGTTGGGCCGTATCGAGATTAACGATGGGAGCGCTACGTTTGCCGGGACGAAGTATCAGCTACAGCGCGGAGAGATCTACTTCACGAATCCGGTGCGGATCGATCCGACGATTGATCTGGATGCAACGGCGCGTGTCGAGACGTACGACATTACGGTGGGATTGCATGGGACGGCTACAAACCTGAAGCCGACGTATCGTTCGGAGCCTCCACTGAGCGAGAGTGATATTTTTGCGCTGCTGGCGCTGGGGCGCACGCAGGAAGAAGCGCAGCTTTACCAAGAGAAGCAGATGCAGGCGGGAACGGATCCGACGACGAGTGCTTTGCTTGGCGGCGCGTTGAATGCAACGGTGAGCAATCGTGTGGAGAAGCTATTCGGAGTGGGTAGCGTGAAGATTGATCCGGCGTTTGTCGGAACGCTGGGCAATTCGTCGGCACGTATTACGGTGCAGCAGCAATTGTCGCGACAGATTACGGCAACGTTTGCGACAAATGTGAACTCCTCGGCGCAGCAATTAATCCAGGTGGAATACGACCTGAATCCCACTTCGTCGATTGTAGTGACGCGTGATGAATCGGGCGTGTTCAGTATTGTGTATAAGTTGCGGCGGCGCTATCGGTAGGCCATTTTGGAGATGTTCATGAGATCGAGGTTTGTGGGTTGGCTCTGCGTGTTGGTGCTGTGCTGTACGGCGATGAGTCTGGCCCAGGTGGATAGTGCAACTAGCAGATATGACTCGCAGATTCGGGCTGAGATGTCTCGGGCACTTGGTGGCCGGAGATTTCGAGCAGTGAAGGCTGAGGTCCACGACGGTATCGTGACACTGACCGGGACGGTTCAGGTTTACAGCGCGAAGACGGATGCGAGCAGGCGTGCGCATCGCAGACGATATGTACGTGGCGTTGAGAATCTGATTGAGGTTGCAGGGCCGGTGGTCGATGACGATACTCTGCGAAACAAGCTCTCGGAGAAGATTGCATATGACCGTATCGGTTATGGGACAACGGCGTTCAATGCATTCACGATCGGAGTGAAGAACGGGGTGGTGACGCTGGGTGGCGTAGCGTACGGGCCCGTGGACAAGGACTCGGCGGTGAGCCTGGTGTCGAACTATCCGGGGGTGAAGGGTGTGGAGGACAAGATTGAGCTTGCTCCGCTGTCTCCGATGGATGACCGTATTCGCCTGGCAGAAGCGCGTGCAATATATGGTGCGCCACAGTTGAACCGCTATGCGATTGATCCGGCGAAGCCGATTCGGATTACCGTGGTCCACGGCAATGTGACATTGACTGGACTGGTTGATACCCAGAGCGACAAGGATGTGGCTTTTGTCCGTGCAGGTGGCGTTCCGGGCGTCTTCAAGGTGATTAATCTGTTGCAGGTTGCTGGAGCGGCTCCGGAGAAGTAGAGGTTCTTTTACGATAGAGATATGGCTTCTTTGTTGAAGAGTACTCGGGTGACGCTTGAGATGATCAAGTGGGAGCACTCGGTGTTTGCGCTGCCGTTTGCTTTGACCGGCGCGGTGTTGGCGGCTGGCGGCTGGCCAGCGTGGCGTGTGCTGGGTTGGATTGTGGTGTGCATGGTTGCGGCACGGTCGGCGGCGATGGCGTTCAACCGGCTGGCGGATGCTGGGCTGGATGCGGAGAATCCGAGAACGGCGATGCGGGCGATTCCGGCGGGTTTGTTGAGTCGCGGGTTTGTTGCAGGGTTCGTGGCGGTTTCGGCTGGGGTGTTTCTGCTGGCGGCGGCGCGGCTGAACCGGTTGACGCTGGAACTTGCTCCGGTGGCGCTGGCGGTGGTGCTGGCGTACAGCCTGATGAAGCGGGTGACACGGTGGTCGCACCTGGTGCTGGGACTGGCGCTTGGGATTGCGCCTTCGGCGGCGTGGATTGCGGTGCGCGGGTCGCTGGACTGGCGGATCGTGGTGCTAACTGGAGCGGTGTTGCTGTGGGTGGGTGGGTTCGACGTGTTGTATGCGTGCCAGGACTTTGAACATGATCGCCGCGTGGGGTTGAAGAGTGTGCCGCAGGCGTTCGGGGTGCGCGGCGCGTTCTGGATTGCGCGTGGGATGCACCTGGGGATGCTGGCGCTGCTGTGCTGGCTGGTGGTGCTGTTCGGGTTGGGGAAGGTTTCGGTGCTGGGAGTGGTGGTGGTGGCGCTGCTGCTGCTGTATGAGCACTCGATCGTCTCGCCGGGCGATTTGCGGCGGATGAATGCGGCGTTTTTTACGCTGAATGGGATCATCTCGGTGCTGTTCTTTGGATTTGTCGCGGCAGACGTTCTGCTGCGGAGATAGAAAAGACCCGCCGGCAAGGCGGGTCTTTGTGAGAACACAGAGACGTGATGGTTGGAGCGTATAACCAGCGCTATTCTTTGATGTGCTCGCGTTCAACACGCTGGTCATTTTGGATGTTGTCGAGATTGTCGGCGATCCGGTCTTTGAGGCTTTGCGTGCCAGATGCGATACTGTCGCGCGCACGATCCTGGTCTGCTTGATGTTTTGCCTCGGCAGTCTCCTTGATCTCGTTGGCGGTGTCTTTGATATGGCCCCAGGTTTCTTTTGCAGAGCCTCTGATCTGGTCGGCGACACCTTGATTTGCGATGCGCTGATTCCCCGTTGATTCGCCAGCTTTTTGTTTAACTTTGCCGATGAGTTGTTCGACTTTCCCAGAAATCTGATCTTTATTCATTGCAGTCCTTCCTTTCCGTAGGGCAAGCGGATGGTTACTCTGCTCCGCTGCAGGTGATGAGTTGCAGGTCGGCTTGCAACGTTTCGGTCGTCAAACGACGCGGCGTCCGGCGATCAGGTTGTAGATCAGGACAATAATGGCGAGTACCAAAAGGATGTGGATCCAGCCTCCGAGCGTGTAGCTGCTTACCAGGCCAACAACCCACAGCAGGAATAGGATGATTGTGATAGTCCAGAGCATGCATCTCTCCTCACTTTTGACTTGGCTTGCATACGTTCGTGGCTCTAGGGCCTGTTGAAGTAAGTTGCGCTGGAACAGTGTGAGGTTGCCAGACTGCGTACAATGGCTGTATCTGCTTAGGGAACAGGGGTTAGCCGGTGAAGATTGCGATTCAGGGCGAGATGGGGTCGAACAGCCACATGGCTGCGGTGGCGATGCTGAGCGACCTGCGGGGGCTGGAGATCGTGGCGTGCACGGTCTCGGCCGAGGTGATGGCGAAGGTGGTTGCGGGCAGTGTGGATGGGGCGGTGCTGCCGATTGAGAACAGTCTGCACGGGTCGGTGGCGGAGCACTACGACCTGCTGCTGGAGATGCCGGTGCGGATTGAGCGGGAGAGCTTGCTGCGGATCCGGCACAACGTGATCGCGGCGCCGGGGGTGAAGCTGGGTGAGGTGCGGAAGGTGATGTCGCACCCGGTGGCGCTGTCGCAGTGCAGGAAGTTCCTGGCGTCGCATCCGGAGCTGGAGGTGGTGCCGTTCTACGACACGGCGGGGAGCGTGAAGCACGTGATGGCGGCGGGGCTCCGGGATGCTGCGGGGCTGGCGCCGGAGTTGGCGGCCTCGTGGTACGGGGCTGAGGTGCTGCTCCCGGGAGTGGAGGACCATGCGGACAACTTCACGAGGTTCCACCTGATCCGGCGGGATGGGGTGGTGGATGGAGAGTTCGGGCCGACGGGTGAGCCGAACAAGATGAGTGTGGCGTTCGCGATCGACCACCGGCCGGGGACGCTGGTGGCGGCGCTGGAGCGGCTGGCGGCGGCGGGGGTGAATCTGACGAAGATCGAGTCGCGTCCGGTGCCGGGGAGTCCGTGGGAGTACGTCTTCTACGTGGACGCGCGGTTCGATAGCCGGGAGCGGGCGGAGGCGGCGCTGGCGGCGCTTCGGGAGCACTGCCGGATGGTGAAGGTGCTGGGGCGGTATCGGGCGGCTTAGGCCCCCTCCCCCATACTTTTTTGCGTAAAGTCTTCATTCGAGTTTGGTTAAGTCTGGACTTCACGCGGGCCTCCTTCGGTGAAAATGCAAGACCCCGGCTGGTGGCCGGGGTCTTTTTGACTCTATTTCTATGAAGATTATCCCCTTGACACAAGGTAAGGACATTGCTATCCTTTCTTCACTGAAGGCTTGTTGAGTCTTTCCACCTCTGTTTTCAAGTGTTTGACGATCTTCGG